>NZ_CP120863.1:597500-905000 GCF_026191725.2 Roseibium porphyridii
GCTTCGGACATCAGGGTGTGGCAGCGACCTGCGGGCGATAAATGATGAAACTTCCGCTAACTGTGACAGAAGTTCTGACACCGTTGTCGTCGGTAGAAGAGTAGGTTCGGGTGCCGTAGTTGTTGCGAACGACAACCTGGTCTTCGGTCACGTTGCTTTCCAGGAAGGACGCCAGTCCATTTGCATCGATGCTTTCCAGGATGGCGGTGTGCCTGGGTGCGCCCCGGCTCATGACAGTTTCAGACCAGCTGCCGTCCGAGTTCGTGACCCTTGTCGTGACTTCAAATCGGGTAAACTGAAACACATCGCCCGGCTGAGCCTGGCTTAGTTGTTGAACGACACGTCCCCAGACATATGTGCCTGAAGGCTTAATAAAGCCCACGCTTTGGTAACCGTTGTTGACGAGTGTCCAGCATTCACCGTTGCCCTCAACCCGGCCAAGTCGCTGGGTTGCGAAGGAGATCAATTGCTGGGCCTGTTGTGCGGTAACGTCGGGCATTTTCGATAATCCTTAAGCTCGCACCCCTGAAGATCTCACGTTACGGCAAGTGCGAATCGATTGCTGTGCCCTGAGTCACAATTTTGTGATCTGCCGATAGCGGAGGAAACCAGATCAACGTTGCGGAATTGACCGATTGAGCTGGCTTTGGACTGCGCTTTTCCATTCGCTTGCGTAACCGGTCAAACGGCCATCGAATGTTTCTGCCTTGTCTGTAAAGTCCGATCCAAAAGCCTGCGCGGTGACCTTTTTGTCGAGCAGCAATGCAGCGCCGGTGCTCGTTCCCGTGGAGGAGCCTGATGAGGTCTCCACCGAACGCTCCGTCGCTGCTGCCAGCATGTCCAGATAAAGGGAGTTGCGAGCAAATGGGCCCTCTACAAGGCTTGGGCCGAGAGCTCCTGTTATCTTCAGGCACTCTGCCGTCATCAGGGCAAGGTAAAAAGACACCGCGGCATAGCGCTCTCCGTCAGAAAGGTTTGTCTCATCGGTGTTCCAGCTATGGGTCTTTCCCTGAAAGGGCCCTGAGCGCGGGTCGACAGCAGGAAACAGCAAGATTGGCTCGGTGAGAACGTGCTCAACGTCGCGGGCCGCGCAGGAAGCCTCGCGTCCGCTCATGACGAGATCAAATTCTCTTCCGCCCATGAATCGCGCCGAAGGGACGGGGTCACCATGCGCGTTCACATTCATCAAGGTGTCTCGACTTGGATCAAGCGTAACGTCAACACCGCCAATGGCGAGCGTGATGACCCAGGTGCCGGTGGAGACGACGGAAAATGGAGGGCGCCGCTCCTGTAGATACGGGTAGAGGGATGCGTTGGAATCGTGAATGCCGCAAGTGACCTTCAAGTCGGCCGGAATTCCGATTTCTTGGGCAACGTCCGGCAACAGGGGGCCCATAAGGTCCGCAGCCTTTTTGACCGGGGCCATCCGTGCACCCAGGTCCAGTTTGCCAATGAGGCTTGAGTAACTTGCCTGCTGTGGACACCAGAGGTCGGTATGGCAACCAAGAGACGTCACCTCATTGGCAAGTTTCCCTGTCAAACGGTAGGTCCAGTACTGAGGATAGGTCAGAACAGTGGCAATACGATCGTGAAGCGTCGGGTCGTTGCTCAGCTGCCAATGAATCTGGGCGCCAACATTCAGGCCCATGCTCAAGCGCGGCGATCCCGTTTCGGAAAATGCAGGCCTGATTTCATCATATTCAGTTTCAAGGTCGTCGGGTCCGGTAAACTCGTAGTCGATCACCGGAGATGCCAGCCGCCCCTCTTTGTCCAGGAGTACGGCACTTGCGCCATGCGCGGTGACCGAAAGGGCGTCAATGCCGTGGGCGAGATTGAGTTCTTTGAGCGCGTCACAAATAAAATGCCAATGGCCATCAATGTCATAGTGCGGATAGGGCGGCCCCGGGAGCACGTTGTTGGGCCGGGTCAAAACGCCAATTTCCACCCGCTGTTCCAGATCGACAACAGCAACTTTTACATTGGTCTTGCCGATATCGATGACGCCGACATGCCGGATGGTGACCATTTGCCGTCAATCCATATGAAAGACGGACTTGAGGTCTGTCACGACAGGCTTGTTGTCGGGTTCGCTGGCCATGATGTCAGCCATGTGCGCCCACCATTTCTGCATCACGGGGTGGTCGGGCAGTGCCTCCATGGTGTGATTGTCTTCGCGCCACAAAACTCCGAAGAGGATGTTGGTGTCTGGGTCAAGATGAATGGAATAGTCCCGGATGCCTGCATCCTTCAACAGGGTGACCAACTCTGGCCAGATCTCGTCATGCCGCTTCTTGTATTCGTCTTCCATGCCGGGATTGAGCAACATCTTGAAAGCGACTTTTTCCATGTGATCAGGCTTTCCGTCTGGCGAGGATCTGGCGGACAATTCTCGGCAATGCGATGACCGCAATCAGCAGAAGGCCGATGAAAATTGACATCACGATGCCCGGTACATTCAAAAGGCCAAAGCCGAAGGTCACCATACCCATCACGAATGCAGCGATAACAACACCCGGGATTGATCCTGAGCCGCCCAAGATGCTGACGCCGCCAAGGACGACCATGGTGACCACTTCAAGCTCCCAGCCGAAGGCGATCGAAGGCCGCGTGGCACCAAGGCGCGAAGTCAGGCAGATGGCTGCAACGCCCGACATGAGACCGGTGAGCAAAAACAACGCAAACTTAACGCGGGTCACTCGAATGCCGGAGAAGAGCGCACCAACCGGATTGTTGCCGATTGCAAAAACGGCCCGACCGAAGTTGGTCCTGTGTAGGAGTATGGCAAAAAGGACGGCGGTAATTGCGAAGAGAACGAGTTCGAAGGTTATCACCCACCCGACGTAGCCCTGGCCGAAAAAGCCGAAATCAGAAGGATAGCCGGTGTAAGCCTTGTCTCCGAGGACGATATAGGAGATGCCACGAAAGAGGCTCATCGTGCCAATTGTGACCACGATGGACGGCAAACCGAGGCCTGTGACGAGAAAGCCGTTGAAGGCCCCGCACAGGAGGCCGACGCCAAGCCCTATGAGGATCAGAGCCGGGGTTTCCGCGCCGAGTTGCACGGCGAACCCCATCGCGGTTGACGCTAGCGCGATGATCGAGGCGACCGAGAGGTCGATCTCGCCCGATATGATCAGCAATGCCATCGCGAAGGCGATCATCGCCTTTTCGGTGAAATTGTAGGTCGCGTCGGAAAGATTCCAGGGATCGAGGAAATAAGGAGAAGCGAAGCTGTTCAGGATGAAAACAGCCACGGCGACGCAAAGTAGCAGCAGTTCCCAACTTGCCAGAAAGCGATGTAACGGGGTTTTCAATCGATCCGGGATCTGCCGTCCGGTTGAGGCCTGGTGTGTCGCAAGGCTCATGTTGCATGTTCCGCTTTTTTCAGGATCACCCGGCCTTTGGTCCGGTTCGATGTCGCGTTGAAGGCAACGGCGATGATGATGGCGCTGCCTGAAATGGCGAGTTGCCAGAACGGAGAGATATTGACCACAGGCAAGGCGTTCTTGACGATGCCGAGGAAAAGCGCGCCCAGGAGCGCGCCACCAACCGACCCAATGCCGCCCGCAATCGAGATACCGCCGATGACACAGGCAGCCACGACTTCAAGTTCGAACCCGCCAGCAATGTCGACATAGGCAACAGCGTATCGCGCGACCCAAAGGTAGCCGGTGAGGCCAGCCAGAGCGCCGGAAATGACGTAAGCTGCACATTGGGTCAGCCCGACGTTGATGCCGGTATAAACAGCGGCGTGTGGATTGCCGCCGACCGCGAAGAAGGCCCGCCCGAGCGCCGTGCGTCCGATCAGGACGATGAAGCCGATCAACACCAGGATTGCGATCCATGACAGCACCGGCAGCCCGAAGACGACCTCCCGCGGAAACGCCTTGAAGGCGGCGCTCATTTCGTGCGCGTTGATCCACTCACCGCCGGAGATTACAAAAATGATGCCGCGAAAGATGGTCATGGTGCCGAGCGTGACAACAATCGGCGGTATGTCGAGTTTCCATACAAGAAGACCGTTGATGAGGCCCATCACTGATCCCAGTCCGATGGCAATCACCATGATCAACGGTACGGGAAGATCCGGAAAGATCGTGTTGAGCATTGCGACAACCATGCCTGTTAGGGCCAGATTGGCGGCAACCGACAGGTCGATACACCGGGTCAGGATCACAACCATCTGACCGAGTGCGAGAATGATCAGTGGTGCCGTGTCGTTAAAAACATTTACAAGATTTGACGGAGCGACGAAGGCGGGGAACCGTGAGGCAATGGCACCGATGAGGACAAGAATGGCGGCCGCCAGAACAGTCTCACGGGACTTAATCAGAGAGTGGATCATGAGTGCGTCTCCACAATTCCCGCCGCTGCCCGGACCAGGTGTTCCGGAGTCAGCTCCGCCCCTTCAAACTCGGCTGCAATTCGGCCCTCTCTCATAACGATCACGCGATCCGACATGCCAAGAATTTCAGGGATTTCGGAGGACACCATGATCACTGCGAGGCCTTCTGCCGCCAGTTCCGCCATGAACTCGTGAACGGCAGCCTTGGAACCGATATCAATGCCTTTCGTCGGTTCGTCGAGAATGATGACCCGTGGCTTCGTTGCCAGCCATTTGGCGATGACGACTTTCTGCTGGTTGCCGCCGGACAATTCACCAATGTCCTGGTCGAGCGCCGCGGCACGCAAGTCCAGGCGCCTGGTGTAGTCGCGGGCAAGTTTGAATTCCTCCGCCAGCCTCAGAAAGCCGTTTCTGGATGTTTCCTTCAAGGACGGCAGGGAAATGTTCTGGAAAATCGGCAATCCCTTGACGGCGCCTTGCTTGCCCCGGTCCTCCGGGACATAGACGATGCCGTGGCCGATGGCTTCATTTGGATCTCGAATAACGGCGATCTGATCGTCGATGCGAATAGCGCCCTTCGAGGGACGCGTTACACCGAAGAGCGCCTGCATGAATTCACTTCGACCGGCACCGACCAGGCCATAGAAACCGAGAATTTCACCCGATCGCAATGCGAAGCCAATATCTTCAAATTCGGTCGGATGCGAATAGCCGGCAACCTTGAGCACTTCCTTGCCGAGCTGCGGAGAGCGCTTCGGGAAGACCTGATCGACCGAGCGCCCGACCATGAGTTTGACCAATTCACGTTCGGATACTTCATTGATGCGTCCGGCACCGACCATCTGTCCGTCCCTGAATACGGTGTAACGGTCTGCGATCCGAAAGATTTCATCGAACTTGTGACTGATGAAGAGGATGGCCTTTCCTTCCGCCTTCAACCGTTCAACGAGCTCGTAGGTCTCTTCAATTTCCTTGTGCGAGAGCGATGCCGTCGGTTCGTCCATGATGACGATGCTGGCATCAATAGAGAGCGCGCGAGCAATCGCCACCAGATGCTTGTTGGCAATCCCGAGGTCTCTCAGTGTGACATGGGGGTCGATCGACGCGCCAATTCTGTCCAGAAGATTTTGCGCTTGAATGAGCATTTTGCGCCGGTCGATCAAGCCAAAACGGGTCTTGGGGGCGTGGCCGATGAAGATATTCTCCGCGACCGACAGGTCATCAAACAGAACAGTTTCCTGATGAATTGCGGTCACGCCGGCGCGTCCTGCATCTTGAGCAGTCGGAAACGCGACGCGTTTTTCGTCTATGACGATTTCACCTTCATCCGGCTGGTAGATGCCGGTCAATATCTTGACGATGGTGGATTTACCGGCACCGTTTTCGCCGACAAGTGCTGTGACTTCGCCAGGATAAAGCTCCAGGGAAACCTCAGACAGTGCCTTGACCCCGGGAAAGGACTTGGAGATGCCTGTCAGGGACAGAGCCGGTTTGGATCCCCTGGCGGACTGAGGATGCGCGTCTTTAATGCCGTGCGTGTTCGCAAGCATAACCATATCCCGGAGCCAGTTGTTCTAGTTGGTTCAGGAGACCCGGTGCAGGGCACCGGGTCCAAGACATCCTAAGATGGATCTAAGCAAAGGCTTAGAAGATATCTTTGAAGTCGTTGATGTTGGAGCTGTCGTAGACAAACGGGTCGGCCATTGCGCCTTCGTTGTTGTCGTTCAGCTCAAGTTTGCCCATTCGGCCCATTTCAATTTCAGCACCGGGTGCAGCTTCAGCCTTTCCGGTCGCGAGATTGTAGGCCAGCATCGTGGCTGAATAGCCCAGATCGATCGGGTTCCAGATGGCGAACGACTTGGATGCGCCCGACTCAATATGTCCGGCCATCTCAGATGGCAATCCAAGACCGGTAACGTTGATCTGTCCGGCTTTTTCAGCGTCCGATACTGCCTGGGCCGCGGCGACGATGCCGACAGAGGTCGGTGCGATAATCGCCTTGAGATCGGGATAGGTTTGCATCAGGCCCTGGGCTTCGCGGTAGGACTTGTCTGCCAGATCGTCACCATACACGGTCGCAACCACATTGATGCCGGGGTAGTTGTCCTTGACCTTGTTCATCTCCTCGATCCAGATGTTCTGGTTCGTTGCGGTAGCTGATGCAGATAGGACCGCGACATCGCCACCATCTGGCAGATGATCAGCTGCCAGCTTGATGATCATGTTGCCGATCAACGGGTTTGACGACGGATTGAGGTGCAACTGACGGCCTTCCGGAGCAACGCCTGAATCCCACGAAATCACTGTTATGCCGCGGTCCATGGCCTTTTTGAGTGCTGGAACCAGCGCATCCTGATCGTTTGCGGAAATCGCGATAGCATCGACCTTCTGCGCGATCAGGGCGTTGATCACCTCAATCTGACCTTCCGCTGTCGTGTCTGTCGGGCCAGTGTAGATGATTTCCACGTCGCCCAATTCCTTGGCAGCTTCTTCCGCGCCTTTAGCGGCAGCCTCAAAGAAACCGATCCCGAGAGCCTTGACGACCAACGCAATGCGCTTGTCTTCAGCTTGCGCAGGAGCGGCGATACAAACGGCGGCAACTGCTGTTGCAGCCAATAGTGACTTGAAGAGTTTCATTGCTTCCTCCCTAAATGAACTGCCGGCCCGTTGAGGGTTCCGGCAGAATGCCGGCTACCCGCTTGAGGTCGCCTTGCTCTGTGTGGCGTTTACCGATGCCACGATCAGATTGATGTCGGCCTGCTCCAGCATCTTGGCCGCGTTGTCCGGAATGCCTTCGTCTGTGATCACGGTTGAGATCCGGTCAAGCGCACACAGGATCAGGCTGGAACGCGCACTGAATTTGGATGAATCCGCAAGCACGACCAGTTCGTCCGCCTGGCCGATCAATTTCTGTTCGGCCTGGATCAGAAGCGGATCAGCTTCCATGAGACCGAGAGGGCCGAGGCCCTGCGCACCCATGAACATCCGCTTTGCATAGAAATTTCGGGTCACGTCATTGTCGAAGGGGCTCAAGATGATGTTCTGCTCCCGGTAGATCGCTCCGCCGGACAGCATGATCGTGTTCTTGGAGTTCTTGAGAAGATGTTCGGCAATCGGGAAGGAGTTGGTGAATACCTGCATCCGTTTTGTCGCCAGCGGGTGGACCATTTGAAATGTCGTGGTGCCGCCGTTGATGATGATCGCATCGCCGTCTTCGCAGAGTTCGACAGCCTTTTGAGCAATTGCGCGCTTTTGCGCGATGTTGATCGTTTCGTTTACGCTGAAAGGACGTCCTGCCAGGCCGACAAATTGTGGTGGGTGAATTGATTCCGCGCCCCCACGCACACGGCGCAGTTTCTTTTGCACATGCAGCTGAGCAATGTCGCGACGTATGGTTGCTTCCGAGGAATCCGTCAACGCCACCAATTCCTGGACCGTAACAACCGGCCGATCCTGGACAGCGGACAAGATGATCCTGTGGCGCTCTTTCTCGTGCATATAGTCCTCCCGTTGATCAAACGTTTTCATCATTATCAGTCACTGTCAATCAAAAAAGATCAATAATAATCATTTTGCAGTGCAATATGATTGGATATGATTGTTTTTGATTGACATTCGATTCTGATCAAGCGAGTGTCTAGCCAAACAAACGACCGCTGTCAGGCGTATTCTGGGAGGACACCATGTTGAATTCGGCCGCCGGGTCCCGGCTGGAAAACCTGTGGGACGATCAAAAGGCGTCGGGCATGAGTGAGCCTGAACTTCTTCTTTATCGTTCGAACCTTCTTGGATCCGACAAGCGCATCACAAACTACGGTGGTGGCAACACATCCGCGAAGGTTTTTCAGAAGGATCCGCTTATTGGCGACGAAGTTGAGGTCCTGTGGGTGAAAGGCTCAGGAGGCGACGTCGGCACCATCGAGATGGATGGTTTTGCGACGCTTTACATGGAAAAGCTGCGCGCATTGAAAGGTCTTTATCGGGGGCTTGAGTTTGAAGATGAGATGGTCGGCTACCTGCCACACTGTACCTTCAACCTGAACCCGCGTGCTGCGTCGATCGACACGCCTCTTCATGCCTATGTGCCCATGCCGCATGTCGATCACATGCACCCCGACGCAATCATCGCTATCGCCGCGGCAGCTGACAGCAGGGAGCTCACACGAGAGATTTTTGGCGAGGACATTGGCTGGCTGCCCTGGAAACGGCCTGGATATGAGTTGGGTCTGTGGCTTGAAAAGTTTTGCGAGGCGAACCCGCAGGCACGGGGTGTCGTTCTTGAAAGCCATGGATTGTTTACCTGGGCGGATACCGCCAAGGAGTGCTACGAAACGACGTTGGAAATCATCAACAAGGCGATAGGCTGGTTCGAGGACAAAACTGCGGGCACAAACGCCTTTGGCGGTGCCAGGTTCAATGCTCTGCCGCCGGTTGAGCGGCGGGACATCGCCGCCAGTCTCATGCCGGCAATTCGAGGCATGATTTCCGGGAAGCAGCACATGGTCGGACATTTTGACGACAGTGACGCAGTTCTGGAATTCGTCAACTCCAATGACATGGAAGCCCTGGCGGCTCTGGGCACTAGTTGTCCCGATCATTTTCTGCGAACCAAAATCAGGCCGCTTGTTGTCGATTTCGACCCGGGCAATCCAGACATTCAAGCCACGCTCTCCGGCCTGGGCGAGGCGGTGGAAACCTATCGGGACGATTACGCCGCCTATTATGCACGTTGTAAATACGACAACAGTCCAGCGCTTCGGGATCCGAACGCCGTCGTCTATCTGGTGCCGGGTGTCGGCATGATCACCTTTGCCAAGGACAAGGCAACTGCCCGAATTTCAGGCGAATTCTATACCAATGCCATTAACGTCATGCGGGGCGCTTCCAGCGTTTCGACCTATTGCGGACTGCGTGAGCAGGAAGCTTTCGACATTGAGTACTGGTTGCTCGAAGAGGCGAAGCTGCAGCGTATGCCAAACCCGAAAAGCCTGGCGGGGCGGATTGCGTTGGTGACCGGAGGTGCTGGCGGAATAGGGTCGGCAACGGCTGAGCGGTTTTTGCGCGAAGGAGCCTGTGTTGTCCTGGCGGATATCGACAAGGAGGCCCTTGCGGCCGCCGCGCACAATCTGAGCGGGCGCTACTCCAAGGATGTTGTCCGGGCCGTCACAATGGACGTCACGAGTGAAGACGCGGTCGCAGAGAGTTTTTCTCGGGCTGCGCTGGAATTCGGTGGCGTCGATATCCTTGTGTCGAATGCAGGCATTGCCTCCTCTGCGCCGATAGAGGAGACGACGCTGGATCTCTGGAACCGCAACCTTTCCATCCTGTCGACCGGCTATTTTCTGGTGTCGCGCGCGGCATTTCAGGTTCTCAAGACACAAGGGCTAGGCGGTTCCATCGTTTTCATCGGATCCAAAAACGGATTGGCGGCCTCACCGGGTGCCAGTGCCTATTGCACAGCGAAGGCGTCGGAGCTGCATCTTGCCAGGTGTTTGGCGCTGGAAGGTGCTCCTGAAGGGATCCGCGTCAATGTGGTCAACCCGGATGCGGTGCTTCGAGGATCCAAGATCTGGTCCGGAAACTGGCTGAAGGAACGGGCGGAAGCCTACGGCAAAGACACATCCGAACTCGAAGAACACTACCGTCAGCGATCTCTTCTGAAGCGATCCGTTCTGCCGGAAGATATTGCTGAAGCGAGTTATTTCTTCGCTTCCGACGTATCGTCAAAATCAACCGGCAACATCATCAATGTCGACGCCGGAAATGTGCAGTCTTTTACGCGCTAGCGTCCAACCCGGCGGTCGCCTGGAGCACTGGTTCGAGCAGGATGACATCCCCACGGTTGGAAGACACATTCAGACATTGTTTCACCCCCTATCGAGTGCCGGACCGCCTGGTGACCAACGGCCGGGAAGGGTCAGGAAAGGATCTTCAAGATGATGATCGACAACTCTGTGATCGCCCAGGAAAACGAAGCGGCTTTGACTGCCTTGAACCGCGACTATGCAACACTGGGAGAACAGCTGGATCGTCGCGGCATCGCGATAGACGACATAAAAGCCAAGGTCTCCGGCTACGGTGTTGCTATCCCCTCCTGGGGGGTTGGAACAGGAGGGACGCGATTTGCGCGTTTTCCCGGCAGAGGTGAGCCCCGGCACATATTCGACAAGCTTGAGGATTGCGCGGTTATTCATCAATTGACCCGCGCGACGCCGTCGGTTTCCCTGCACATTCCCTGGGACAAGGCGGATCCGTCGGACCTCAAAGCAAGTGCGTTATCGCTTGGTCTTGGGTTCGATGCGATGAATTCCAACACCTTTCAGGACCAGCCTGGCCAAGCACATTCCTATAAATACGGTTCTCTGACGCATACCAATGCGGCAACGCGCCAGCAGGCGATTGACCATAATCTGGAGTGCATCGAGATCGGCACTGCCATCGGCTCCACGGCGCTTACGGTCTGGGTTGGAGACGGCTCCAATTTTCCGGGGCAGACGCATTTTGTCCGGCAGTTCGAGAGATATCTGGACTCAGCAAAGGCAATCTATGCGGAGTTGCCCGAGAACTGGCGGCTTTTCACGGAACACAAGATTTTCGAACCAGCTTTCTATTCGACAGTCGTGCAGGACTGGGGCACCAATTACCTCATTGCGCAGGAGCTTGGAGACCGGGCCTTTTGCCTCGTTGATCTCGGGCATCATGCGCCGAACGTCAACATCGAGATGATCGTAGCTCGGCTCATTCAATTCCAGAAACTGGGCGGTTTCCATTTCAACGACAGCAAATATGGTGACGACGATCTGGATACCGGATCGATCGATCCTTACCGGCTGTTTCTGGTCTTCAACGAGCTGGTCGACGCGGAGACGCGCAGTGCTGAAGGTTTCGCTCCTGCGCATATGCTTGATCAGTCGCACAACGTGACCGACCCGATCGAGAGCCTCATGGTGAGCGCCATGGAAGTTCAACGCGCCTATGCGCAGGCACTGATTGTCGACAGATCGGCGCTGCATGACTTTCAGCAGGACAACGACGCCCTGATGGCCTCAGCGACACTGAAGCAAGCCTTCAGAACTGACGTTGAACCCATTCTTGCCATGGCCCGACTTGAAAATGGGGGTGTCATCGACCCGGTTTCGGCATACCGCGCCTCCGGGTATCGGAACAAGGTCGCCGAGATACGGCCGGCGGTGACCGGTGCAGGTGGTGGAATTGTCTGAAGCCGCCAGTCAGTTGCCGATAGGCTTTCGGCGCTGAGCGGCAAGTTCGCGGGTGTAGGCAGACAAGGCTTCTAGCTGAGCTGACGCAGCGTCGCTGTCGCCGGCCTTCAGCGCACCAAGCATCGCCTCATGAATTTCGGCGATGCGCTCGCGGTCGCGCAGTCGATAAACCAGCATGTTCATCAGCGGCTGCATGGCTTCAAAAGCCGATGAAAGCTGGAATGCCAGCAATGGGCTGTCAGTGGCATCGGCTACGACCGAATGAAAGCTGACATCCGATGCACAGAAGTCTTCGTCGCTTGTGTTTGGATTCCGTTGGCGGGCAATCTCTGTTTCGAGTGCTTCAAGCTGTTCTTCGGTTCGGTTCAGGGCCGCCATCGGCAGTGCTGCCATTTCCAGTGCGAACCGGGATTCAATCGCATCTTCAAACGGAATATCGTTCATGCCGATAAGCAGACGCGTGGTCGTCACGAGATTGGCTTTGGCTTCGTCCCAGGTCATGCGGTTGACGAAAGCGCCACCGGAAGAGCCGCGTTCACTGCGGATCAGGTTTTGGGCGGCCAGCCTTTTCAGGGCTTCGCGCACCGTTGAGCGTGACACACCGAAACGTTCTGACAATTCAGCTTCGCTCGGAAGGCGCTCCTCTCCGGCGAGACGGCCTTCGAGAATGGCATTTCGGATGGCATTGGCGATCTGGACCGAGAGTCCTTCCTTCTGAATCGTATTGAATTCAATCGCCAATGAGCTCTCCCGCCATGCAGTTTCATTTCAGCCTGATCAACCTAATGGCCGTCGACTCGAGGGTCAAATGGAAAAAACAAATGTCAGACAATTAAAAGTTTGACTTTTCAATTCACGAGGAGCAGCGTAAGCGCAATCAAGTCTGGGAGGACAGGGTGAAGGCTATCGACCGACTTTTGCCCGGCCACAAGGCGATGTGGCTTACGTTTTTTGCGAGCATCTTGGTGGCCTGGAGTGTCCTGTTCGCCATGCAGGCTGCCGTTGATCCGGCCTTGAAGTGGCAAGGCTCGGCTGCGCAATTTCTGCTGTCGCTTTGTTCGCAATCTGCTGCTGATGCCGGGCTCGGTTCGGCCGTGGTGATGTGGTCTTTGATGGCGCTTGCGATGATGGCGCCGACCGCATTTCCGGCTCTTCGTACTTACTCAGATCTGACCCACACCGAAGCTGCAGGTACTTGGTCCTTTGCAGCCCTAGGAGGCGGTTACCTGGCAATCTGGCTGGGATTTTCTGTTTCGGCGGCCGTGATCCAGGTGTGGTTGGCGAGCGCCGGCCTTCTCAATCCGCTCGGCCAGGTCACTTCGGTTTTCGTCAATGGCGGCCTCTTGATCCTGGCCGGCGTCTATCAGTTCAGTCCGCTCAAGGAGGCTTGTCTTAAAGCTTGCCAGAGCCCGTTGACGTTTTTCATGAGCCACTGGAAACCGGGCGTATCGGGAGCCTTTCAACTTGGCCTGCGGCTCGGAGCTGTCTGTCTTGGATGTTGCTGGGCCTTGATGCTGCTGGCCTTTGTGGCGGGCACAATGAACCTTGCGTTCATGGGTCTTGCGATGGTGCTGATGACGCTGGAGAAACTGGCGCAAATCGGCTCCCGGATCAGCGCACCGCTTGGTGTTTTTCTAATTGTGGCAGGACTGACCGTCGTCCTCCTGCCACTCGTAACAACGCAATCAGTCTAGGGAGATACTAATGTCCGGATGGGCCATTCGCGGTGAATTGATCTTGAACTGCAACTGTACGGTCTTCTGTCCCTGCGTGGTGTCGCTTGGAAAGCATCCGCCGACCGAGGGTTACTGCCAGACCTGGGGAGGAATTCGCATCGACGAAGGGCACTATCAGGGTGAGGACCTGTCCGGCCTGAATATCGGGCTTTTGATTGAGATACCCGGATTGATGGCGCGTGGAAACTGGAAAGCCGCCGTATTCATTGATGATCGTGCAAGTGATAAAGCGTTTGACGGTCTTGTGAAAATCTTCTCAGGTCAGGCCCGGGGAACGACCGGTTTGTTCAAAGTGCTCGTGAGTGAGTTTCTTGGAGCAGAGCGCGCGCCAGTGTCTTACACCAATGAGGGCAAGACGCGCCGTTTGGTGGTGGGCAAGGCCATCAAGGGAGAAGTCGTGCCGGTGCCGGGTGCCAATCCGGATGAAGACATCGTTATTTCCAACACCGAATACTGGATGGGCCGCGATATCACCGTTGCCACCGCAACGCAGGGCCGCGTGCGGGCGTTTGGCCGGGTCTGGGATTTCGATGGCCGCAGTGCAGAGATCTGCCAGATCGACTGGTCGGGTCCGGCTGCCGAACAGGCTGCATAAAGGAGATCGAGATGCAGGTCCCCGCGCTTTCAGTTTCTCGCCGTACCCGAAAGACCCCATTTTCCCGGCGCGTTCAGTCCGCCGGTGTCAAGGGTTATACGGTTTACAACCATATGCTTCTGCCGACAGTGTTTGAAAGCGTGGAAGCGGACTATCGTCATCTGAAATCCAAAGTTCAGCTTTGGGATGTTTCGTGCGAACGGCAGGTGGAGCTTTGGGGGCCTGACGCCGCACGGTTGGCGCAGATGCTGACGCCGCGCGACCTGTCCGGAATGAGCGAAGAGCGGTGCTACTATACACCGATGGTCGATGAAACCGGTGGCATGCTGAATGACCCGGTGACGACAAAACTTGCCGAAGACAAGTTCTGGGTGTCGGTGGCCGATAGCGATCTTCTGTTCTGGATCAAGGGCCTCGCCCATGCTTTCCGGCTGGAGGTCGATGTCGATGAACCCGATGTCGCTCCGCTCGCGATCCAGGGGCCGAAAGCCGAAGACCTGGTGGCGCGGGTCTTTGGAGAACGGATCCGCTCCATTCGTTTCTTTCACTATGACTATGTCGAGTTTGAGGGTCAGAGGCTGGTTCTGGCCCGGTCAGGCTATTCAAAACAGGGAGGCTTTGAACTCTATGTTGAAGGGTTCGATCTTGGCGAACCTGTCTGGGATGCCTTGATGGAAGCCGGGGAAGACATGGATGTCCGCGCCGGTTGCCCAAACCTGATTGAGCGGATCGAAGGTCAGTTGCTGTCTTATGGCAATGACATGACTCGAAACAACACACCCCATGAATGCGGGTTGGGGCGGTTCTGCCAGACGAAGGACGCCATCGGCTGCATCGGCAGGGATGCATTGCTGCGCGTTGCCGTGGAAGGCCCTGTCAGGCAAATCCGCAGCGTTGCGATTGACGGTGATCCGGTACCGCCGTGCGACGAATTGTGGCCGATCATTGCAGGGGGGCGCCAAGTCGGTACGGTGAGCTCGGCAGCCTATTCCCCGGATTATCGGACCAATGTCGCGCTCGGCATGGTGCGCATGACGCATTGGGATGATGGAACCAAGGTGCAGGTCGACACCCCGCACGGCATGAGGGCCGCCACAGTCTGGGAAAAGCCGTTTATTCATCAGGAGCCCTGAGATGAAGGAGCATTACGACGCCTTCTCCAGGCAAGCAGCCAACTACGTGCCCTTGTCCCCGCTTTCCTTTCTTGAAAGGACAGCGGCGATCTTTCCTGCGCGAACCGCCATTATTTATAACGAACGCCGATACTCATGGTCCGAAGTCAAGGACCGTGTCAGCAGGGTCGCAGCGCAATTGGTCGCGATGGGTATCAAGCCTGGAGACACTGTCTCTGTCATGGCAGCGAACACCCCTGAAATGTTCGAGCTGCATTATGCAGTCCCTTTGACAGGAGCTGTGCTGAACACGATCAATACGAGGCTGGAACCCGAAACGGTTGCTTACATTCTGGATCACAGCGATGCGAAGCTGGTCTTCGTTGACACTGCCTTTTCTGATGTTGTCAAAAAGGCTTTTGATATCAATGAGGCCATCGTTCCTGCCGTCGATATCATTGATGCTCAGGGCCCTGGCGGGGCCTGCATTGGGTCTTCGACCTACGACCAACTGGTGAAGGAAGGCGATCCGGACTTCCCGTGGCAAGGGCCTGGCGACGAATGGGACGCTCTTGCCCTGAACTATACGTCGGGAACGTCAGGTCGGCCCAAAGGTGTCGTCTATCATCACCGTGGAGCCTATCTCATGTGCATGGGTACGCCCCAGGCATGGGAACTGCCGCGCCATCCGGTCTATCTCTATTCAGTCCCGATGTTTCACTGCAATGGCTGGTGTCATGCCTGGACCATGACACTGATGGCCGGGACGATTGTCTGTATTCGTCAGATCACCGGCGAGGCGGTCTTCAGGCTGATCGCCGAACACCAGATAACACATCTTGGCGGGGCGCCGATCGTCCTCTCCATGCTTTTGAACACGCCCGAAGACCAACGGAAGGCCATCAGCCACAAGGTCAAGGTCATGACCGCAGGCGCACCGCCTCCAGCAGCGGTTCTCGCCGGCGTAAAGCAGTTGGGCCTGGAGGTAATGCAGGTCTATGGCCTGACCGAAACCTATGGACATGTCGCGCAATGCCTGTGGCGCGAGGAATGGGACGATCTGTCTGCGGACGTACAGGCCGAGCGGCAATCGTGGCAAGGTGTCGGTTTTCCGATGACGGAAACGATTGATGTCATCGACCGCGACACCGGAGTTTCTGTTCCCTGGGACGGGGAAACGCAAGGCGAGATTGTCATCAGAAGCAACACCGTGATGAAAGGCTACTACAAGAACCCGGAGGCAACAGCCGATGGGTTTTCCGGCGGCCGGTTCAACTCCGGCGATGCTGCCATTCGCCACCAAAACGGCTATATCCAGATCCGGGACAGGTTGAAGGATGTGATAATCTCAGGCGGAGAGAACATTTCCTCTGTCGAGGTTGAGGGCGTGTTGCACAGGCATCCGGATGTGGTGCTGGCCGCCGTCGTCGCCTTGCCTGATGAAACCTGGGGCGAGGTTCCTTGCGCCTTTGTCGAATTGAAGGATGGCAGCGCGGAAACAGAGGAAAGTCTGATTGGCTTTTGCCGTGAGAACATGGCTGGCTTCAAGCGACCCAAGAAGATTGTCTTCACCGAGTTGCCCAAGACCGCAACCGGTAAGATCCAGAAATTTGTCCTGCGCCAACAGGCCAGGTCTATTGCCGAAACAGCAGTTTAACAGGACCAGATGAAATGACGTTCAAAGCCCTAATTGTCGACAAGGATGAAGACGGCAAGACAAATGCCTCCGTTCAGGAAATTGATCAGACACAATTGCCGGCAGGTGATGTGACTGTTGCGGTGGATTATTCAACCCTGAACTATAAGGATGGTTTGTGCGTCGGACCGGGTGGCGGGCTGGTAAGATACTACCCGCATGTGCCGGGGATCGATTTCGCAGGCACTGTCGAGGAGTCCAACGACGATTGGTACAAGCCGGGCGACAAGGTTGTGCTGACCGGCTGGCGCGTTGGTGAAGCCTGGTGGGGCGGATATGCGCAAAAGGCCTGCGTGAAAGGCGAGTGGCTGGTTCCGTTGCCGGACGGTTTGAGCACCCGGAATGCCATGGCGATCGGGACAGCCGGTTTCACCGCAATGCTGGCGGTGATGGCGCTGGAAGAGCATGGCCTGAAGCCTGAGAATGGCCCTGTTCTGGTGACAGGAGCCGCAGGTGGTGTCGGATCCGTCGCGACAGCCATTTTGGCCAATCTTGGTTACGAAGTGGCTGCTGTTACAGGGCGCGAAAGCACCTGGGATTATCTGAAATCGCTCGGTGCCAGCCGCATTGTGCCGCGAGACGATGTCGCCGAGACCGTCAAACGTCCTCTGGAATCGGAAACCTGGGCTGGCTGTATCGACGCGGTTGGCGGATCGATGCTTGCAAGGGTCCTGGGTCAGATGAAATACGGCGCGTCCGTCGCAGCGGTTGGTCTGGCCGGTGGTGCGGCATTGCCGGCAACCGTCGTCCCCTTCCTGTTGCGCGGTGTCAATCTTCTTGGGATCGACAGCGTGATGAAGCCGTATGACGCGCGCCTGAAGGCTTGGGAGAGATTGGCCAAGGACCTGCCGATGGACAAGCTGGAGGCAATGATTCAGCCCGCGACACTGGAGGACCTGCCCAAACTGGGAGCCGATATCCTCAAGGGACAGGTGAAGGGTCGTGTCGTGGTCGATGTGAACGCCTGATGCGGTGTCTGGGCGGTCAGAGTGCAGGCCGCCCGTAATGCTCTTTCAGAAAATCGATCATAACTCTGACCTTCTGCGGAAGATAAGACCTGCTCGGGTAGACAAGCCAGGCGGCTGTTTCAAAAGATGCTGCCGCGCAGGCGTAATCCGGAAAAAGGTCAACCAGCGTTCCTTTTTGCAGGTCCCGCCTGATCAGCATGATCGGCATGAGTGCGATGCCCATGCCGAGACGGGCCGCCGACCTGATCGACAAGGCGTTCGATATGACAGTCGCGCCACCAATCGGGACGGCGAATGCTTCTGTGCTGTCATGCTCCCGAAACTGCCAATAGGTTCGAAAGCCTGGGATGGCGAAACGGATACACTCCCGCTCCGACAGATCGTCCGGGTGACGGACGGGCCCTGTTCTTTCAATATACTCCGGCGAAGCAACAGCGCGGTATCGCGTCGTCATCAGTTTGCTGACAATCCAGTCTCCTTTCGGCATGGAGCCGAACCGAACTGCAAGGTCAATTCCGTCTGCCCTCAAATCGAGGTTTGAGTCCGACGCCAGAAGCTCAACGTCAATTTCCGGATATTTTTCCTTGAATTCGGGCAGAACCGGGAGCAAGCATTCCTGAGCGAAGGAAATGCTGACCGTCATGCGCAAGGTTCCCCTCGGAGAAATTGCCGTCGTTCGGGCTTCGTCGCCCGCAGCTTCAAGTTCTTCCAACAGCGGCGCAATGCGGTTCAGATAAAGTTCCCCTTCGCTTGTTGGAGCAAGACTGCGGGTGCTTCGCTGGAACAACCGAAATCCGACATCCTGTTCCAGCTGCGCGATGACGCGCGACACGCTCGAAGCGTCGAGATCCAGAAGTCTGGCAACGGCAGCGAAGCTGCCAAGGTCGCGCACGAGGAGTGCCGTCTTGAGTGTTGAGAGTTCCATTCGTGCAGCTTACGCACGACTTCGATGCATTTCGACGTATTTTTCGAACTAGCGCATGAAACTAAATCCGACTGACCATTCACCAAGGAGGTCAGTTCATGACACAGTTGCTTCGCATCAATTCAAGTTCCCGTCTGCAGGGGTCGCATTCTGCAGCCGTGGCAGACGCCTTCGAAGCTGAATTCAGAACACAGTATCCAGGGTGCCGGGTCATTACCCGAAATGTTTCCGACGGCTCAATCCCGTTCATCGCCCAAGAAACCATTGAAGGGTTCTATGCCCCTCAGGATGGTCTTTCTGTTGAACTGCAAGCCGCAACAGCCCTGTCGGATAGTCTGATCGCAGAAATTCAGGCATCAGATACGCTATTGCTCGCAGTCCCGATCTACAATTTCTCCATTCCTGCTGCACTCAAGGCCTGGGTCGATCAGATTTCCCGCATCGGTCACACATTTTCCATGGGAGAAGGCGGTTTCAAGGGACTGGTCAAAACGCGTCGTGCGGTTGTTGTCTGTACTTATGGCGCTGAGGGATACCTGGCGGGTGAACCCTTTTCCGCAGCAAACTTTGTACAGCCATATCTTAAATTCCTGTTGAACTTCCTGGGCGTAGAGAGTGTCGAATTCGTTCATGTGCAAGGTACGGCAATAGCGGCGGCCGATGCATTTGCCGACAGGCTCGAGGCCGCCAAAGATGAAGCGAAGCGAGCTGTATAGGCCATGAAAAAAGACTTCGGGCCAGGGCTTCCATCGCCCAGTTTTTGAAGATCAGATCAGCCGATACCCGTTGCGCCAAGTTGGTGCGACGGGTGCAGGCATTTCGGGGTGCCAGGAAACGCCCGTTTCCGGTTGCATTTCCGCAGATCCTCCCATATAAGCGCCCGGTCCAGAGTCGTCCGGCTCGTCGTGGACTGGTCTTCTGCATTCTCTTGCAGGCCTCCATCGACAACCAAGGGCATGCCGTGTCGGCTCTGAATGCACCAAGAAAGAAGCGCCCGTTTGAGCGGACGCACCAAGGAAAGGATGCAAAATGCCCAAGCTGAAGACGAAGTCCGGCGCTAAAAAGCGCTTTAAAGTGACTGCGACCGGCAAGGTGAAAACCGCGCAGGCCGGCAAGCGCCATGGCATGATCAAGCGCACGAACAAGTTCATCCGCAACGCTCGTGGCACCACCACGTTGAGCGATCAGGATGCACGGATCGTGAAGCAGTTCCTGCCTTACGCATAACGCCAGCCCCGAAGGAGATCACCTAAATGTCACGCGTCAAACGGGGCGTAACCGCCCACGCTCGTCACAAGAAAGTTCTGAAGGCCGCTAAAGGTTATTACGGCCGCCGCAAGAGCACCATCCGCGTTGCCAAGCAGGCTGTCGAGAAGGCAGGCCAATACGCTTATCGCGACCGCAAGGCCAAGAAGCGTAACTTCCGCTCGCTCTGGATCCAGCGCATCAACGCAGCAACCCGTCAGCACGGCCTGACCTATGGCCGGTTTATCGACGGTCTGAACAAGGCTGGTGTTGAAGTCGACCGCAAGATTCTGTCCGATCTCGCGATCAATCAGCCGGATGCCTTCAAGGTTCTGGTTGACAAGGCACAGGGCGCTCTGACTGCTTAATTCAGGCGGTTTGGAACAAAATTTCTTGAAAGCGCGGCCTTAGCGGGCCGCGCTTTTTCTTTTGTCTGCGTGACCGTGTTGCGCATGCCCTGTTAGGTTCAGTGCTCTCCGGCAACGAAGCGATGAAGGTCGAATGTCTCACACTATTGTCTTTGACAGCGAGTTTCTGACAGCCCCCGGTGCGAAGGACCGCATGTGGTGCGGGCCATTGGACCCCGATCCGTGTGTCGCCCAAATCGGTGCTGTGAAGCTGTCGCTTGAGCCGGGCTTTCGTGTGCTTGAAACGGAGCGAATATTTATCAAGACCGCGGATCGATATGGAAAGCCGACCGTTGTCGATCCATTCTTCACTGAATTGACCGGTATTACCCAGGCTCGGATCGACGCTGAAGGAATAAGACCTGAAGACGCACATTTGAGGCTTGCCCGAATCGCCGGCGATGCGACGCTGTGGTCCTGGGGCAAGGACGAAATGTTTCTGATGGCAGTCAGCTGCTACGTGGCGGGCATGGTTCCGCCAATTCCGGCGCACAGGTTCGGGAACGCGGCAAGCCTTTTGAACAAGGCCGGTATGTCTTTGGAGGATATTGGCAGGACGACCAGCGGTGAACTTGCGACCTACTTCGGGTTGCCGACCCCACCCGGCCGTCATCATGATGCACTCGATGACGCAATGTCGATCACGGTTTGCCTGCAGCATCTTCTGAAGACCGGACGCTTGGATGCTTCCGACTTTGATTTGCCGAGTCCCAAAACCGGAGCCTTGGTCCAAGCCTGATCAAAACAGGACAGAATCACAAATTGGGACGGGATTTGCCGGTTTTGCGAAGGCAAGTTCTTTTTCTTCTTGCGCGCAATATCCTCGTTTTCCCCCTTACCTGGCCCATTCGCGCACACTTTCGTTAACTTTTGTGACCCTGTTTTGGCGGTTTTCCGCGGACAAAAGGTTAACGCCTTCCTATATTGGCATGGTGATTGCGAGGTTTCAGACAGGAAGGCACTGATTGTGCCGATTTGAAACAATGAGGCGTTAATACGTGCGAGTGAACCCTGTAACATCGGCAGGACGTGCCAATGTGAGGCGCAAACGTCCCTCAATGGGAGAGACGGAAAGCGAGCGCCAGGGCAATAGCTTTGCGTCTTACCTGCCAGAGCCGCCCAAGCCGGATCTTGAGCGTGACCATGATGCCTACACCGGACGGTATTACCCGAATTCGGTCTTTCTGGCTCATCTGATTGCAACACGCGACTATGACATCCAGGCCCGTCAGGTCCGCCCAGCAGACACTCTGTCAGGTGCTAACAGCTATCGGGCCATGGCAGCTCTGCCACGACAGCGTGGGGCAGGTCACCTTCTCAAGACCGAGCGCTGATCTCTCGATTTTTTGAATTCCAGATGTACCACTGGATAGCCTCGGCCCGGAGCATCGCTCCGGGCTCTTTTTTAGCGCCGACTTTTTTGAGGGTCAGGCAGATTTGGACCGCTTGCTTTTGTTGTTGCGGCGGAGCTGGCAACCCTTTTGTGACGCGCGTCACATTTTTCTCTTGCGAGTCACGATAGGTTTCAACGCAGATCCGGAATCCCCGGACCTCCGAAAGACTGGCCACGGACTGGCCCACCACGGAGCAAAAGATGCAAGTAAAACCTGTTTCAGCGATTCACGCCCTGCGAATTCGCCAAAAACCATCAGCAGACTTCGTTCCCAATTCAGACCTCTTTGGAGTATCTGAAGGAACATTCGCTGGTGTCGACATGATGCCGGCTCACCAGGCCGCAGAAGAGCTGCAGCGTGACCTTCACGCCGGTTCACATGCAGAATACGCAACCCAGCTTCTGGCGAGCCATAACATGTCCGCTGAGACCGAAATGGAGCGTCAGCAGCATTTGGCGCAATACGCCACTGCCTCCGAAGACAGCGAAGAAACTTCCTTCACGATCTCACTGTCTGCCTGATTTGGTTCTGGTGATGGTTTATCAAGTCTCGATCCTCAGAAAGCCGGCCAAACCGGTTTTCTGGTGCTCGATGACGTGACAATGGAACGCCCAATCACCGGGATTGTCAGCGACAAGGGCCACTTCCATCGTTTCATCCTTCAAAAGCAAAGCCGTATCGGTCACGAGCGGCGGCAGGGTGCGTTTGTTTGACCGCAGCAGTTTGAAGGAAACGCCATGAAGATGGATCGGATGGGCGTTCGGAGATTCGTTTCTGAGACGCAGCACATATGACTTGCCCAGCTTCATCGTCGCCAATGGGTCGAAAGGTCCAGGCTTATCCCCCGGCCAGGCCACCCGGTTGATCGACCAGAATGTATATCCGAGTGAGCCACAGATGCTGGCTTGCGGAGCATCTCCTTCCGGTGACCAGCCGAACACGAAATCGATCACTTCGGCATTGGCGAGATCCGGCTCAGGCACCGGATTGGGAGGAAGCGGCTTTAATTCCTTCAAATCTCGTCGGACGCTTTGGCCAGCTGCGCTGAACGTTGCCAGAAGCCGGTCACCATTGGCACGACGTAGAAACAATTTTACCGTTTCGCCGTCCTGGTCCGGTACCTTCAACGCAATATCCGCACGCTGACCGGGCGACAGGACCAGGTCTTTCGCCGGTAGGGGCTTGGGTAATGGGTGAGAATCGATAGCGATGACCCGGGCCTCGCCGCCCTCAAGTTCGTAAGTTCCAACGCGAGTCAGGTCGGTAACGGCCAGTCTGAGGCGGACAAGGCTTCCCGCCTGCAGTTCGTAAACAGGCTCCTTCTGCCAATTGACGGTCGACACCGTTCCGAGCGTGCCTCCGCGCGCAGCATTTCTCGGCTTTGAGAAGGCAATGAACTGACCGTCGCCGCCGAGGCGAAAGTCCCGAATGTTCAATGGCAGGTCTTGGTCGAAACCAATATCTTCCGGTTCTTCGACCACCATGATCCCGGTCAGGCCACGCGCAATTTGTTCAAGCGTATTGCAATGAGGGTGATACCAGAACGTCCCTGCATCTGGCGGCGTGAATTCGTATCGGAAGGACTGACCCGTTTCGATCGGATACTGGGTCAGATAAGGCACGCCATCCATCCGGTTGGGAATTCTAAGTCCGTGCCAATGCACGACGGTCGGCTCATCCAGATCGTTGATGACATCGATTGCCACCTTTTGTCCCTGCCTCATGCGCAGTACCGGCGGCGGCGCATCAGGGAGGAAGCTCATCATGTCGCGCGTAAGCGTCCCGGGCAAAATGGAGTGATCTTGGTTGGAAAGTCTCAGGATATGCTCTGCGGAATCGGTAGCCGCAAAGCCTTTTGCCGCAAGGCCTCCTGCCGCAAACGCTGAAACTGCGCCCGCGCTGCCCAGCAACAATTCTCGCCTTGATACTGAAGGCATGACTGTCCTTATGATTTGAAGGCGCGTCCTGGCGCAATCAACACGCAGGCGCACGCTTTCGCAAGGACAAAGTGAGAGTACCCGATAGTGCTGGGCAATTCGTCAATAACCTGCTGCGTGGCCGTCCTTGCGCGGGTCAGACCCGGCTGTCAACAACCCCCGTGCCTTGTCGATCATGATGGCCTGACTGCCGCCAATGGCTCCCTTGGCCGGCGTCACCTGATGGCCAAGTGCTCTGAGGCCGTCCAGTGTCGATGGCGGGATCAGTTTCTCTGCCTGGAGTTCGTGCGTATCCAGGTCCATGAACATGCGCGGGAAATCGATTGCAGCCTGTACGTCCATTCCATAGTCGATGATGTTGGTCAGCAGGTGGGCATGTCCGCAGGCCTGGTATTGGCCACCCATTACACCGAAGGACAGCCATGGATTGCCATCCTTGAGCACCATAGCCGGAATGATCGTGTGGAGCGGCCGCTTGCCGCCGTCAATGGAGTTTGCGTGACCTGCCTGCGCCTTGAACGCTCGGCCACGGCAATGCAGAAGCACACCGCTGTCCTGTGCAACGATCCCCGAGCCGAAATCCGAAAACAGCGAGTTTATGAAGGAAACGGCCAGCCCATCCTTGTCTACAACGGTCAGATAAACCGTATCGGTCTGCGGGCTCAGTGAAGATTGAGGCAGGGAAGCCATGCGTTTGTTGACCGACACTTCTGCGGCAAGCCGGTCGAGATAATCCGACGCAATCAACCCGGAATGGCAAACGTCCATATAGCCAGGATCCGTTACGAACCTGTCGCGGACTGCATAGGCAAGCCGTGTTGCTTCCATCTGCAGGTGGAACCTCTCCGGGCCCATTGGATCCAGGTTTTCAAGGTCGAACTTTTCCAGAATCCCGAGCATCACCAAGGCAATGATGCCTTGTCCATTGGGCGGCAATTCCGCAACCGTATGCCCCTTGTAGTCTCTCATGACAGGAGAGACAGCGGTCGTATGGCACGCGGCGAGGTCGTCCTCCGTCATCAAGCCGCCGCGGCTTTGCAGAGCTTCGACGATATCGCTGGCAATCGGACCGGAATAAAACGCATCCGCACCATCGGTGGCGATAGCCTCGAGTGTTGCGGCAAGATGCGGGTATTTGAGGATCGTGCCTATGGCAGGTGCGTTGCCATCAATGAGGTACCGTGCCGTCGATACCGGATCAGAGGCCAGTTTCTCGACATTGTTGGCCCAGTCGTTTGCCACGCGGGGCGCAACAGGAAACCCTTCACGGGCATATTGAATGGCACGCTTGAAAAGTTTGCCGAATTCCGTTGATCCGTGCGCCTTGTGCAGGGTTTCCCAAGCGCGCACAGCACCCGGCACAGTTACCGCATGGGCGGACGTGTCGGTGATGTCCTTTACACCGAGTTCTGCGAGTTTTTCGGGTGTTGCCGCACGCGGTGCTGCGCCCGAACCATTAAAGCCGGTCAGCCGGCCATCCGGTTCGGTAACGATTGCAAAGCAGTCACCGCCGATGCCTGTCATATGCGGTTCGACGACACATTGCACGGCAACGGCGGCGATGGCCGCGTCCACTGCGTTGCCTCCGTCCTGCAGAACCTCCAGCGCGGTGCTTGTTGCCAGAGGATGCGATGTTGCCGCAGCTGCTTCGCGCGCAAAAACCGGTGACCGGCCTGGCGCCTGAAAATCACGCTTCACTGAAAATCTCCTGCCCGAAACGCCTATTTATTCCGAATTGCCGCAAGTGTTTCCCGACTTTCCCACCTATTCGGCACCCGTTCAATTTGCTAGCAAATCCCGATCGCGGGCAGCACCTTAAGGAGAAGCGGTTAATTGCGCAAACCTGCATGAGCGGGTTTCTTCGATGCGGCGGAACAAGCCGGACAAGGTGCCAACCGGCCAACAGACCAGACAGGCGGTAAACAATGACTCTTGGAATGACACTTTCAACGGCAGAGGCAATCACTTCCGCCGCATTGGAAAAAGCAGTCGAACTCAAACTGAAGCCTCTTACCGTTGCGATTCTGGACGCGGGCGGTCATGCGGTTCTGGTCAAACGGCAGGACGGCTCATCCATTATGCGCCCTCAGATTGCAGCCGGAAAAGCCATTGGAGCATTGGCTGTCGGAACCGGTACACGCTGGCTGAATGCAAACGCGGAGTCGCGGCCTCATTTCGTCAACGCGCTGAACGGCGTCTCCGGCGGTGCGATCGTGCCTGTTCCAGGTGGTGTTCTGATCAAAGGCGAGAGTGGAGAGACCCTTGGCGCTGTCGGAATAACCGGAGATACCTCTGACAATGACGAAGCGTGCGCAGTTGCCGGCATTGTTGCTGCCGGTCTTGTCGCCGATTGCGGCTGATCCGGTTCAACGGGTTGAGAGGCCTTTTCGGAATATGGCCAGTTTTCCGCTGGCCGTTTCCACCTGATCGATCTGTTCCCAGCGTCTGTTTTTCAGAATGGTCGTTGCCGAACCTGTCGTAGCAAGGATGTGATCAAATCCGAGTTGCGCCGCCTCGATTTCCGCAGCAGCAACCAGCGCGCTTCCGATGCCATTTCGGCGCAGGGCTTCCGGCACAAGCAAAGCCGTCAACCAAGCGCCGGGATAGACGTCGGAGCCTGGAGATGTTGACCTGAGCGATACGGTTCCAATTGGCAGTAAGGCTCGATCTACCGCCACCAGGCATTGCGGCAAGATGCCTGACGTCATTAGGCAGGCCTTCAGGTCTTTTCTTGCGTCACCTGAACCGCCTGGCCCATACCAGTGCGGCCAACTGACCTGATACAAGTCTGCGATCTGCCCAAGCTGCCGCGGAAGGTCAGACAGGGGCAGAATTCCGGCGAGTACGCGCGCCGTCAAAGATCAGGGCTTGTCGGAGAGCTTATTGATCTTCTTCTGCATTTCCTCGAGCTGACGCTTCATATCGTCAAGATCAGCCGTTTCGGCTTTCTCGGTCTTGGTGTTGCCCGTGGCTGTCGGTGCTTCCGATGCGGCTCCGGCCTCACCTGTCGGGAACGGCATGAACATCTTCATCGCCCGTTCAAACATTTCAGTATTGCGTTTGACCTGGTCCTCGATCGCGTCGAAGGCTGTGGCTCCGAAAGCTTCGCTCATTTGAGATCGCAGCTTTTCCTGTTCCTTCGTCAAGGATGTCATCGAATATTCGAGAAAGCTCGGCACGAGACCCTGCATGCTGTCGCCGTAAAAGCGGATCAGTTGTCTGAGGAAAGTCACGGGAAGCAGGTTCTGGCCCTTGCCTTCCTGCTCGAAGATAATCTGGGTCAGAACAGACCGGGTGATATCCTCGCCGCTCTTTGCGTCATAGACGACAAAGTCTTCTTCCCCCTTCACCATCACCGCCAGATCCTCAAGGGTGACATAGGTGCTGGTGCCCGTGTTGTAGAGCCGCCGGTTGGCGTATTTCTTGATGATTGTTGGCTCGCTGGTTTTGGCCATCCGTCACTTCCGCCTATCTGCCTTACGGCTGGAACGGGATTTGCTCCCGTCTCGTTTCGCATTTGATGGCGCCGTCTTCGCAGACGCGTCATCTCCTCCAACTAAGAGACTAAGCCAATCGTAGCGGATCGTGCCACTCTTTTTATGTGCGCCGACGAAAGGATAATGCCGCAAATGCGAAATCAGGCCGCGCATACGGAGAGTCACGGTTGACACGCATGCCGGTGCGGTTTCTAGTCGCCTCATCGATAAGGAACAAAGGTGCCCTAACGGTACCAGCATTCTATGGCCGTCCGGCCTCAAGTCCTGGAGAGTATGATGAGCGCTTCCACCGATGTTGTCATTGTCAGCGCGACCCGCACCCCTGTCGGGTCGTTCAACGGTTCTTTTGCCAATGTGCCGGCACATGATCTTGGTACCATTGTTATGAAAGCAGCGATGGAACAGGCCGGTGTCGACGGCGCTGATATCGACGAGGTGGTTTTCGGTCAGGTGTTGACTGCGGCGCAAGGCCAGAACCCTGCACGGCAGGCAGCCATCAACGCAGGTATCGCCGACAGTTCGACCGCCTGGACCCTTAATCAGGTTTGCGGTTCCGGCCTGCGGACGGTCGCCATTGCGGCACAGCAGATCCAGACCGGCGATGCATCCATCATGATGGCCGGTGGTCAGGAAAACATGTCTTTGTCTCCGCATGCGGCACATATGCGCAACGGCTACAAGATGGGCGACTACAAGATGATCGATACAATGATCAAAGACGGCTTGTGGGACGCGTTCAATGGCTACCATATGGGTCAGACCGCCGAGAATGTCGCTGAAAAGTGGCAGATCAACCGCGAGCAGCAGGATGAATTCGCGGTCGCTTCCCAGAACAAGGCAGAAGCAGCTCAGAAGGCCGGAAAATTCAAGGATGAGATCACACCGGTCACCGTGAAGGAGCGCAGGTCGGAGCGTGTCGTTGAGGATGATGAATATATTCGTCATGGCGCGACCCTAGAAAGCGTTGCAAAACTTCGTCCGGCCTTCAACAAGGAAGGATCTGTGACAGCCGCGAATGCTTCCGGCATCAACGACGGCGCGGCTGCGCTTTTGGTGATGAGCGCCGCGGAAGCCGAAAAGCGTGGGCTGACACCTTTGGTGCGGATTGCATCCTGGGCAACGGCCGGCGTCGATCCGGCGATCATGGGATCAGGTCCGATCCCGTCGTCAAGGAAGGCTCTGGACAAGGCAGGCTGGAGCGCTGCTGATCTCGATCTGGTCGAGGCAAACGAAGCCTTCGCGGCGCAGGCATGTGCCGTCAACAAGGACATGGGCTGGAACCCTGACATCGTCAATGTCAACGGCGGCGCAATTGCGATCGGACACCCGATCGGCGCGTCAGGTGCCCGCATTCTGTGTACATTGATCCACGAAATGAACCGTCGTGACGCCAAGAAGGGCCTTGCAACGCTGTGTATCGGCGGCGGTATGGGCGTTGCCATGTGTCTGGAGCGCTAAGCGTTCAAATGATTTGGATCATGGCCGGCGTCGTCCGGCCATGGCTTTTAAGAAACTGAGAGTTCAAAAACCTCGAGGCCCTAAGGGTCCGAAACCGGAATTCAGGAGGAAGGGGAATGAGCAAGGTCGCATTGGTCACTGGTGGAACGCGTGGCATCGGCGAATCCATTTCGCGTGGTCTTAAGGACGCAGGCTATACGGTGGCGGCCACTTATGCCGGCAATACCGAAAAGGCCGAAGCCTTCAAGGCAGAAACCGGTATCCACGTCTTTAAATGGGACGTCTCCGATCCTGACGCCTGCGCTGCGGGCATTGCAAAGGTTGAAGAGGAGCTGGGGCCGGTCGAGGTTCTGGTCAACAATGCGGGCATCACCCGCGACGGCATGTTCCACAAGATGGACTTCGATCAGTGGCGGGCAGTGCTCTCCACCAATCTGGACTCCATGTTCACGATGACCAAGCCTGTCATCAACGGCATGCGCGGGCGCGGGTCGGGGCGCATCATCAACATCTCGTCCATCAACGGCCAAAAAGGCCAGATGGGCCAGACCAACTATTCCGCAGCAAAAGCAGGGGTGATCGGTTTCACCAAGGCGCTTGCCCAGGAAAACGCCTTTAAAGGCATCACAGTCAACTGCGTCTGCCCGGGTTACATCAACACCGATATGGTCGCTGCAATGCCGGAAAAGGTTCTTGAAAGCATCGTCTCCGGCATCCCTGTCGGCCGTCTTGGCCATCCTGAGGAAATCGCACAGACCGTCGTTTATCTGGCGTCGGACTCTGCGGCATTCATGACAGGTGCCGTCATGACCATCAATGGCGGCCAGTATATCGCCAACGGCTGATCAACCTGCCAACCGAAATCCGAAGAAGGCGCCATTTGGCGCCTTTTTTGTTGCTCTAGGCACACCCGGCAGATTGCGTGGCCAGGATCATCTTGACGCGATGGTCAATGTCCTTGCGCATGGCGTCCGCTGTCCAGCCTGCACGGCCCCGAAACATGTATCCCTGACGAATGTCGTACAGGAAGCGGGCGCGCTCCAGAGAAGGGAAATCCGGCGGCAGCACACCCTTTTCCTTTTCCAGGTCAAAACGAGCGGCCAGCCGCTTGTCCGTGTCGTCGATGGCCTTTTCAACCCGTTCTGAAACTCCCTCGACTTCACCAATGCTGGCTGACACGCTCGATGCCAGAAAACAGCCCTTTGCGCCGCTTTCATGCGCAGTGGCGTAGATGATCACCTGCTCCAGGAACCCCTTGACGGCGCGCTCGATATCCGGTTCGGCTTCAAAAGCCACAACCGGTGCACAGCCATCGACATCGCCGTAAAGGTCGATGGTCTTCAGAAAAAGTTCCCGTTTGTCGCCAAAGGCCGCGTACATGCTGGGTCCGCTGATCCCCATCGCACCTGTCAGGTCTTTCAGCGAAGCGCCGTCATAGCCCTTCGCCCAGAACACATTCATCGCCGCCATTAGCGCCTCGCGACTGTCAAAGGTGCGCGGACGACCCATTTTTTTTGTATCGGTCAATATATAATCCTTGACTTGCGCTCATTTCGTATATTTATGTATCGATCATTATATATCTCAAGGAGCACTCGATGGCAAATCCAAAGCCTCTTGTAGGGGACGTATTCCCAAAAATCACCGTACCCAAACTGGGTGGTGGAGAGCTGACACTCGGTAGACCCGGCGCTGGCCATGACTGGCAGCTGGTCGTGGTCTACCGCGGCAAACACTGTCCTATCTGTACCCGCTATTTGTCTGAGCTCAACGCCATTCTTCCCGATTTGAGCAAGATCGGCGTCGATGTCGTTGCCGTTTCAGCGGACCCTGAAAACCGTGCGCAGGCCCAGGTCACCGAAGCCGGTGCAGATTTTCCCGTCGGCATTGAATTGACCGTCGACCAGATGCGCCAACTCGGGCTTTACGTTTCTGATCCTCGATCTGCGGAAGAAACAGATCGGCCTTTTGCTGAGCCTGGGCTCTTTGTGATCAATGACGCCGGCAAACTGCAGGTCACGGATATCTCCAATGCACCGTTCGCCCGGCCGGCTCTTTCATCCGTCTTGATGGGGCTGAATTTCATCAAAAATCCGGAAAACAACTATCCGATCCGAGGAACACATCATGTCCAGAACTGACGACCAAGCAACAGCAGCGAAAGCGGTAATTGAGCGGCTGATTGAAAATGTTTCCTCGAACACGGCTTCAATCCTCGATGACACCTATCATGACGACATGACCGTCATCATGCTGAGCCCTGAGGACGAGGCCATTGTTCTGGACAAGAAGCAAATGACCGAAACCGTCACCAAAACCCTTGAACAGAATAACGGCGCCATCGGAACCTGGGCCAGGTTTCATCATGTCTCCGTCAATGGTGATACGGCACATGTTCTGCTTTCCAGACGCAACGAGCTGACCGGGCCCAATCAGCAGATCACGCTCGGTATTGATTTGGTCAATCAGGACAATCGCTGGCAAATTACACGCGAAGTGATTGTTACAAGGCCGGTTTCCTAGACCAACAGGTTCCTAGATTGCCTGGGTCGCTCACGGGTCGGGCATCTGCTTCTCAATAAAATCAGGACTAATCAGATGAGTTTCAAATTGAAGACCGTAGGCCTTTCGATCGCCTTAATGCTCTCCGCCGCGCCATTGGTCGTGTCGGCGGATCAGGAAGGCGCTATCGCAGCCCTGGAAGGCCTCAATGATCGTTTCAACGCAGCTGCCTCCAACCACGACGCAGCCGGTATCCTGTCGCTCTATGCGGACGACACGATCTGGATTGCACCCGGAAAGCCTGCCGTCAAGGGATTGGAAGAACCCAAGAAGCTGTTCGAATTCGTTACCTCGAACAAGGGAGACGTCAGTCATTCGATCGATACGCTTTTCGTATCTGACGATGGAACGCTTGCGGTAATGATCGGATCAGTCGATGCCAAGATCGAAAGCGCTGGTATGGACGCAACAGGCACTTATCTCTATGTCCTGCAACCTGGCGACGAAGGCTGGGAAGTGGCCGCTGACATGTGGCATCAGCATGAGGAATAGCATTAAAACTCGGGTCCAAGGCACGCGGACTGGGAGCAAATGAACGCCCTAAAGGACGAAAAAGGCGCCTTTACGCGCCTTTTTCTTTGCCGCGGTTATTGATGCGGCGTCACTTTGCGTCCGGTGAAAAAATTCAATAATCGGTTGCCGGATGATCTTGCTGGCCGATCCATGTTGCGAATTTCGGAAACGTCCATGTCGAATGCGGCAATCATGTCCACCTGGCCATCCAGCAACGTGATTTCCTGGCGCGTGGTTCGCAAGGACAAGCGGCCAACCATCTGTACGGGTTGATAGATTTCTTCGGCATTCAACCCTTCCTCAACCTGATAGCGGATCATCTGATTGGGGTCGGGTGCAGGCATGTGGCTGCACATGCCTGCTTCCGGAACAAGATAGCCGCCGGTAACCGTTTTGGTTCCAGGTGCGAAAACAGGAATGGCGTAGCCCGAAATAACGATTTCCTGGCCATCAAGGTCGGGATTGCCGGCTAGAGCCGCCTTCGCACGCTTTTTGCCGATCTCATGACGTTGCGACAATAACCAGTCTGTGCGAACGCCGGATGCGGCAAGCTTGGCTTCCTCGCGCTGAAGTCTCTCTCTCGTCTGCGCAGCGGAATTTGCGGAAAGGGTCGTTTGTTCAAGCTCGCGGCGCAGCCGCAGCACAGTCCCGAGAGATCGAAGTTCCGCAATGCTCAAGGTGGCGAAGGGATCTTCAAAGATGGTGGAGCCGGGGTCGGGCAGATCTGTCCAATTGACGGCAACCTTTGCCGCTGCCGCCGGAAAGGAAACTAGAAAGAGGCACAAGATTAAAAACAGACGCATATGCGGCTACCTGTGCGGTTGATCTTAAAATCGCTTCCTAGGCGATAGCAGATTGGCGCTTTCCAAGCACCTCAAATTGCTGCGAAGCCCACATATGTTGCCCACAGACTGGGTGTTGACCAGACAAAGAGGAGCGGAGTGTGTCTCACGTCTTATGTCGCAAGTATTAACGTTGTGACCGGACTGGATGCTTGCTGCTCCGTGTCGGGTTCCGCGATCTTGCACTGGCCAAGAAGTTGTGCTGCGTGCTGTTTCAGGCGCGTCAAGCTTGACCCTCCTGCCTTGCATCACATATGTCCGGGCGGGCAGTGCGACTAAATAGGAACCGATGAGACAATGGAACTTGAACACGCTCCGAACGATCCGACGCGGAAGGAATTGTCGCCGCTCTTGAAGCTGGCGCTGGAACTCGGCCCGCTCGGCGTGTTTTTTCTGTTCAACGCTCGCGGTGAACAGCTCGCAGCTTCATTTCCTGTACTTCAGGCGATTGGCGAGCCGATTTTTCTGGCGACGGCCGCTTTCATGGTTGCCATCACGATTTCGCTGACGGTGTCGCTCTGGCTGACCAGACGGCTGCCGATCATGCCACTGGTTTCGGGTGTCGTCGTGCTTGTGTTTGGAGCACTGACCCTTTGGCTGCATGACGAGCTTTTCATCAAGCTCAAGCCGACCATCGTCAATAGCCTGTTCGGTTCCGTGCTGCTTTTGGGGTTGGTATTCGGAAAAGCGTTGCTTGGATATGTCTTCGACAGTGCTTTCAGACTTACCGATGAAGGCTGGCGCAAGCTGACTTTGCGCTGGGGCGTTTTCTTCTTTGTGCTGGCGGCGATCAATGAGATCGTTTGGCGTAATTTTTCAACCGATTTCTGGGTCAATTTCAAGGTGTTCGGCATCATGCCGATCACATTGCTTTTCACGCTCTCACAGCTACCGCTGATTCAAAAACATGCCATTCTGGAAGACGACGAAGACGATTGACGGCTTTGTCGGTGTCAGTCCGGCCGGAACTGACAGCTGTTGTGTGATTTGAATCCAGGTGCGCCGCTTGGCGCACCTCCTCAGTGCATGCCGTCGTGACCGAACGAGACATCCCGGCGTGCGCCTGTGATGGAGATTGAGAACCCTGCGATTACGTCAATCAGGGAGATTGCCATCAAGATGAAGAACAGGGATGTGGCCGCCTGTTGCAGCACGAGAAATTCGACCAGGTAAGCGACAAATACCAGCACTGAAAACATGTGGTCGAGCAAGGCTGTGGTGCCTATGCGTGTGGCTTTCAGAATTTCAATGAACAGAAAGAAGAGGCCGATTGTAATCAGGAGGTCGCTGGCGAGCAGCTGGAAGGTTGCGCCCGAAACCATGGCGATCGTGATAATGGGCTGCGACCAGAAGCCGGGATCTGCGGCTCCGACGGTGAAGGCAAAACCGTTGTAAATCAGCAAACTGAACAAAGTGAAAGGAATGGCAGAAAACAGACGCATTGATGCGGCTCCCGGTAAGTCTGGCCCTGTCCGGGCGGAATGGACCCGACCTGACACCAACATACCGGCGATTTCAAGCCAAAAGAAAAAGGCCGGCCTGTCGAAACAGGGCCAGCCTCAATCCTGGTTTGCCGAGCGGCGATCCGCCCTTAGAAAAACGCTGTTATGCGTCTTCTTTCGGGGTCATGATCTGACGGCCCCGGTACATGCCGGTCTTCAGGTCAACGTGATGCGGACGGCGCAATTCGCCCGAATCCTTGTCCTCGACGTAAGTCGGCTGCTTGAGGGCGTCCGTGGAACGGCGAAAACCGCGCTTCATGCGCGAGGTTTTTCTCTTTGGAACGGCCATTTTATTTGTTTCTCCGTGGTCCATAACCGCGCGGCCCGGACCGGGTAAGCCCGGGGCGTGGCAGCACGCAGTGCATTGGAATGCGCGGCGTTATACAGGCAACTCCGGCATTTTGCCACCCCATAGACAAAAATTTCTTGGTTCGGTCGGAACTTACCTGTCGCAGGCTTCGGCCAGGCAAATTCAATTGTCCAGTACGCAGCCGAATATGGGACCAGCGCCTTTGACCCTGGCAAGGTTGGTCGACGCCAGACGGCGGTGCCCGGAAGAGGGACTCGCCGGGTTGCGCGCAAGCGGATTTGGCAGAGCCGTTGCCAGTCTTGCCGCTTCCACCCGTGTCAGATCCTTTGCAGGTTTGCCGAACCAGGCCTGCGCTGCCGCCTCTGCGCCGAAGATGCCTTCACCCCACTCGGCGATATTGAGATAGATCTCCAGAACCCGCCTTTTGGTAAGGATCGCATCCAGCATCAGCGCCAAAGGCAGCTCAAGTGCTTTGCGTACATAGGACCTGTCTCCCCAGAGGAACAGGTTCTTCGCTGTCTGCATTGTAATTGTGCTGGCGCCGCGCGGCCGTTCGCCTTCGCTCAGAGCTTCGACCTGATCCTGTAGCGCGTCCCATTCAACGCCATCGTTTACGCAGAAGCCACTGTCTTCGGATGTGATGACCGATTTCACAAGGTTTGGCGATATCCGTTCCAGGGGCACCCATTGCCGATCCACCCAGAGAAGCTGCGCATAGCGACCGATCATGAGTGTGCTCACAGGCGGCACGACAGAATAAATGGTCGTCAGGAGCGGAGGCAGAACAATGGCGAGGAGAACGAGGCGGACCAACCATTTGCGCAGGAGCGCCCAGAAGGAGCGCTTCTTGGTCGATGTTTTCCGCGCGCCCGATCCACCTCCGGTCGCTCTTGTTCTAGCCATTCAAAGCCCGTTCGTTGTCCACGATAAAGTCCCGAATAATCGGAACAGCGTCCCGCTCTTTCGACAGGAGAAGCTGAAAAACCATGTTTGACCCGTGAAGGAAACCGAGTTCAACAGCACAAAGGTAAAATTCCCACATACGGCAGAACGCTTCGTCGTAAAGGGCGGCGGCCGGGATACGCTGTGCTTCGAAGCGACGACGCCAATCGCGGATGGTGTAGTAGTAGTGCAGACGCAGTATTTCCGCATCGCAGACCCATAGCCCCAGCCTTTCCGTGGAAGCGAAAACCTCCGACAACGCGGGGACGTAACCACCTGGGAAAATGTATTTGCGAATGAAGGGGCCCGTCGTACCTGGAGGCGTCATGCGGCCAATGGAGTGGATTACGGCATAGCCCCGATCTGTCAGACAGGACCTGATCTTGCCGAAATAGTCGTCAAGATGGCCTATGCCGACATGCTCCATCATGCCAACTGAAATGACCCGGTCGAACTGTCCTTCGAACTCGCGGTAGTCTTTGAGAACAAAGGTGACCCTGTCTTCCAGTCCGGCGGCGCGAACGCGTTCTTCTGCAATCTTGACCTGTTCCGGCGAAACGTTCAGGGATGTCACACGGGCACCTGCTTCGGCCATACGGATGGCAAGTGACCCCCATCCGCCACCGATCTCAAGCACTTCCATGTCCGGTTCAAGATCGAGTTTGGCAACAAGGTGGGTCAGCTTTGCAGCTTGTGCGTTTTCAAGGCTTTCATCCGGACTTGTGTAATAGGCACAGCTGTAGTTCAGCCCTTCATCCAGAAAGAGCCGGTAGAGCTCGGTGGAAAGGTCATAGTGATGCCGGGCCTGTGTTTTTGCCCGTTCAACGCTGTTTTGCTGATGGCGTCGTCGGAAGGCTTTCCATCCCTTGCGCAACAGGCCTTGAACCGGGTGCGCGCCAAGCGGCGCTCTGTTGATCGAAAACAGAAACATGAAGTCGTAGCAGGTAGAGCCTTCTTCCATCGTGAGCGACCCGTCCATATAGGCCTCTCCGGCTGCCAGTTCTGGGTTCAGGAAAAGGGATCTGTGGAGCTTCTTGTCATGCAGGCGAATGGTGACCGTTGGTCCGTCTTCGCCCGATCCAAACTCGTGCAATGCGCCGCCGGCATCATAAACACGCATGCGCCCGCGCTTGATAAAGGACCGCAACAGACCCGACAGCAATCTCATAAAACAGTCTCCCAACCCGGAACCAAGACAGACCGGCGATTAATACAGCTGCCAGTTTTTCAAATTCGCGCCTTGACGATACAGAGAATTGGTATCAGGGAAACCCGAACTTTGAAAAAGTTGTTCTGGAGCTGAATGTGACCTTTGACTTGAAGCAGCATCTGACAGCACAGGCTGGACGCATAGAGACTGTTCTGGAGCGCATTTTGGGCAGCGCTGCCCTTGATGCCGAGACCACGCGGCCACCACGCCTGCTGGCCGCAATGCGTCATGGTGCCCTGAACGGTGGCAAGCGTTTGCGTCCCATTCTTGTCCTGGAAGCGGCCAACCTGTTCGGTCGCTCGGATCAGGGCGTTCTGGAGGCGGCCTGCGCATTGGAGCTTGTTCATTGCTATTCGCTCGTCCACGATGATCTTCCAGCCATGGATGATGATGACCTGCGCCGTGGGCAGCCAACGGTGCACAAGGCATTTGACGAAGCCGCTGCTATTCTTGCAGGCGATGCGCTGCTGACCCTGGCGTTTGACGTTATTGCAGGAGAAGCTGTTCACGCAGATCCTTCCGTACGCCTGAGACTTTCACGTGGCCTTGCAAGGGCTTCAGGTGTCGGCGGCATGGCGGGCGGTCAGATGATCGATCTTGAATCTGAACATCTGGATCGAAGTGAGGCCGACATCCGGCAGCTGCAATCCATGAAAACCGGAGCCTTGCTACGCTACGCTTGTTGGGCGGGTGCGGTACTTGCCGATGCAGACGAAAGTGATCTGCACTGCCTTACCCGTTTTGGAGAAGTCACAGGTCTCGCCTTTCAGCTGGCAGATGATCTCCTGGATGTCGAAGCGAGTGCGGAAACCATGGGAAAGGCTACAGGCAAGGATGCTGAAGCCGGAAAGGCCACACTTGTCGGCCTTTGGGGTATCGACAAGACCAGGGACGAACTGGCCCGGCTCTCTAAAGACGCCGAAACACTGCTTGAACCTTACGGCGAGCGAGCTCGTGTGCTGACCGCGCTAGCGGACTACATCGTCAAACGTTCGAACTGATGCGGATCTTTCAATCGTCCTGACGCGTGTCCGCTGCATGACGGCCAAAGTCCGGTTCGTCGGTTTCCTGTCCGGCTTCGATGATGGAGCGCCGGATGCCGCGTGTGCGTGTAAACAGGTCAAAGAGCATGTCCCCGTCACCCCAGCGGATGGCGCGCTGCATGGCAGAAAGATCTTCTGAGAAACGCGACAGCATCTCCAGAATCGCTTCCTTGTTGTTCAGGCACACGTCGCGCCACATGGTCGGGTCCGAGGCGGCCAGACGCGTAAAATCGCGAAAACCGGACGCGGAATACTTGATTACCTGAGACTTTGTGACCGTTTCCAGGTCATCGGCAGTGCCGACAATATTGTAAGCGATCAGATGCGGCAGATGTGAAACGATCGCCAACACCAGATCGTGGTGTTTTGGATCCATGAGGTCGACGTTTGAGCCACACTCTTGCCAGAAAGCCGACAGCTTTTCCAAAGCGGCCTGATCCGTACCCTTGGGCGGCGTCAGGATGCACCAACGTTGATCGAAGAGGGTCGGGAAACCTGCGTCGGGACCGGATTGTTCAGTGCCCGCAATCGGATGGCCCGGGATGAAATGCACACCCTTGGGAACGTGTGGGCTCACCTGATCCACAACAGACTGCTTGGTGGAGCCGACATCGGTCAAAATAGCACCGGCCTTGAGCACGGGCGAAATCCACTTGGCAACTGCTTCGTTGGCACCAACGGGAACACACAAGATCACGAGATCAGCGCCGTCAACGGCTTGCGCGGCATCGACCGAATAAAAGTCGCCGAGCTCCAACTCTTCCGCCCGCTGCAATGTGGCAGGGGAGCGAGTGGAAATCGCGATTTCCTTGACCAGGCCACGTTGCCGTGCGGTCTGTGCGATCGACGACCCGATCAGGCCTATGCCGATCAGGGCCATGCGCTCAAAAAGGGGGGCGCCAGTCATCGGGAGTTGTCTGCTTTCTGTCTGTCAGCGGTTTGTCAGGAAATCCCTGAGATGGGCCACAACTGTGCGGTTGGCTTCTTCTGAACCGATTGTCATGCGGATCGCGTTGGGAAGGCCGTAATTCCCGACCATGCGCAGGACACAGCCACGCTCCAGCAAATAGGCGTCTGCGTCCTTGGCGCGCTGGCCGTCCTGATCGGGGAAATGAACCAGTACGAAATTGCCGACGCTGGGTGTTACCTTGAGTCCGATTTCTTCCAGCTCATTGGTGACCCAAGGAAGCCATTTCTCGTTGTGGTCAACAGACTTGGCGACAAAATCCCGATCTCTGACGGCAGCAATGCCCGCCGCAATCGCAACACCGGACATGTTGAAGGGGCCGCGGATCCGGTTCAGGGCATCAATGATATGAGCCGGGCCGAAGCCCCATCCGACACGCAGGTTTGCAAGGCCGTAGATCTTGGAAAAGGTCCGGGTCATGAAAACATTTTCAGAGGTTGCGGCCAGTTCAATGCCGCTCTCGTAGTCATTGCGCCGAACATATTCGCCGTAGGCCGCATCCAGCACCAGAAGCACGTGAGCAGGCAGGCTCTCATGCAGCCGTTTGACTTCCTCATAGGGCAGATATGTTCCTGTCGGATTGTTGGGATTGGCTATGAAGACCATTTTGGTCCTGTCGGTCACCCGTTCCAGGATCGCATCGACATCCGTTGAAAGGTCGGTCTCCGGCGCAACGACCGGTGTGGCGCCAGCGGCGCGGATGGCAATATCATAAACCAGAAACCCGTGCTCGGAATAAATCGCCTCGTCACCGGGAGCAAGATATGCATTTGCCAGCATGCTCAACACTTCGTCCGAGCCGGCGCCGCAAATGATCCTGTCAGGATTGAGCCCGTAGATATCGCCAATGGCTTCCCGCAGTTCGGTTGCCGCGCCATCCGGATAAAGCTCCAGATTCCGGATCACATGATCAACCGCCGGGCTGACCGTTGCGCTGGTGCCAAGTGGCGTTTCATTGGAAGAAAGCTTGTGAACGGTCTTGCCGTGGCTGCCTTTGGATTTGCCCGGGACGTAGGCTGCAATGTCCAACACGCCGGCTTTCGGCTGCGGACGGTTTCCGGCTTCGTTCACTTTGCTCATCTCGTTCATTCCTGAGGCTCCCTGTCCCCGGCTTCAGTGTTTATTCCGGTCCAAATGCTTCGTCTGCGTCGCCATCACCGTCAATTGGTGCAGCGTATCCGCCGACATGTCTCAATATGTCAGGTGCCGCCCCGGCTGCAGCGCAGGATTCCAGGACGTCTTCCTCCGACAATTCACCCGAAATGGCAATCAGGGCATCGACCCCGCTTGCGGATCGGAAGAAGCTGAGGACTTCAATGCCCTGGTCCATCAGTTTACCGGGCAGGAGATCGGACCAGCGAGCGTCATAAACCGCCACATCCGTGTTGTCGACCAGGCCGTCAGCCCGGGACAGTACAAGCGCAGGTAAATCGGCGGGCCTATCTTCCAGAACCACGAAAGGAAGTCTGGATCGAACCTGTGCACCGGTTTCGCTCAGGCCGCGCCACCAGGGCAGTTCGGCCCGATCGTTCAAGGCTATGAGACCAAGATCGCTTCGGGATGCGGCAACAGCGCCGACCACATCCGCAGCATCGCCTCCAGGGACCAGCTCAGCGGAGAAGCCAAAATAGAAACGCGCCAGATCCAGCATCTCGATCAACTCTGCGCCGCCGTCCAGATGAATGGCGGTGCCTTCTTTCAGACCGGTGCAGGCACAGATGATGTCCCGCCAGAAGTGCTCAACTGTTGCCAGCGGCAATTCACCTTTGTGGCGCTCCACCAGCTGACGCATCAGATCCGCGTCCCGCTCCGGCGAAAACACCGTTCTGGTTTCTCCCGAGGCAGGAGTGGCCGAGTTGACTTCGGCTTCTGCCTGAGCGCGCTCCATCAGCGCATCGTGGATGCGGGCATCGATATCATCGATACGCTTGCGCAAATCCGCCAGCGACAATCCGCTATCCGGTAGTTGAGACATTGAAGGCTCCGCCTTATTCAAGGGTCAGCGGCGCATAGTCATAGGCATGTGATCGGTCAAACGCAAAAGAAAACATTGACTCTCAAAGCTTCACGCGGCTAGGTCGCCAGTCTGACTGATGTCAGGCCGCCTATGGCGGCGGCAATCAGGGAGCGGGTTCAGCGGGCCCCAAATCGCTGCAATCAGGTCCTAATTCAATTCGGACCGATATCAACACGCCGAACCGAGCCATGTCCGCCGATACACCCAGTCCAGAAACATCAGAAGACGTCAAGGCAAACGAGGCCATCGCCCCTTCAAGCAAGCTCGCGCATTTTCCTGCAGATGAGCCGTTGGAGCTGGATTCGGGTGTCAAACTTGGGCCATGGCAAATTGCCTATGAGACCTATGGCGAGCTGAACGCCGACAAATCCAACGCGATTGTGATCTGTCACGCGCTGACGGGTGATCAATATGTGGCGTCTACCAATCCTGTGACCGGTAAGCCTGGCTGGTGGGAGCTGATGGTCGGTCCCGGCAGGCCGGTCGACACCGATCATTACTTCGTTATTTGCGCCAATGTTCTTGGCGGCTGCCTTGGAACCACCGGCCCTGCAACCATGAACCCTCAAACCGGTGTGCCTTATGGGTTGGATCTCCCCGTGATCACCATTCGCGACATGGTTCGTGCGCAGGCACGGCTGGTTGACTATTTGGGCATCGACACGCTTTTTGCAGTCATGGGTGGTTCCATGGGTGGAATGCAGGTTCTGCAGTGGGCTGTCAGTTATCCTGAACGGGTGTTTGCGGCGGTTCCGATCGCGGCCGCTGCGCGCCACACTTCGCAGAATATCGCGTTTCACGAGGTTGGCAGGCAGGCAATCATGGCTGATCCCAACTGGCGGCAGGGCACCTACATCCAGGAAGGGGTTCGTCCAACGAAAGGTCTTGCGGTCGCGCGCATGGCGGCTCATGTCACCTATATGTCGGATGAGTCGCTTCATCAGAAGTTCGGCAGGAACCTGCAAGACAGAGACAATCTGACGTTCGGTTTTGATGCGGATTTTCAAATCGAGAGCTACCTGCGCCACCAGGGCATGACATTTGTCGATCGGTTTGATGCCAATTCCTATCTCTATGTCACGCGTGCCATGGATTATTTTGACCTGGCAGACCAGTTCGACGGGGCATTGCCGCTGGCATTTGCGGGGACGAACACGCGTTTTTGCGTGATGTCATTCACGTCCGACTGGTTGTTTCCAACTTCAGAAAGCCGGCAAGTCGTGAAGGCCTTGAATGCGGCTGCGGCAAACGTGTCCTTTGTCGAAATTGAGAGCGATCGCGGTCACGATTCTTTCCTTTTGGATGTGCCGGAGATGTTCGAAACCATTCGGGGTTTCCTGACCGGTGCCGCTCGGGCGCGTGGTGTGCCCGCACCTGGCGGGGAGGCCTAAACTGTGAACCTTGCCCCCAGACAATCCCGGCCCGGCGAAGTGCGCGGCGATCACAAGGTGGTTGCCTCGCTGGTGCCTGAAGGCGCGCGTGTTCTGGACATCGGTTCGGAAGACGGAGCTCTGCTCGATCTGCTTGCCCGCGAGCGTCGGATCGATGGTCGTGGCATCGAACTGTCGCAGGCTGGTGTGAACCGGTGCGTTGCACGCGGCCTTTCCGTCATACAAGGTGATGCGGACAAGGATCTGTCCGATTATCCGGACCGGGCGTTTGATGTCGTTATTCTCAGCCAAACGCTGCAGGCGACGCGTGAACCGAAAGAGGTGATGAGCGAACTGCTGCGGATCGGCAAGCGGGTGATTGTGTCGATCCCGAATTTTGCCCATTGGCGCAACCGCATGCAGCTTCTCTTCCGCGGCCGTATGCCGGTGACGAAATATCTGCCCTATGAGTGGTACGACACGCCGAACATTCATTTCTGTTCCCTGCGTGACTTTGTCGAGTTGTGCCATGAGCTTGACGCCGAAGTCGTCAAGGCCGTTGCGTTGAGCGCTCACGGCAACGAAATTCCGGTGAATGCACCTTGGTGGGTCTGGAACATTGTGGCCGAACAGGCGGTATTTCTGCTGAAACGGTAAAGAATATTGCTTCAGCTCAAAGGTTCATAACGCGAACGAGCGTATCTCGGATGTGTGGCCCGAACCGGCTTCAGTCCCGTTGCGACACCTTCGGGTATGAAGACGGGACGCAGAACGCGCAGGCGGCTGCGTTTGCCGTCGGCGGGCAGACTTTGAAACACCAGTTTTTCCGCTTCCATAACAAGGACACCACCGAATGCGGGCAGGATGCGGCGTCCAATCCCTTCCCAGGTTCGTGCCGCTCGCAGGATTGCTCGTGCCTTTGTAGGGGGCATGAACAAGGCTTCCGTGTCGTCCAGAACGTTGAACTGGCAGCTTTTCATCAGATCCTTTAGCTGGCGGCCGGAATAAGGCCTGCCATATCCGAACGGGGAAAGCTCCGACTGAGCCCACAGGCCGCGCCGATTGGGCACCACAATGATCAGCCGGCCGCCGGGGGCGAGTACCCGCCAGGCTTCTTTAAGGACAGCCGCCGGATCCGAGCAATGGTCCAGAGCATGGACAAGCATGATCCTGTCAAAGGAAAGATCGGGAAAGGGCAAGATTGCGTCTTCTACCAGCGTACAAGATCCCGCGCGTTCGCGTGGCCAGGGTACGGCCCCCTGTGGGGCAGGCATTGCGGCGATCGCACGCTCGGCGGAGTCCAGGTACGGACGCATGAAAGGACCCGCATAGCCAATGCCCAGCAGACTTTGTCCAGACAGGTCCGGCCACATCTTGCGGATCGGCGCACCGATCAGGCTTCGAAGCAACCTGCCGAGCGGTAGATCGTAAAAGGCGCGCAAATGAACGACGTCTAGATACATGCAGCCTGGCTCTGTGAACGCGGGGTTCGTCCTCTTGACGCCGCGATTGAACATGGAACCGCAGTCCAGCGCAAGATCTCTTGCCTTGCTCTTGTTCCGGCACTTTGCCACTCTGCGTTTTGACAGACCTGCCCATCAACGGAGCTCCTCTATGGCATTGAGTGACACGACTGAAATCCGCCAGTTTTCCTGCCTTGACGACAATTTCGGCGTTCTCATTCATGATTCTGAGAGCGGGACGACCGTCGCGTTCGATGTGCCGGATTCGGGAGCCTATGAAGAGGTGCTTGAGACCACGGGCTGGAAACTGACGCATATTCTGATCACCCACCATCACTGGGACCACGTCCAGGGCCTTGGTGAATTGAAAGAGAAAACCGGGGCGACCGTGATCGGTCCGGAACGATCGCGCCAGAAGATTGCCGAACTGGACCGGACTGTTGAAGACGGAGATGGCGTTTTGTGCGGTCCTTATGAGGTCAGAGCCATATCGACACCCGGGCACACACTGGACCAGATATCCTGGCATATCGCTTCAATCGGAGTTGCCCACACGGGGGACACGCTGTTCTCGCTTGGTTGCGGCCGCGTCTTTGAGGGCGACAAGGAAATGATGTGGTCTTCGCTTGCCAAGCTCATGCAGAAATTACCCGATGATACCGTGATTTATTGCGGTCACGAATATACCGAAGCAAACGCCCGCTTTGCTCTTACCATCGAACCGGGCAATGCCGATCTGAAAGCGCGTGCCGAAGAAGTTGCCGGGCTTCGCGCCAGAAGCGAACCGACATTGCCGACAACAATGCGGCTTGAAAAGGCAACCAATCCGTTTTTGCGGGCCGGAGAGGCTTCAGTTGCAGCCGCGCTTGGAATGGAAGGTAAGCCGGCTGTCGAGGTCTTTACCGAGATCCGGACACGTAAGGACAACGCCTGATCAGTCTTGAGAGGGCGCTATCAGCTTGGCAACAATTCCTGATTGTTTTCTCTGGAAGCTTTTCTGTCGTTCGGACTTAAAACAAATGGGATCTGTCCCCATATGCACGAGATCGTGATCTGTGAAGGGGCAGTTCCATGACACCTGCGAGTAGCAAAAACCATTTGAGCCGAACCGCTGAACAACGCGCCAAGGATGTGGTTCATCGGATCGTCAATCAGGCGGAGGCCATTCCCATGCACCAAGGCGGCGGGCACCGGCTGGACATGCAAGTTCTATACGAGGAAGTCGTTGCGGCGCTTCGAGAAACCATAGACGATATCGCCTTCTGTTCGGATACCGGCCAGTCCTGAATCGTTGGCAGTGTCATCCAACCCGGCATTCAATTTGCGGAATTCAGATGAGCATTTCTCCGAACCTGACGGCTGACGATGTTGTCAATCTTTTGAAAATGCAGCCGCATCCAGAAGGCGGGTTTTATGTCGAAACCTTTCGGGATGATGTCACTGATGCGGCAGGACGGGCTGCGTCGACACTCATCTATTTCCTGTTGCCGGACGGCATTTTGTCGCGCTGGCACAAGGTCGATGCGGTGGAAACCTGGCACTGGTATGCGGGCGCACCACTTGAGCTGTCCATCAGTCCGGATGGAGCACGCAAAGTCGTCCTGACGCTCGGCAACGATCTCGCCGCTGGTCAACGGCCGCAAGGAATCGTACCCCGTGACGGGTGGCAGCAGGCACAGTCACTTGGCAGCTGGACGTTGGTTGGCTGTACTGTTGCACCCGGCTTTCAGTTCGAAGGCTTTGAAATGGCTCCGGAAGGGTGGCAGCCTGGAAGCTGATTGGATCAAAGCTTCTTGCTATTCAAGATCGCTTCCTCACCAGCCTTTACTGGCTCTTCCCGCGTAGGCCGTCGGATTGGTGACATCATGAATAGGAAGCGCAGCGGCCCCCAGCTCCGGCAGGTCATCGCGTGATGCACGAACGATGTTGGGCAGGGACCATTCATAGTCGTCGCCCAGGCCGTTTCCTTTCATCATGTGGTCGATGAAGCCATCCAGAATATAAGGATGCATTGTTCCTCCCACCACGATGGTTTCCGGATCGAAGGTTCTTGCGATCACCAGGCAGAGCCATTGAATTTGTTGCGCCGCGCGTTCGCGCCAGTCGTGAACGATGGGCAAGCCGAGATGCTCGTCGCCGATGTCGCTCAGTTTCTCAATCGGGTTGCCCGCTGCAGCAAGGGTATCGAACAAGTCTTGTCCCGAGGGGCGAGGCTTTGTTTTGGGAAACAGTCCTCCCCACTCCGCTGCACCCTTCAGTCTTCCCAAATGGGGATTCCCGCGTACGACTGCACCGCCGCCAATCCCGTAGGACAGCCAAATGTAGCAAAAGTCCTCAACATCCGTGCAAACCCCGTGATAGAGCTCGGCCAAACAGGCGGCCTTCGCATCGTTCATATGTTTGACGGGCATGTTGAAGTACGGCTCCAGATCCCTTTCGATACTAATGTTTGGCCAGTCCTTGAACTGCTGGATCCTCCTTACACGAGAAGGGTTCTCCGTGTACTGACCAGGATAGCTGACGCCGCAACCGGCCACGCGGCCATCGTCCAATCCGCAGTCGCCAATCTGCTGTCGGACACGTGTTCCTGCCGCGGTCATGATGGATTCGAAAGTCAGGTCAGCCGGCTCGATTTCGTCATTGGTAATAATATCGCCCGCAGCATTGATCACACATGTCCGGATTTTATCAGGATCCAGATAAACGCCAGCTGAATAAAGGCCTGTCGGTTCAATCTTGAGAACCTTGGCGGGAAATCCCTTTTTGCCTTCACGGCCTGGATCAGATTCCTCGTACAGAATGCCACCTTCAACCATCGCCGTCGTAAGACGGGTAACAGTCGCTGGGTTGACCCCGAGCTTGCGAGCCAGATCTGCACGAGATTGCGGTCCAGATGTCCGGACACACGCAATTATGCGCCGAGAATTGAACCCCAAATCCAGTCCCATTGACATCGTCACCGCTCTTTCATTTTTCGATTTTGACTGCTCAACCAGAGCAACGTTGTCTCAAACCTCCTTGACATTCCGCAAGATCAATTATTAGCTTGCATTATGCAATATAATAATTGCAGGTCCTGCCGGTCCGAAAAAGCGGGCCAATCAGGCGTTACAAACGCCTAATAGATGGAGGAGAATATGAAGAAATTTCTTTTGGCCACCATGCTGTCTTCAAGCATGGCTGTTGCAGCCTCTACTGCCTTCGCCGACGGCTCTGTTACCGTTTATACGGCAGTACCGCAGAACTTCATTGACGCGCTTGTGCCTGTCTTTGAGGAAAAAACGGGAACTGAAGTTGAAATCATCAAGGCGGGCTCTGGAGAGCTTTTGAACCGCCTGACAGCAGAAGCGAACAACCCGGTTGCGGATGTGCTTTGGAGCGTTGATGGAACGGTCGTCGACTTCAACCCGGCACTGTTTCAGTCTTATGACGCTGAAGGTACGGATGCGCTTGCTGAAGGCATGAAGCCGAGTGAACTCTGGAGCCCGTTTACGGCTGTTGTCATGGCTTTCATCGTGAATGAAGGCAAACTCGGCGATTTGCCTGTTCCGACAAGTTGGGCGGAATTGTCTGATCCGAAATATGATGATGTCGTTTCGTCGGCCAAGGCGAATGCATCTGGTTCAGCCTACATCCAGCTTGCAACCGTCTTGCAGGCTTATGACACTGAAGAAGCCGGTTGGGAAACCTACAAAGGGCTACTCTCGAACTTTGTGCTTTCTGACAGCTCAGGTGCAGTTCCCCGGTTTGTCAACGACGGAGAACTGGCTGTCGGCGTAACGTTGGAAGATGCCGCCTTGCGCTATGTTGAGGGTGGTGGACCCGTTCAGATTGTCTACCCATCGGAAGGCACTGCAATCGTCCCGGATGCCATGACGCTTGTCGCCGGAGCACCAAATGCTGAAAACGGTAAGGCATTCCTGGACTTCATGCTTTCGAAAGAAGCTCAGGAAGTGGTCGCTCAGCAGGGAAGGCGCCCTGTTCGCGCGGATGTGGCCTCAAACCCTGCGCTCCAGCCCGTGAGTGAATTGCCGTCCGTCGGCTATGACGGAGCATGGGCGGCCGAGAACCGCAAGAAACTCGTTGCCCAATGGGAAGATCTTCTCCTTGACGTCCAATAACTGAGGTGCCGTGCTTGGCGGTTTGGCTGAGCCAAAGCCGCCAGGCACGCGCCGAAACTCCAAAATTTTTAGGAATTTATCATGGCGTCAGTTGAGATATCCGGGCTTCGAAAACTGTATGGCAGCGTGGTCGCGCTTTCGGACATTAATGTTTCCATTCCAAGCGGCACATTTTACACCCTGCTGGGCCCATCCGGCTGCGGCAAGACCACGTTGTTACGCACGATTGCTGGATTTCACAGCCAATCAGCTGGCGACATATCAGTGGATGGACGCTCCATTGGGCATTTGCCTGCCCACCAAAGAGATGTGGCCATGGTGTTCCAGGACTATGCGGTTTTCCCCCATCTCAGCGTCCGTGACAACATCGCTTTCGGCCTCAAGCAAAGACGCATCGAGGCAAACGAAATTCGGCAGCGGGTTGATCAGGTTATGGAGGTCGTTCAGCTCGGAAAATTTGCCGGCCGCATGCCTCATGAACTGTCTGGTGGCCAGCAGCAGAGAGTTGGCCTTGCTCGTGCAATTGTTGTGCGGCCGAAAGTGCTTTTGATGGATGAACCGCTGTCCAACCTCGACGCGAAACTCAGGGTCGATCTGCGTGCGGAACTCAGACGCATTCAGCAGGACCTAGGTGTCACGACAATCTACGTGACACATGATCAGGAAGAAGCCCTTGCGCTTTCAGATGTTGTCTGTGTCATGGAAGGTGGCGTCATTCAGCAGGCGGCTTCTCCGCTTGATGTGTATTTGCGGCCAGCCAATCGGTTTGTCGCGTCCTTTGTTGGCTCCAACAATTTCATCGATGTCGAGCGCTCCGGTGCCGAGGCTGCCCTGAAATGCGGGAGCGAACAGATCCTGCTGGATCTGCCAAATCAGCATTCCGGTGATGTTGTGTGTGCGATCCGACCTGAAGACATAACTGTCATTCCAGGCAAACAGGGGTCCGCAACCGATCAATCTGAAATTTCAATCCCGGTCCGTATCAAAGAGGTAAGTTTCATTGGCCGGGAAATGGAAGTTTTTGGAACTACGGAGCAAGGTGAGATCCTTAAGTCCGTAAGCCGATCAGATCCAAGCGTAATTGATCTACCACTCGACAGTGAGGCGCAATTTCGCATTGAGCGCCACAACCTTTCTTTTTTTGAGAAAGAAGCTCTCGGGGGCCGGATCGGATGAATTTGTCTCTGTCGCGTCAAAGACTCGATTTCTGGACAGTCGTCACGATCGCGATCATCGTGATGCTGTCGCTTCTCCTTATCCTGCCAATTTTGCGTGTCCTTTTGCTGGGATTCATTGATCCGGATACGGGGCAATTCACGCTCGGCAATTTCATCGAGGTTTTCACGCGGAACTACTACGTCAACGGCCTGAAAAATACACTGTTCGTAGGTGTCCTTGGAACAATTGGCGCGTGCCTGATCGGCGTCCCCTTGGCGTTCTTTACCACCAGGTTCATCGTCAAAGGCAAAGCACTGATCTCGACGCTTGCCATCCTGGTGCTGGTGTCTCCGCCGTTCATAGGCGCCTATGCCTGGATCATGATCCTGGGATCCAACGGCGTCGTTACCAACTTTTTTGGCAATTTCGGACTGGATGTTCCCACGATTTATGGTGCTCATGGCATCATTCTGGTTTTTTCTCTCAAGTTCTTCCCGTTCATTTTCTTGATGACACAGACGGCGCTCAACGCCGTAAACAAATCGCTTGAGGACGCTGCGGAAAATCTCGGCTGCAGCCCCTGGCAGCGGTTTTACAAGATCACGCTTCCCCTGGTGTTTCCGGCTGTGAGCACCGGAGCAATTATCTGCTTCGTCCTGGCCATAGCGGACTTTGGCACACCCGCCATACTTGGGCGGGGATTTAGAACCCTGTCGACCATTGCATTGTCGGCTTACCGGTCTGAGCTCGGAGGCCCGCCAACCATGGCGGTGACCGTTTCAATCTTGATGATGGCAATTTCAATGTTGGCCCTGCTGGCTCAACGCCGGATTCTATCCAAACGGCGCTATGCAAGTTCCCTGACCAACCTTCCCGTGCCAGTGAGGCTCAAAGGCTGGAAGAACGCTCTTGTTCATGTCTTGAGCCATGGCATCGTCATCCTGGCGATGATCCCATCAGCGGTCGTGGTCTATACGTCGTTCCTTAAAACCAATGGCCCTGTCTTTGTCGGTGGCTTTGGTCTTGAGAGCTATCAACGCATCTGGCGAGATGCCCCCGAGGCGATAACGAACAGCTTTTTGTTCGCGATTACTGCAGTGGTCTTCATTACAATCGCATCCGGTCTGATCAGTTACGTCATCGTGCGACGGGAGACCAGGGCGGCGGCGTCAATCGATTTCCTGATGATGGTTCCCTATCTCGTGCCAGGCGTCGTCATGGCAATTGGCTTTGTCACCGTCTTCCGCAATGGATTTCCTGACGTATTCAGCGCCGCCACCTTGCTGATCATGATCTATTTCATCCGCCGGCTTCCCTACGGTGTTCGGTCCACGACGTCCAGCTTGCGACAAATAAAGCCTTCTCTGGAAGAAGCGGCTGTCAATCTGGGAGCAACCCCGCTCGGCGCGTTCATGAAAGTGACTGTGCCGCTCATTCTTCCAGGTATCATCGTCGGCTCACTTATGAGTTTCATCACAGCTATCAACGAGCTTTCATCCACCCTGATCATCTACGATTCAGGGACGATTACGATGCCTGTTCAGGTCTATGTGGCTGTTCTTGACGGCGAATTCGGCATTGCGGCTGCTTTGTCCACCATCCTACTGCTCAGCACCGGCGTCTGTGTTTACGCAGTCTTCCGGTTCACTGAAAACCGTGACTCCGCGTTTCTCTAAGGTTTTCCATGAATATTGAAGTATTTTCACGCTGCAAATACCGCGACAATGATCGTCCCGGAGACGATGTTCCGCTTGTGTTGCCCGGTGTCTGTCTTGGCGTCTTCGATGGGGCAACGGATGTTCGCGGCAACGTTATCGCCGGAGTTCCCGCAGCCCGGTTGGCCGCACTCACCGCCGCAGAGGTGGTTTCAGAGCTGTTCTTAGACCGCAAGAACAGAGAGCTGCCGGCAAGGCAGCTCGTGGACCGGATTTGCGAAATGTATGCGGAGAAACTGGAACCGTTCGACCTGCCTCAGTTGCCTGCGACGACGCTGTCGCTGGCGATTGATTGCGGTGACCAATGGAGGCTCTTTTGTCTTGGCGACAGTGGAATCCGTCTCAACGCGGATACCATATTGAGGCACTCAAAACTGATCGATGATGTCGCAACACATGCTCGAGTGGCGCTGTTCAAACACCTGAGAGACGGTGGATCTGATCCTGAGACAACAGAATTGACCGCTCGCCGTGGAATTTTCCTGGGTTTGTCGGCGGCCGTTAGAGATGGCGTCCTGTCAGAAACGGCAGCTGACGAGATTATCCATGACACGATCCGCTCACTGGATCTTGCTGCAGAAGCTGATGCGGTGCGCGATTTCTTGAAGTCCGGAATCTGTAAGCAGGGCATGTTTGCCAATGTTGAAGGAAGTGCGCTCTGTTACGACGTGCTGGCGAACGGCAGCCCAAAACTTGGCGACTGGATAGACGAGCGAATTCCCAAATCTGAAATTCACACTATTGAAGTCTTCAGTGATGGCTATGCAACCTTGCCTTCCATACCGACAATTGCCGCTTGGGAAGAGGAATTTGAACGGGCGGAAGAGCTGGACTTTCATCGAATTTGTGATCTTGCGACCGTCAAAGGTGGCACAAAATCGGAATTTTTCGACGACAGAACTGTCGTTATTGCAGACTGCAATGTTGGTTGAGGTGCGCCTGCTGAACAGTTCACCCGGAGCGGGAGCCAGAGGTGACACTCCGACTAGTTGAGGCAGGCTTTGAAGACTGCCCGATCGGCGCAGTTTCGTTCAGCCCTTCTGATTTCGTGTGCGGATGACCCGCCTACAGGAATGCAGAGAAAAGCGTCAACAACACGATAGCAGATTGAAGTATTTGGCCGAGAGAAGCCTTGGCTCGTTCGAAAGGCGACGGTGACTAAGATGTTAACCGCCCGTTAAGCATTTTTAGACAAGACGGTGTAATTGCGAATTCCATGTTGACAGTTGAGCGAATTCAGCAAGTTCATCTTGTCATCTGGTCGCATGTATCGGCAAATATTCCTAGTCGTGTAAGCAGCAGGTGAAACATACAATATCTGCTGCCACTAAGACTGGAGGAAGCAGCATGATGCGGCGTCCAATGAAGTCGACATGCAACGGGCCGACATTTTCACGCAACCTGCTTTTGGCGACAGCTACTTTCAGTTTGGCGCTGGTTGGTGAGCCAAAAACAGTCCTGTCTCAAACCGTAGTGCCGCCAAGTTCCGGACCGTGTACCGTTTCAGGCACAAGCGCAACTTGTACCGGCGACGTTTCCAGCGGCATTGATGCCAATTCTCCTCTGACGTCTTTAACAGTTGAAAATGTCACCCAGGATATTGCGCCTGCTTCGGGTGTGGACGGCATCGAGTTTGAGAGTTCCGTTGCCCAAGACATCACAATCAATAGCGATACCGGATCGTTCTCAATTACGGCAACGGGCGGAGCGAACGGTATTGATGCCCGGCTCGGCACCTTCAGTGCCCGGGTCGATGGAGACATCAGCGTTACGTCCAATGGCAACGTTACCGGAGATCGGGATGGCATAAACACGGACCATTTCGGCGAGGGTACCCTCAGCGTTACGTCGACGGGCAACATCACGGCGGGCAGCGGGAATGGCATCGACGCGAGCCATGAAGGCGAGGGCGATACCACTGTCACGTCCAAAGGCAACATTGATGCGGATAATGACGGTATCAACGCGTTCAACCGCAACAGCGGCAGTGTTTTTGTAACGTCAACCGGAAATATCACCGCCCGCACGGACATTGGCATTGATGCCACGGCCGGTTCAGGCGAGCAGGCGACGGTTACATCTACGGGAAACATTACGGCGGAAGACGAGGGCATCGAGGCCTCGGCAAGGCTCAATGTTACCGTGAACTCAACGGGGAACATTGTCTCAAGCACCGAAGACGGTATCGAAGCTGAAACAAGTCAACTTGTAGGCACGACTGGAACAACCAGCGTGACCTCGGTCGGCAATATCACCGCTGAGGAAGATGGCATCACAGCGGAAGCTGAAAGGGGAACGGTCGTCGTCAATTCCACCGGCGACATTGCGGCGTCGACGGGCCATGGGGTTCAGTCCATCATAGGTTCTTCGGGTTCGAGCACTGTCAACTTGAACAGTGGGACAGTTCAAGGGGGAACCGGTTCTGGCAGCGGGGTTTCGCTGGAAAGTGTGTCTGGTGTTTCAAGCACGCTCAACAACGCGGCGACACTTTCTGCGCAATCAGGCCTTGCCGTTTCCGGCCAGGATGGCGACGACACGGTCAACAATACCGGCACAATCACTGGCAATGTGACCCTTGGTGCGGGAACCAACAGCTTCAACAACCAGTCGGGAGGAACATTCAATTCCGGGTCGACTGTTACGCTGGGTTCTGGCAACACCCTGACCAATGCCGGTAACCTGTCACCTGGTGGGGAATCGACCGTTGGCACGACCACTATCACCGGGAACCTTATTCAGACCAGCGCCGGTACCATGACAATAACAGTCGATACGACTGCAGGTTCTGCTGATCGTCTCAATGTGTCTGGAACGGCGACACTCGATGGATCGATTTCTCCGCATGTAATAAACCAATCGAGAGACGCTGTTTCTGTAACAATACTGTCTGCGACCGGTGGAACAACGAACTCCGGTGCCAGTCTTGCCGAAGTCAGTCCGGCATTTCAGGCAGGCCTTTCATTTCCAAACGCCAACGATGTCGTCCTGACCACTTCAATCGATTTTTCGGCCGGAGCCGGCAACGAAAATCAGCGCAGCATAGGCAATCGACTGAATGCCGCTTTCGATGCGGGACAGGGCGGTCTGCAACCTATCCTGAATGCCCTGTTGAACAACGTATCGAGCACCGGTGCTTATGAGGACGCGCTCGATCAGCTTTCGGCGGAAGTATTCCTAAGCACCCAAACGGCTTCTCTTTTCGCGGCAAACAACTTTTCAAACCTCTTGTTTTCCTGCGACGTGGCAGGAGAGGGTCTGAGCGCCATCAACCAGGGCCAATGCGTTTGGGTCCAGCCCCGGGGTCGATTTACCCGGCAAGACAATGATGGCCAGTCAATCGGCTATGACGAGAATGCAGGCGGCATTGCCGGTGGTGCCCAGGTGTCATTTGCACCCAACTGGTTCGCGGGAGTTGGGCTTGGTTACGAAAGTGCTTCACTGAACACAGATTCCAATGCGGACAGCACGAGCAATCGCTTCAGCGCCGGCGTTTCTGTCAAATACCAGAACGGTCCGCTCTTGTTGTCGACTGCGATAAGCGGTGGAATTGACGATTATGATACAGACCGAACCGTCAATTTCGGTGGGCTCAACTTGGTCGCCACGTCCGGACACAGGGTTTCCCACGTCGCAGGAAAGATACGGGCTGCGTATTTGTTTGAACACGGGACCTGGTTCGCCAAACCGCAGCTCGACATCGGTTTCACATATCTTCATCGAGGCAGTGTAACGGAACGCGGTGGAGGGGCGGCCAATCTGAGTGTTTCCGGCAGTTCCGACACGTACTATTCCATCACGCCCTCAGTGGAGTTGGGGAATGAGATCAACCTGTCTGAGGGAGGCGTCCTAAGGCCTTTCGTACGTGCGGGTGTCAGCTTCTATCCAGACGATGACAGCAGCTTGTCTGCCGATTTTCTAAATGCTCCTGCGGGCGTCGGTTCGTTCACCAATTCGTCGGATTTCGGAAATGTGTTTGCCGATGTTTCCGTAGGCGCGACAGCCCTGTTTGAAAATGGCGCGGCCCTGAAACTCTCGTATGAAGGGGCACTGTCCTCAGATACGCAGCAACACGGGTTCCTGCTCAAAGGCAGCTTGGCTTTCTAAAGATTATGAGACGGAAACCAGCTCCGTTCCGACGCAAACACGATGCGTGAACACAACGTTCTGGACCAGCACTCACACGTAACCCTTATGCCAGTCCGGCAATGGCGCTGGCGAAGTCTTTGGCGGAGAATGGTTCCAGATCGGCGACACCCTCGCCAACACCGATGAAATGTACAGGCATGCCGTATTTTGCCGCAATGGCCACAAGAATTCCACCGCGTGCCGTTCCATCCAGTTTGGTCATGACAAGGCCCGTCACTCCGGCGACTTTACCGAAGATTTCAACTTGATTGAGCGCGTTCTGACCGGTGGTGGCATCCAGTGTGAGCAGAACCGTGTGCGGCGCGTCCGGATCGTGTTTCTTGATGACGCGGATGACCTTTTCAAGCTCATCCATCAGTTCCGCCTTGTTCTGAAGACGTCCTGCGGTGTCGATTAAAAGAACGTCTGCCTGCTTTTCTTTCGCTTCCTGCATGGCGTCGAAGGCCAGACCTGCTGCATCGGCACCGGTGTCGCGGGCCACGACTTCAGCGCCGGTGCGCTGACCCCAGATTTTCAACTGCTCAACAGCGGCAGCCCGAAACGTGTCTCCTGCAGCCAGAATGACTTTCTTGCCGCCCGCTCTCAGTTGCTGTGACAGTTTGCCGATCGTGGTTGTCTTACCGGTGCCATTGACACCAACCATCAGAACAACGTGAGGCGATTTTCCAGTTTCAAGGTCAAGCGGTTTGGCGACGGGTTCCAGTACCTTCTCCACTTCTTCAGAGAGGATGGCCCTGACTTCCTCAGGCGAAATTTCCTTGTTGTAACGTCCATCAGACAACCGGTCGGTGATTGCCATTGCGGTATCAACGCCAAGGTCCGCCTGGATCAGAATGTCTTCAAGTTCCTCCAGCATGGAGGCGTCCAACTTGCGCTTGGTGAAGATGGAGGCAATGCCTTCGGTCAGCGAAGAGGACGAACGTGAAAGACCGCTTTTGAGACGCTGGAACCAGGATAGCTTCGGTTCTTCCGATGGTGTTGGCGGTGCGATCTCAGGATCGGACTCAGCATCAAGCGAAACATCCGTCGGCAGTATATCCTGCATCGACGGTGTTGAGGATGGGACCGAGGACATTGTCCGCCCGAGGTTCTGAGCAGCATCCAGGGGCATGGGTTGTGGCGGCACATTCAAGGCTGCGACTGGCTGGACTTCCATCTCGACGTCAACAGTCGGGTCAACTTCGCTTGTTGCATCGGAGAGGGGTTCTGCAACGGGTGTCTCAGCCGAGGCTTCGGCCTGGTCTTCAGAAGGCTCCTTGCCGCCGAACAGCCGTCCAAGAAATCCGCGCTTTTTCTCGCTCATGAAACCGCCTTAAAACTGCTGTCGCTGCTTATGCCGCTTTGGAAAGGGCTTCGCCCAGAAGATGTCGACCGGTATGACCGATTATTCTGGTTTCGACAATCTCTCCCGCCATACCGCCTGCCAGTTCCACCTGAGTGAATTGCTCGGTGCGGCCAAGCCCTTCCTTTTCGACAAGGACGGGCCTGGTCTTGCCGACCTCTGAAGTCAGATGTGTGATCAGGGCGTCGGCACCTTTGGCGCGCAAGCGCGCACCCCGTTCCTTGACAATATTGCGCGGCAATTGCGGCATGCGGGCCGCAGGCGTTCCAGGTCGCGGTGAAAACGGGAAAACGTGAAGATGCGTCAAACCGCATTCGTCGACGATTTTCAACGAGTTTTCGAACATTGCCTCGGTTTCTGTTGGAAACCCGGCAATGATGTCTGCACCGAAAACCACATCCGGCCGCACATGCCTGACTTCCTCACAAAAGCGGATGGTGTCTTCGCGAAGGTGGCGCCTTTTCATCCGTTTCAAGATCATGTCGTCGCCTGCCTGCAGCGACAAGTGAAAATGCGGCATCAGCCGTTCGTCTTCACCGATCACCCGCATCAAATCCTCGTCGGCCTCGATGCTGTCAATGGACGACAGACGCAGGCGTTTGAGAGCGGGCACCATTTTCAGGATCTTGGCCGTCAGCGTGCCGAGTTTCGGAGTGCCCGGCAAGTCTGCGCCATAGGAGGTGATATCGACACCGGTCAGGACAATCTCGTTGTAGCCATTCGATACGAGGCGCTTGATCTGATCAATCACGACGCCCATCGGCACGGAGCGTGAATTGCCGCGGCCATAGGGAATAATACAAAACGTGCACCGGTGGTCGCATCCGTTCTGGACCTGAACAAAGGCGCGCGCGCGGCCTGTAAGGCCGTCGATCAGGTGGCCCGCCGTTTCTTCGACACTCATGATGTCGTTGACGCGTACCCGCTCGGAACCTGAAATACCGAACGCGGCAACGTCTTGATAGGATTTGCGTTCCAGCTTTTCCGTATTGCCGAGGACAAGATCCACTTCCTCCATTTCGGAGAAGGTTTCGGTTTCGGTCTGCGCGGCGCATCCGGTAACAATCACGCGGGCGTTCGGGTTGTCGCGCTTGGCCTTTCGAACGGCCTGCCGTGCCTGCCGTACAGCTTCGTTCGTGACAGCGCACGTGTTGATCAGAATCGCGTCTTTGAGGCCAGAAGCCTCCGCCTCACGTTTCATCACTTCCGACTCGTAGGAATTGAGGCGGCAACCAAAAGTCACGACGTCAATGCTCATGAGGCCGCCTCCGCCTCCGTCGAAGCGTCGCCGGCTCCAGTCTTGCGCCAGGTGAGTGTTTCAAAATCGACTTCACCTTCGAATTCCACTTCGGTCAGGCCGGTCATGAGGACGTGTTCGTCGCTCTCCCGCCATTCAATGCCGATCGGTCCACCGGGAAGATGAATGGTGGTTTTGCGACCGGTCTTGCCATCGCGTGCGGCAGCAACGCCAACCGCACAGGCGGCGGTGCCGCAGGCGAGCGTCAGGCCGACGCCACGCTCCCACACCTTTACCCGGATCTGATCCTCATCGAAGATATGTGCCAGAGAGATGTTGGCGCCCTCGGGAAAAATCGGATGTTGTTCCAAAAGCGGGCCGAACCGCTCCAACTCATATCCTTCTACATCGTCGACCCAGAAGATCGCATGCGGATTGCCCATGCTGACAGCTGCCGGTGTGTGCAGGACCGGATCGTCGATCGGTCCGATCTGCAGCTCAATCGCGCGCGTGTCGGCAAATTCCTCGGCAAGCGGGATCTGATCCCACTCAAAGCGCGGTTTCCCCATGTCGACTGTAACGGTACGCGGACCCTCGGCATCAAAGGCATGCAGCAGCCCGGCCGCCGTCTCGATCGTTACCAGGTCCTTGCCGGCTTCTTCCATGAGAAGACGGCCAATGCAGCGTGTGGCGTTGCCGCAGGCGGACACCTCGCCACCGTTCTGATTGTGAATGCGCATGAATGCATCAACGCCAAATGAGGACCGCTCAACGGTGATCATCTGATCGAAGCCAATACCGGTTTCCCGGTCGCCAAGACGTGCGACGACTTCCGGGGACAAGCGCAAGGGATCTACCCGTGCGTCCCAGACCACGAAATCATTGCCAAGGCCATTCATCTTCAAAAAGGGTCTGGTTTCAGACGCCATACCGAGTGCACTTCGAAGGTTTGAGTGGGGTTACGCCTGACGTTTCCGTCAGACAGTTGCTCTTATATGGCTGAAAACACCGTAAATTACCAGTGGCACGCCTCTGGAAGCAGCTATGCATTTGGCCGGCCGGCCTTCGTGTCGCTGGTGTCAGAGGTGCTGCGCGCTGAAGGTGTCGCAAACTTCAAGCTGGCCGGATTGAAAGCCTTTGCGAAACCAGCGGACACGCTGTGCCGAGGTTCCGTGGTTGAAACTTTCTGGCACCACATATCCTTGGGCCTGCCGTTGCAGCGTGTCGTCACCAATGCGGCTGGCCGCGTTCAACGCTTCCTCGATGTCACCATCTTCGACGAAACCGCGCTGCCTGGCAGCAAAGTGAGCCCAGATGCCCGCATAACAGTCAGCCTGAAGTTCAACCCGCACCGACAACGCATTGCCTTCCGCCTTGCTCAAGGTTTTGCGAACCTTGTGGAATTCCGGCAATACGCCCAGTACGTTTTGAATATGATGGCCGACTTCATGGGCAAGGACATAGGCCTGGGCGAAGTCTCCAGGTGCGTTCAGCTGGTTGGCCAAGCGTTGATAAAAGGAAAGGTCGATATAGTGCTTGTCATCCGCGCTGCAGTAAAACGGTCCCGTTGCAGCGCTTGCAAATCCACATGCCGACGAGACGGAACCGGAGAACAGAACAAGGGTCGGTTCAGGATAGCTGCCACCATGACCTTCAAATATACGTCCCCAGGTTTCCTCCGTGTCGGCGAGCACGACTGAAACAAATTGAGCAGTTTCGCCGTCCGCAGGCCTGCTCGGTGCCTGGCTCGGGTAAGACGGTGTTTCGAATCCTCCGCCACCATCCAGCTGCGACAGAAGTGTGAGCGGATTGATGCCCATCAACCAGGCAATTCCGACGACGACAAGTATGCCGGTGACACCCAAGCCACCACCGGTTCGCATTCTGCGTCCACCGGTCGATCTTGCCCGCCGCCGGCCGCTGCGACCACGTCTGTCATCAATGTTGCTGCTGCCGCGTCGGCCTTTCCATCGCATGGCACGTCATACCTTGTCTGAGTATCCGCTCCCGATATACCAGATCGATCCATGTGGTTGTCATGCATTAGTCCGAATGACAGCTTTTTCGGTGGCCGGAAAGATGATCCACTCTAAAGTGGCGGTCAGATCGTCAATGCCTGCAACAGATAAATGGAAGTTCAATGACCCGGTCGGAGCCGCTTGATGGAACATATGACTATATCATCATTGGTGCCGGGACGGCCGGATGTGTGCTTGCAAACCGTCTGAGCGAAGATCCGTCGGTTCGGGTTCTCCTTCTGGAAGCCGGCGGATCGGACAGTTACCATTGGGTCCAGATCCCGGTGGGATATCTTTACTGCATCGGCAACCCGCGCACAGACTGGATGATGAAGACGGCCGCCGAGCCCGGACTGAACGGCCGCAGCCTCTTCTACCCGCGCGGCAAGGTTCTTGGCGGATGTTCCTCGGTAAACGGCATGATCTACATGCGCGGCCAGGCTGCCGACTATGACCACTGGCGGCAGCTGGGAAACGTCGGCTGGTCCTGGGAGGACGTTCTACCGTATTTCTTGAAATCGGAGGACCATCATGCTGGTTCCACCGGGCTGCATGGGGCGGGCGGTGAGTGGAAGGTATCCAAGCAGCGGGTCAGTTGGGACATCCTTCATGCCGTGCAAACTGGTGCTCGGGAATTCGGCATCGAACCACGCAGCGATTTCAATGACGGCAACAATGAGGGCAGTGGTTTTTTTGAAGTGAATCAGAAGAACGGCGTGCGTTGGAACACTGCGCGCGGGTTTTTGAAGCCGGCTTTGAAACGATCAAATCTGAGGCTGATCACACACGCCGAAACAAAGAACCTCATACTTGATGGCAAACGGGTCAAAGGCGTCCGGTTTCAACACAAAGGACGTTCTCTAGAGGCTGTTGCAGAACGTGAGGTTCTGCTTGCCGCAGGTGCGATCAACTCGCCCAAGATCATGGAGCTATCCGGGATCGGCTCGGGACGGGTCTTGAAAGACCTGGGGATTGACGTTCTTCACGAGCGGACCGGCATTGGTGAAAACCTTCAGGACCATTTGCAAATCCGGACGGTCTACAAGGTCAAGAACGTCAAAACGTTGAATACGCTTGCGAACAGCCTGTTCGGAAAGGCAAAAATAGCATTGCAATACGCACTCACTCAATCGGGTCCGATGTCTATGGCGCCCAGCCAGTTCGGCATTTTTACAAAGTCGGATCCGGCTCTGGATACTCCCGATCTTGAGTATCACGTGCAGCCGCTTTCGACGGACAAATTGGGAGATCCGCTTCATCCCTTCCCGGCGATCACAATGTCGGTCTGCAATCTCAGACCTGAAAGTGTCGGCTCCGTTCATATCAGAAGCAAAGAACTCGCCGACCAGCCAGATATCCGGCTCAATTATCTATCGAGCCAAAGAGACAAGGACGTTGCCTTGAAATCCGTGCGTCAGGCGCGTCAGATCATGACTGCAAAGGCACTGGAAATCTATCAGCCGCAAGAAATTCTTCCCGGTCCCGAAGTCGCCGATGATGCAACATTGCTGGAAAAGATAGGTGATATCGGAACGACGATATTTCACCCGGTGGGAACCTGCCGGATGGGCAGCGACGAGGCGAGTGTCGTTGATCCGCAGCTTCGGGTGCGCGGTCTTGAGGGATTGCGCGTGATTGACGCGTCGATCATGCCGAAAATCGTCTCTGGCAATACTGCATCACCGGTGATCATGATCGCCGAAAAGGCCGCCGATATGATCCGTTCTTGAGACATTCTACGCGTCTGAATCACAAAGAATTTTGATCGTTCCCTTCAGCGCTCTTCCTGTCTCGCGACGGCTGTTGGGGCCATATATTTTTCCCGCTCGGAAGCCATTGCTTTCTGCCATTCTGCTCTCAGCAAATCCATACGCTGGGGGATCCTGTCCGGCAGTACATTCGCGGCGTTGATCCGCTCTGTTCGAAAGTATCGGAATGCCGACCTGAGCTCGCACCACGCGGCAATGATCCGGCCGGCGTCCCGATAGCCGAGAAGCAATGGCCAGATGGTTCGTTCGGATGTTGAGCCCTTGTCATCGCGATAGGAGATCCAGATCTTGTTGCGATTGCGGATCGCCGTCCGAATTCTGGATGAATCCAGGCCTTCCTTGGGTGGTTCGACAGGCGCAACATTGGTCGAGGGCGCGTCAAAAAACGTTTCTGAACCTGAGGGCGCTATTGCCTCAAGTTTGGATATGAGATTGGCAGCAGCATTTGCCAGTTCAGGCTCTCCACGCGTGGCGACCCATTGAGCTCCCAGAACAGCGGCCTCAATCTCGTCCGGGGTCAGCATAAGAGGCGGCATGTGAAACCCGGGTTCGAGCACATAACCGATCCCGGCTTCGCCGTGGATCGGGACGTTTTGCGCCATAAGCGCAGCAATATCGCGATAGACGGTTCTTTTCGAGACCTCGAGTTGTTCTCCGATGACCTCAGCGGAGATGGGCTGCCGTGACCGCCTGAGCACTTCGATCAGTTCGAACAAACGGTCCCCGCGCCTCATCACGATGTCCCTTCAAACAATGTCTGACATGCTGACATGATGCTGACAATACGTTGGCAGCAGCCGGATGTTAAGTCTTGGCATCGCTTCAATGTCAGAAGGAAATTGCTATGGAAATCAAAGGAAGCTGTTGTTGTGGCGCCGTTCAATTCGTCATTGATGAACGGCCGACCATGATGGGCAAATGCCACTGCTCAAGATGCCGTAAACTGGGGACTTCGACTATGGTGTTTGTAAAACGCGAGCAGTTCAGGCTTGTCAGCGGTGCGGACGACATTCAAACCGTCGAACCAGAGCCGCCCTACAAATATGTCCGGTCTTATTGCCGGTCTTGCGGGACATCCTTGGGAGAACCGCTCTCCAAGGATGATACGTTCCCCATCAACGCGCATTGCCTTGATGATGATCCCGGCATTCGCACTTCATTTCACGAATTTGTCGCTGAAAAACCAGAATGGGCACCAGGGCCTCAAGACGAAAAAGCCTAGTGCCTATCGGCGCTTAAAGAGATCGAGTTGCTTGCATCAGGCGACCAGTTCACCTCGGTCCATAGCAGCGAGTGTGTGTTCCAGCCCATTTTCAATATGCTGTGTCAGCAAGGATTTTGCTTTTTCAGCATCGCGTGCAATCGCGGCTTCAAACATGTCACGATGTTCCTGGACCGCCGCTTCGCCGCGATTTGTCAGGACGATCATCTGATATCGCAGGTACTTGTCATAGAGTATGGAATGCAAGGCAAGCAGGTTTTCGGAATTGCAGGCCTGGATCATCGCGAGATGGAATTCCCAGTCGTATCTTTTCCAGATCTCTTTTTTTGAGGTGTCACCGTCAAGCATCTTCTGTTCCATAAGATGCAGCTTGTGATGCGCGGAGACCAGGTTTCCTTCCCAATCAGTGTCGCCGTTTTCAAGCGACAGTTCCAAGGCGTGGCACTCAAGCAAGACACGCAAATGAGTGATTTCCTTCAAATCGGTCACGGAGACCGGTTTAACCAGGAAACCCCTCTGAGCCGGGGCTTCAACGAAACCTTCGCTGGCAAGCCTGTTAAGCGTTTCACGCAGTGTTGACAGACTCGTCTTGTAGACCGCCTTCAACGCATCGAGTTTGAGTTTCGCACCCGGCTTCAATGCGCCGAAAATGATGTCACGCTTGATACGCTGATACGTGGTTGATCCGACAGTGTTTGCCGTTTCACTCATCGCATTTCACCCTGACCCTCCGAATTGTCAGGCATTTACCACTTGTTTCGCCTGTCTTCAATTTCAAATAAAATCATTCAAAAATAAAAATATCAGATATTATTGCCAAGTCGATAGTTTTTGTCCTAAGCTTTGCCCCAAGCAAGCAGAGACCTTGCGCCAAAAGCGGGACTGGGGAGGACAAATGGACCGCAACGTCCGGTTGGCGATTGCAGGATTTGGGTTGGTTGGTCGACGGCATGGTGACGCCATTGCGACAACGTCGGGCGTTGACCTCGTTGCCGTGATCGAGCCGGGAGAGGCGGGTCAAAAGGCTGCCGCAGACCAGGGACTACCCTGTTTCAACAACATAGAGGAGTTTTTTGCGCGCAGTCATGCCGATGGCATGATCCTGGCTACCCCCAACAGCCTGCATGTGCCCCAGGCCATGACCTGCATTGATTACGGTTGTCCCGTCCTTGTTGAAAAGCCGATCGCGACGACCTCCGATGATGCACGCGTGCTAGTGCAACACGCGAACAAAAAGACTGTTCCGCTGCTGGTGGGACATCACAGGCGACACAATCCGCTAATCGAAAGAGCCAAAAAAACGATAGAAACAGGAGATCTGGGCCAGATACGCGCCGTTCAGGCGACATGCTGGTTCTACAAGCCGGATCACTATTTCGAAACAGCGGAGTGGCGAAAGAAAAACGGTGCCGGCCCCATCGCCGTCAACCTCGTGCATGACATTGACCTCATCAGGTATCTGTGCGGTGAAATCCGCACAGTGCGTGCTGTCGCCAGTCCCTCTGCACGAGGTTTTGAAAATGAAGACGTCGCAAGTGCCTTGTTGGAACTTGAAAACGGCGCAATTGGCACTGTCTCGGTATCCGACGGTATCGTCGCTCCCTGGAGTTGGGAACTGACGTCACGCGAATACCCGATTTATCCGCCGACTTCGGAAAGCAGTTACCTCATCGGCGGATCCAGAGGGTCATTGTCCATTCCCGACCTTCGGCTTTGGCACTACCCCGGACGTGACCCCGACTGGTGGTCGCCTTTGTCGGCGACAGCGTTGACGCGCGACGCCACCGACCCGTTGGTGAACCAGATCAAGAACTTCGCGGACGTCATCGCGCACGGTGCCCAGCCACTGGTTGCAGGAGAAGAGGGCTTGAAGTCTCTGCAAGTCATTGAGGCGATTCAATACTCTGCAGAAAACGATGAAACCGTAGCGCTGAAGTCGGACCAGGTAAGCGTTGAGTTGGCGAGTTAAAAATATCAGATATTATTCAAAACATATTGAATAATTTGGAAAACCAAGCAAGATCCTTGGTGCTGAAAGACGAAGCAATCGTCGCAGGGAGGAAGAGATGACATTGAAATACACAAGACGAGCCGTTGTTGCGGCATCACTTGCCGTCGGACTGATGGCGGGAGCGATGGGAAGCAGTGCTGCATCTGATCGCATTATGCTGCGTCTTGCGACGGCCGGTTCTGAAACTGACCAGCGGTCTGTGGCGATGGCAGAAGTCTTTGCACCCATGGTCAAGGATTTTGCAGACTACCAGCCGGGATACAACGCGACCCTGTTTGCGCAAGGTACGGAATTGGAAGCGATCAGCCGCGGCAATCTCGAGATGTCGATTGCCTCCGCCCAGGAGCTGGCTCAGTTTTTCCCGGAGTTTTCGATTTTTGCTACAGGGTATGTGCATCAGGATGCCGAACATCAGGTGCGGGTCTTCAACGATCCACTGATGGATCCTTTCAAAAAGAAGGTCGAGGATGAACTCGGCGTTAAACTGCTCTCCGTCATGTATCTGGGCCGACGGCACGTGAACCTGCGTCAGACCAAGGACGAGCTCACCGTCAAAACACCAGCAGACCTTGCTGGCGTGAACCTGCGCATGCCAGGGACGGATGCATGGCAGTTTCTGGGATCAGCGCTGGGCGCTTCTCCAACGCCCATGTCGTTTGCCGAAGTCTATACGGCTCTGTCGACCGGTGCTGTCGATGGTCAGGACAATCCTTTGCCGACCGTTGTGGATGCAAAGTTCTACGAGGTCACAAATCAGATTGTGCTGACTTCGCATCTGGTTGACCTGAATTACATCGCCTTTTCAAAGGCCGTCTGGGACAGCCTGACGCCTGAACAGCAGGAGGTGGTTCAAAAGGCAGCCGATGCAGCTGCAGAAAGCGGCCGCAAGAAGCAGCTTGAACTGGAAGACAGCCTTGCCAGTTTCATCACCGAGCAGGGTGTTGAGATCTACGAGCCGGACCTGACTGCGTTCCGCGACCATGTCCAGGCTCAATATGTCGGCAGCGAATTCGCCGCAAGCTGGCCGGAAGGCGTGCTGGAAAAAATCAACGCACTTGGAAACTGAGCGCAACTGCGTTTGAACCAATTGGGGGACAGCGGTGCGGCAGTTTACCAGATTGTTCACCCATGGCACCGAGTTCATCGCCGCCACAATGCTGGCGGCGATGTTTCTGACGTTTCTCTTGCAAATCTTTTCCCGTTACGTGCTGCATGCACCGTTCGGTTGGACCCTTGAACTCTGTCTTATTCTCTGGGTCTGGATTGTCTTTTTCGGGAACGCGTTTCTGGTTCGTGAACGAGATCACGTGACATTCGATATCTTGTATCTCGCGGCTCCGACCAGACTGCGGCGTGTATTGGCCCTGATCTCAGCAGCCGCCATTGTTGTCGGTCTTGCCTGGTCGTTCCTGCCGACCTGGGACTACATCGACTGGATGAAAATCCGGAAGACGACGACGGTCAGAAACCCTTTTACGGGTGACAAGATCCCGATGCGGACAATCTTTTCGATCTATGCACTGTTCATGATCGTGGTCGCGGCCAGATATGCCTGGCGGTTCATCGATGTTCTTCGCTTTGGGCCGCCGGAAAACGATCACGAACTGCCGGGCCATGATCATGACCTTCCTGCCATTCAGGAAGGAGACGAAGCCGTATGACGCTCGAGCTTGCCCTCTGCCTCCTGACCCTGTTTTTTCTGGCGGGCATCGGGACCCCGATCGGCTACGCAATCATTCTGGCATCGACCGTTTATTTGGCCGTTGGAGGGCTGGATATCGCTCTGACCGGTGAGAAGATCCTTCAAGGCCTCTATAAGAGCTTTGTGCTCTTGGCTGTCCCGTTGTTCATCGTTGCGGCCAACATCATGAATGCCGGCACGATTTCAGAGCGATTGCTGAATTTCTGCGTCGCTGCCGTCGGCCGATTTCGCGGCGGGCTTGGGCATGTCAACGTAGTGGCATCGCTCATTTTTTCCGGAATGTCGGGATCGGCGGTCGCAGACGCTGCGGGCATCGGAAAAATCATCATCGAGATGATGACCAAGGAAGGCCGGTACAGCCGGGGATATGCTGCCGCAATCACGGCAGCTTCCGCAACAATCGGGCCCATCATACCGCCGTCAATCCCGATGGTGCTTTACGCACTTGTCTCCAACGCGTCGATAGGCGCCCTGTTTCTCGCGGGCATATTGCCGGGACTTGTGATGGGAGCCGTCCTGATGGGAATGAATTCCTATCTGTCGGCCAAAAGAGGTTTTGCACTTGAGAAACCGGTTCCGTTGCGCGAATTGCCGCGCCGCACAGCCAATGCATTTCCTGCGCTGCTTATGCCGGCCATATTGCTTTACGGTATCTATGGAGGCGTTACCACGCCCACGGAAGCTGCTGCTGTGGCAGCTTTTTATGCGCTTTTACTGGCTGCCCTTTTTTACCGTGCGCTCACGATCCATTCGCTCTACCGCATTTTCGTGGAGAGTGCGCGCTCGTCAGCAGCTGTCGGAATTGTTATTGGCGGAGCGCTGATCCTGAACTTCATCGTTGTATCGGAAAACATTCCCGGCATGATGTCGGACTTTCTGACCGGCGTTGACGTTCATCCGCTTGTATTCCTGCTTCTGGTCAATCTGCTGGTGCTTTTGCTCGGATGCGTTCTGGACGCGACAACCATCATTCTTGTGATCGTTCCCCTGTTCATTCCGACATGCAAGGCGCTGGGCATAGACCTGGTGCATTTTGGCGTTTTGGTCGTCGTGAATTCCATGATCGGTCTGATCACGCCGCCTTACGGTATTCTGCTCTTTGTCATCAACGCGGTAACCGGGATCCCGCTTCGAGAGATCATCGGTGAAATCTGGCCGTTTCTCGGCGTCCTGGTGCTTGCTCTGCTGGTGCTGATCGTCTTTCCGGATATTGTTTTGTTCCTGCCACGTTTGTTTGGGTACGTGGGATGAGAGCCGGGCTGGTCGGATCCGGAATAGGCCCATCTTTGACCCCTGAGCTGCATGAGCGAGAAGGGCACGCGCAGGAAATCGACTATCGTTATGAGCGTTTCGACACTTCGTCCGGCCGGTGGAAGGGCGCCTCCTTGTCCGAGATCCTGGATCACGCCGAAAAACGCAGCTTTGCCGGACTGAACATTACCCATCCCTTCAAGGTTCATACCTGCCAGCTCGTAGACCGGCTGGAAGGTGCCGCCGCGCACATCAAAACTGTGAACACGGTCCTGTTCCGGGATGGTTGCCGTATTGGCCATTCTACTGACTATTCCGGGTTCAGAGAAGCTATGAGGAACAGTTCGCTTCCCCTGCGCAGTCAGAGGATCGTGCAATTTGGTGCCGGAGGTGCAGGCGCGGCAACTGCACTGGCCCTGATCGATGAAAAGGTTTTGGCACTTCAGCTCGTCGATACGGACAAAGAACGAGCGGAGTGTCTGGTTGCTCAGTTGAAAGAAGCGCGACCAGACGCCGATACCAGTGCCGTAACTCCAGAAGATGTTGATTTCCAACGTTACCGCGGCGTCGTCAACGCGACGCCGGTTGGCATGTATTCCTATCCAGGATTGCCTTTCGACCTTTCTTCATTCAGTCCCACGGCCTGGGTTGCCGACATCGTTTACCGCCCCTTGGAGACCGACCTTGTTTGCGCTGCGCACCAACTGGGTCGTCAGGTTCTGGATGGCGGCGCAATGGCACTCAATCAGGCCGTTCACGCTTTTAGGCTCCTGACAGATTGCCGACCGGATACTTCGCGAATGGGATCGGTATTTGCCTCATTGCTGGCCGACCAAGACTTGGAGGCAGAAGCATGAAGGTACCTGGCAACGCTCAGTTCAGGCTGGTCTTCGAGTTCGCAGTTGCGATTGCCGCGTGGTGGGACAAGAGATCCATTCCACCCCGCTGGCTGCACTATCTGGCCTTTGATGAGAAAGCCACGGGGGTTCATTTCGTGACGGCAACTGTGCGCTCGCGTGCTCTTCAGAGGGCATCGGTTCGTTGCGGGTCAGCCTGAAATCACTTTGGAGTGCGATCATGAAGGCGTCGATTGCAACTGTGTCCATCTCGGGCAATCTGGTTGAGAAACTGAAGGCGATTTCCAGCGCCGGTTTCTACGGTGTGGAGATCTTCGAACAGGATTTCATTGCCCATGACGGCACGCCGAGAGACGTTGGGAACATGGTTCGCGACTTTGGTCTGGAAATAACGCTGTTTCAGCCATTCCGGGACTTTGAATGCTTGCCGGAACCATTGCGCAGCAAAGCTTTCGACCGCATGGAACGCAAGTTCGATGTGATGCAGGAACTGGGGACAGACCTCGTGCTGATCTGCTCTTCCGTCCATCCGGCTTCCCTTGGTGGGATAGACCGTGCTGCCGATGATTTGAGAGAACTTGGCCAAAGAGCAGCTGAACGTGGCCTGCGTGTCGGCTATGAAGCTCTTGCGTGGGGACGTCATGTGAATGACCACCGCGATGCCTGGGAAATCGTTCGCCGCGCAAATCATCCCAATACCGGTCTGATCCTGGACAGTTTTCATACGTTGGGAAGGAAACTGAGCCCGGAGTCCATTCGGTCAATTCCCGGCGACCGCATCTTCTTTGTTCAGGTTGCCGATGCCCCAGCTATAGAGATGGACCTGCTCTACTGGTCTCGTCACTTTCGCAATATGCCGGGTGAGGGCGATCTTGATGTGAAACATTTCATGCAGGCGGTTGCTGCCACCGGCTATGACGGCCCGGTGAGCCTTGAGATTTTCAATGATCAGTTTCGGGGCGGCAACCCATCGACTGTTGCATTGGATGGTTACAGATCGCTGATGGCTTTGATGGACGATGTGCGGCGCGTCGAGCCGGAAGCATCAATCGACCTGCCTGATCTTCCAGAACGTGTTGTTGTGGAGGGTATCGAGTTCATCGAATTTGCGGCGCGCGGAGACGAGCTCACCTTCCTGTCCGATCTGCTCATGCAGTTGGGGTTCAGCCGGGTTGGCATTCACCGGAACAAGGCTATCGCTCTATGGCAGCAGGGAAACATTAGAATTGTGGTCAATTCTGAAACAGCAGGACATGCCGGGGCCGTCTGGAGCGCCAAAGGTCTTTCGGTCTGCGATATAGGCTTGCGTGTGAACTCAGCCGGCGATGCCCTTCGGCGTGCCCGCACACTTGGTGCAAAGCCTTTTGCGCAGCCTCTGGGCCCTGGCGAACTGGACATACCGGCTATCCGAGGCCTTGGCGGTTCAGTCTTTCATTTTATCGATGCTGAAAGCGGCTTGGCGGAGGTCTGGCACCAGGAGTTTGAAGGTAAACCGACCGCTGCTGCTACAGAAGGTCCTTTGAAAGCATTCGATCATATTGCTCAAACGATGAATTATCAGGACATGCTTAGCTGGTCGCTGTTCTTCACGTCGTTGTTTCAAATGAAAAAACTGCCCATGATCGACGTGGTCGACCCGGATGGGCTGGTGCGAAGCCAGGCAATTGAAAGCGAAGACCGCAAGACGAAAATAACTTTGAACGGCGCTGAAACCCATCGGACGCTTGCTGGCTCCTTTGCTGCGAAACACTTCGGCGCTGCCGTTCAGCATCTGGCCTTTTCAACCGAAGACGTTTTTGATGCCGCTGAAGCTCTGTCATCCAACGGTTTTGAAATATTGCCAATACCCGGCAACTATTATGCCGACCTGGCTGCTAGGTTCGATTTTCCAGATGATCTGTTGGAGCGGCTGAGAGCTGCAAACATCCTTTACGACGAGGAAAACGGTGCACCGTTCTTTCAGTTCTATTCGCGTCAGACCGCCGGTGGCCTGTTTATCGAAATCGTGCAACGGGATGCCGCATATTCGGGCTTTGGTGCACCAAATGCACCGTTTCGCATCGCCGCTCAAAAACGAGCCGGGCTCGCCAAAGGCATGCCTGCCACGTAGAAGCCGCCAATTGCAGGATGCACCTCAAAACCGTGCCTTGAGCGTCGCGACAGCGTCTGCAAGCAGTGCGAGATCGACGCCGACTGCTGTGAACGCGGTGCCTTGCGACATGTAGCTTCCGGCTGCATCGGGATCGAGCGTCAAGATACCGTAGGGAACGCCCATTGCCTTGAGGCGCTCAAACGCTTCTTTGATTGCGGATTGAACGTCGGGGTGGTTCATCTGACCAGGGATGCCCATACTGGCACTCAGGTCAGCAGGGCCAATGAAGACGGCATCAACACCGTCGGTCTTGGAAATCGCTTCCAGATTGTCCAATGCGGTTTGGGTTTCGAGTTGGACGATCAGGCAGAGTTCTTCTTCCGCGATGTTGTAGTAATCATCCACCTTGCCATAGCGGGTAGCACGCGTCATGCCGGCCATGCCGCGAATACCGCGCGGTGCGTAACGCATTGCACTGACGGCTGCCGCCGCCTCTTCCGCAGTTTGCACATAAGGGACCATAAGCGTCTGTGCGCCGAAATCGAGCAGCCTTTTGAAGAGGACTGGATCGTTGGCGGCAGGGCGGACAACGGCGCTTGTGGTCGGGTCGCCTGCGATTGCCTGGAGGGCGGGCAGAACATCCAGTGCTTCAACCGGAGAATGCTCGCAATCGATCAGGACCCAGTCAAATCCCGCGCCTCCAAGAAGTTCGGGGACGGCATTACCGCCAATCGTATTCCAGATGCCTAGCTGGTGTTTCCTTGCACGCAATGCGGCCTTGAAAAGGTTTTTCGGATTTTTCATTTCAATTCAACCTGTTGCGCATGAGGAAAAGTGACAAACTGTCTGAAGTTAAGCCCATATTTTGTCATCTGGCCAGACATGTCTGGGCGTCGATCCATGGACAATCTTGAGACGAGGTTCTTTAATCCGGGCATGACCACTGCACAGATACTTGCCCTTGGAGAGCCTTTGATCGAGATGGTTCGACTGGCGGACCAAATTGATGGGCGGCCTGCCTATCGGCAAAATGTTGGAGGTGACACACTCAACGCTCTCGTGGCAGCAGCACGCCAGGGAGGGGCCACCGGATATCTTTCCGCAGTCGGCAGTGATCCTTTCGGCGAAGACATCCTGGCGCTCTGTGACCAAGAAGGCATAGACAGGTCCAACATCCTTGTGCGGCCGGAAGATCCAACCGGCGTCAATTTTATCCATCCTCATCCGGCGGGGCGGCAGTTCTTCTATGCAAGGCGCGGTTCGGCCGCGAGCCACTATTCTGTTTCCGACTTGCCCCAGGACGCCATCGCAAACGCGAGAATTCTCCATGTTTCGGCCGTTAGCCTTGCCATTAGCCCGGAAATGCGACGGGCCGTGCTTCAGGCGGCAAAGCTGGCAAAGGACAGTGAAACGCTTGTGTCGTTTGATTTGAATCTGCGCCTGAATCTATGGTCTCTCGACACAGCCCGGCAGACCATTGAAGCGTTTTTGCCCTTGGCCGACATAGTGCTGCCGTCAGATGATGAGGCGAACACTCTCCTGGGCACTTGCGATCCTAAGGCGCAAATCGCGCATTTTCAGCGTCACGGCGCAAGATTTGTTCTTCTCAAGCGTGGCCACCAGGGGGCCGTCCTGGCAACATCAGCGGACCAGTTTGAGATCAGGGCACCGCACGCGGATGCCGTCGATGCCACAGGGGCGGGTGACAGTTTTGCCGGTGCTTTTCTGGCGTATCTTCTGGAAACCGGAAATGAAACGGAAGCCGCAAGACGGGCTGCGATCGTCGCAGCCGGAACAGTGAGCGGTTATGGCGCGATTGAAGCTATTCCGGACCGGACCACAGTTCTGAAAACTGCCGGTTGATTAACCTCGGCAGTCTTCATTTACCCGCAAGATCGACGGATACGTTGAGCTTGTTTCCGTCAAGATCTCGGACATAGGCTCCGTAATAGTCCGGGTGATAGTGGCGTGGTCCCGGCGCACCCTCGTCCGTGCCCCCGCTCTCGAGTGCGGTTGCGTGGAATGCGTCTACGCCGTCGGCATCCGGCGCATAAAACATGATCTGTGTGCCATTGCCAAAGGTCGCAGGCTGCTCGTCAAAGGGGAGAACAACGAAAACTGTGGTCCGGCCATCGCTGCCTGCGTAGCCCAGTTCATGCGGCTCATCCAGCACACGCTGCATGCCCAACTTTGCCAGCACCTTGTCGTAAAAGATGCCGGCGGCTTCGATGTCGTTGGTTCCAATACAGACGCCAGAGAGCATTTTTTGATATCCGGGATTTGGGTGAGGTTCGCGTTCTCAAGCCGTGTTGCCAGACTGTGGCAAACACAATGAAGAAATGGACTTCTGAAAAATGGTGACCCCGACAGGATTCGAACCTGTGACCCTCAGATTAGGAATCTGATGCTCTATCCTGCTGAGCTACGGGGCCATTGATAGGGTCGCTTAGCATGATTTTGAATGGTTGGCGAGAGCGTTGGATGTGTGGTTTTCCAAGTCTGATGATTTGGAAGATGTCGGGTCGGGTTCGGTCTTGTGTGGTCGCTTTTTGTCAAGTTTGTCTTGGACTTGCCTTATTCGCCCCTTAGCAGGAACTTCAGTCGTGACCGCTTTCTCACTGTCTCCGGTCGTGAAGCCATGAGCAAATGCAAGATGTGGCGAGGATGGGGGCCGTCTGTGCGTTTTTTGAGGAAGAGGTTCAATTCGGGTCGGAGGTGAGGGCGGTCTGTGACCAGCTTTAGGGAAAGTGCCGCGTTTCTCAAGGAATGCCACCTTCGCGCCGGAGTTCGGGCCGCTTTTGCAGCTTCTGCAATGTGGCTATCTTCTGCTGCTGGCGCTGCTGACACCTTCTTGCCGGACAGTCAGGGTGCGGCGCAAAGCTGTCTTGACGCGTCAAGTTCTTCCATTTCTGTCAGATATGATGATCAGGACAGGCACTTTTACGCCGAGTCGGGTGAGCGCTTTTTTGCAGGTGAGCTTCGCTTTGGAAGTGGTGTGTCGTCTGCCGAAGACCGAGCTCAATTGGCATTTATTGAGTCGGGTGAAGATTTGGAAGCGGTCCCGCTTGGTCCGGTCAATCGATGGGGTCTTGTTCCGGCCTGGATCATACGTACCGACGAGCATGGATCTTCTCTTCTTCAAGCAGAACTGCTTGGCGAGGGCGGTGCTTTGTTTGCGCCTCAGCACTCAAGTGGTCGTTGCGCGCATATACTGAGAGGCCTTGAGAGGGACGCCCGCAAGGCGGATGTTGGGCTATGGCGGGAAAATGCGCCTCAGGTCGTGTTTTCAACCGAAGCACCGAAGACGTTCAACGGCATGAGCGGATACTATGTAATTGCACGGGGACGCGTTGTTTCCCTTGGAAAAACCCGCACAACCCGCTATCTGAACTTCGGAAATTACTGGAAAACGGATTTCACAGCCACGTTGAAAGTTTCGGATGAAGAGGCTTTCAATGCAGCACTTGCCCAATCCGGTTGGGACGTGGATGCGCTGACAGGCCGCGCCGTTGAATTGCGCGGTACCGTGCAGGAAAAGGACGGGCCGCATATTGCGCTCCATCATCCGGAGCAATTGGTGGTATTGGAGTCTGCCCCTCTCAATTGAACGGGGGTGGCGCCAACATGAGAAAATGGACGATTTGGCTTGTGGTGTTGCGGTTGTGAGATGGCCGTATGAGCCGGACAAAAAGGTCAGTAAGTGACGGCCAGAAGAGTGACAGATTTTGCACGCTCCACATTGTGTGGAGCTACAGCAAAGACCGGGCGCCGGTCTGACCGAAGTTGGCTGCGTGCCCTTCGGGCAGGCTGTCTTGCGCTTGTTGTCGCGTCTTGTCAGTTCCTCGGTGATGGTCCAAATGTCAGCACCGTTGCTCCAGGAACGCTCAGGCCGAACCTGTCGGCTGATATCGGTGCCAGGGAACATCCGCGTGTCGTCGCCACCTATGGCGGGGTCTATAATGACGCCGGAGCCGAGCGTGCTGTCGCGAGCGTCGTTGGCCGACTTGTTGCCGCTTCGGACGATCCGTCTCAGAGTTACAAGATCACGATCCTGAATTCACCGGCGATCAATGCCTTTGCTTTGCCTGGTGGGTATCTTTATGTGACGCGCGGCCTTCTGGCCCTTGCCAACGACACGTCGGAAGTTGCTGCGGTTCTTGCGCATGAAATGGCGCATGTGACCGCCAACCACGCCATAAAGCGGCAGCAGAGAGCTGAGGCCAAGCAACTCGCCAACCGGATCTTGAACGACGTGGTGCAGGATTCAGAAGAAGCCCGCAAGGCAATCATTTCCTCTCAACTGTCTTTTGCCCGCTTCAGCCAGGTGCAGGAACTGGAGGCCGATGCAATTGGCGTCAAAACGCTTGCGAAAGCCGGTTTCGACCCATATGCGGCAGCACGCTTCCTGCGTTCAATGGCTGCTTTTGCCGGGTATCAGTCCGCTGACAGGTCTGGATCCTCCGCGCCCGATTTTCTGTCGTCTCACCCTTCGACGCCCGAGCGGTTGCAGATTGCGGTGCGTGCGGCACGGCAGATCGGCGCACCTGGAATTGGCGAGCGTGACCGCGATCGATATCTCAGCCAAATCAATGGTATGTTGTTTGGTGATGATCCGTTGGAAGGGTTTGTCCGCGGACGTTCATTTCTTCACAAGGCCCTTGGTATCGGGTTCACCGTACCCAAGGGATACATACTTGAAAACTCGCCCGAAGCCGTGCTGGCCAGCAACGGGGCGGGAACGGCGATCCGTTTCGACGGCGCGGATGTCAGCGGGTATTCCAGCCTGGTGGACTACATGAAATCCGGTTGGATCAACGGGCTGCTTCCCGAGAGCGTTCGGGAGACCACGATCAATGGTCTGCCGGGTGTCACCGGCGCCGCAATCACGCAAGGCTGGTCTTTCCGGATTGCAGTACTGCGCATCGGGCGCACGGGCTATCGGTTCATATTTGCCAGTAGGTCGCCCAATCAGGCGTTTGATGAAGATTTTCGCGCCACCATCGACAGTTTCAAGCAGCTGACACCGACAGAGCGGGCGCGGTTGCGGTCGCTGCGGATCAAGGTCGTTAAGTCACAGCCAGGCGACACGCCACGCAAGCTTGCGATTGGCATGAGTGGGGTCGAGCCGTCCAGGCGGCTTGAGTTCTTCTCCATTTTGAATGACCTCAGCCCAAACAAGGCGATACCGACCGGCACTGCCGTCAAGCTTGTGGTTGACTAAAGAAAAAGCCGGCAGTGCGTGACTCCCGGCTTAAGGTGTTTGAAGTGTCAAAATTTCAAATAGCGTCTCTCGGATGTCAGGCGCTGTAGACCGCCTGATCCGGCTGCTCGGCCAGAAGTGCTGATTTCAGCTTCTCCATTGCCCGGCTTTCGATTTGCCTTACGCGTTCCTTGGAAATGCCAAGCTTGGTGCCGAGCGATTCAAGAGTTGCTCCTTCTTCGGAAAGACGGCGTTCCCGAACGATCTTCAGCTCGCGTTCGCTCAGAACCTTGAGTGCTGAACTCAACCAGCGGCTCCGCCGCTCTGAATCGATGCTGCCAGTGACGATTTCATCAGGTAGTGGAGCATCGGACACAAGGAAGTCCTGCCTGTCGGCGCTTGACCCTTCAGTGTCTGTCACCGGAGCGTTCAAGGATGTATCCGGTCCGGACAGGCGTGCATTCATAAGTGCCACGTCGGACTGTTTTACGCCGATCGCGTCTGCGATTTTCTGATGCAATTCACTATCGGTGAGCGGGGTCTGATTGCCGGACAATTTGGCGCGGAGCCTGCGCAGATTGAAGAACAACGCCTTTTGCGAGGACGAGGTGCCGCCGCGGACAATCGACCAGTTTCGCAGGATATAGTCCTGGATCGAGGCGCGGATCCACCATGTCGCGTAGGTTGAGAAGCGAACTTCCCGCTCGGGTTCGAAGCGGGCGGCTGCCTCGAGGAGGCCGACATGTCCTTCCTGAATCAGGTCGCCGAGGTTCAGGCCGAAATTGCGGAATCGCGAAGCGACGGCAATCACCAGGCGCATGTGAGACAAAGACAGTTTTTCAAGCGCCTTTTCATCTCGATCGTCTCGCCATCGAACAGCCAGTTCGAGCTCTTCCTCACGTGTCAGGTAAGGGGCTTTCATTGCTGCTCGAACGAGCTGACGTTTTTCGCTCATGGACATTGCTGACGCTCCGACGCTGTTATCGGGGATACTACGTACATAAGTGCAGGTTAGATCACTTACGAATGTCGCCGAGGCAGATTTTGTGCACTTCTCCGTGATAAGTCCGCGAGCAGCTGCTTCAAAAATGAAAAGGCCCGGACGAATCCGGGCCTTACCAAGTTCTTTTTTAGGAGTAGCGCTGCTGTTAAGCGGCTTCTTCCTTGTCTTCGTCATCATCCGAGCCGGCTTCGGCAGCTTCGGCAGCTTTAATCCGGCTCGGGGACTTTGCCAGGTTCTGCTCGATCTGCTTGATCGCCTCGGTTTCAGAGCATTTGTTCACGGCTGCGATTTCACGCGCCATACGATCCAGTGCTGCTTCATACAGCTGGCGCTCGGAGTAGGACTGTTCCGGCTGGTTTTCAGAGCGGAAAAGGTCGCGAACAACCTCGGAGATCGCGATCAGGTCGCCGGAATTGATCTTTGCTTCATATTCCTGCGCACGGCGGCTCCACATGGTGCGCTTGACGCGCGGACGGCCGCGAACGGTTTCCAGAGCTTTCTTGACAGCTGCCGGATCACCCAGCTTGCGCATGCCGACGGACGTGATCTTCGCGACCGGGACGCGCAGGGTCATCTTGTCCTGTTCAAAAACGATAACGAGCAACTCCAAAGAGTGACCTGCCACGTTTTGCTCTTCAATAGCGGTAATCTGGCCGACGCCATGCGCCGGATAAACGATGTACTCGCCGGTCTTGAATCCTTGACGCTGCGCGGTCTTTTTGGTGTTCGTTGCCATACTTATATTCTCTCCTGCGCAGTTAATCGGCCCTTGTGGGCCGGTGATGGATCGCTGAGCGATCCTCTTTTCTTATGCGACACGTACCCCGCCGAGCGATCCTTTACGGAACGCCTGTTGATATGCGGCGCGTCAGGGCTGGTCAGTCGTCTATTTCCACACTAGAACCTTATTCACACACATGAGCTGCCGGGATCTTTCTCTGTCCGGTGGTTATGAGCCGGAACAGATTGGGAAGACTCCGTTTTTGGGGTTGGTCTCGTGGTTGGCGACTATCCACTAAAGGTAACATACTTTTGTGGAAAATTAAAGCGTTGTGCTTTTTTGATGTGCAAATGACACATAGCACCTCACTGAGGCCATCAGTCAGGTGTTTGAATTTCTTATAAGAATCACAAATTAAGTAAGTATAGCTGACGCATGCGGCGGTGCGCCGCACGCATAAGTTTATCGAATCAAGACGGCGGGTTTGGCGAGAAAAATTTCTCGAATTTATTTTCTTTGCCGTCGTATTCAGCTGCGTCGGGCAGCGGTTCTTTCTTTTCGGTTATGTTCGGCCACTTCTCCGAATACTCGGCATTGACCTCAATCCACTTTTCCAATCCCGGCTCCGTATCAGGAAGAATGGCTTCCGCCGGACACTCGGGTTCGCACACGCCGCAATCGATGCACTCGTCCGGATTAATGACGAGGAAGTTCTCACCTTCATAGAAGCAGTCCACCGGGCACACTTCAACACAGTCGGTGTATTTGCACTTGATGCAATTGTCTGTGACGACGTAGGTCATCGGTATCCTCATAAAAGCCGGCAACCGTAACAGGACGTTCGGACAGCATCCTTATTTTGTTGCGGCGGTCATATGTGCAGCTCATCTATCAGGAGCAGCACATTAAATCTACTTCAGGCCGTTGGGTATCGTTTTTGGATGACGGGCGCAAGCGCCCACGATGACGCATTTGGGCGGAGAAAGAGAAAGATTTTTCGTTTTTGAGCGATTGGGCGCATTCGGTGTCAGCTTTCGCTGCGAAATGCATCCATCTTGCGGCGATCTCGTTTGGTCGGACGGCCTGACCCGGCTTCCCGTTGGCCAGGTGCCTGCGTAGGAGGATCAGCCTTTGGAGGTGGCGGAGGCGACAAGTCTTCATAAAGCTTACGGGCTTCCTCGTAAGGGCCGCGCCGTTTGCCGAGTGCGATGATCTTGAGAATGAGCACGCCGCGTTCCCGCGCGATGGTCAGAACATCACCGGGCTTAACTGCTTTGCTTGCAGAAGCGATTTTTTCCTTGTTGACCCGGATATGACCGGAGGTCGCCAGTTTTTGCGCAAGAGACCGGGACTTCGTGACCCTGGCGTACCAGAGCCACTTGTCGATGCGCAGGCTGCCTGAGGCAGAGAATTCACCGGTCTCCGGAATTACTTCTTGTCCTTGCTGTCCAGGTTTTCCTTCAAGGCCATCAGGGCGGCAAAAGGTGAGTTTGGATCGATGGGCTTGTCTTTTGGCGTCTTGTCGCGCCTGTGGCCCCCGTCGTAACCCTTGCCGCCATGTCCGCCCTTGTTCCGGTTCGGACCGCCTTTCCCAGCACCTTTGGCGTGGCGCTTGTCGCCGTGTCCGCCCTTCGGTCCGTGGGATTTGCGGTCTCCACCACGCCGTTGATCGTTGCGGCCTCGAGGGCGCCGATCATGCCGGCCAGGTCGCCAGATTTCTATGGTGACTGTTTCCGTTTCCGGGTCACCTCCACTCGCTTCACCGTCTGCAGCCACCTCTGTCGGCGCATCTGATGTCTGGTCAGTCTCCGACTGGGCGTCGCCCTCAACAGCTTCAGGCTCCGCAGAGGGTTCCGCTTCCTTGGTCTGGCTTTCTGATTGCTGTTCAGCAGCTGGTTCCATCTCCGCGGCAGGTGTCTCCGCAGCCTGTGTGTCTGCACTGTCGCCGGAGGTTGCTTCCGGCGCGTCTGCCACTGCCAAAGCGTCGGTCTCACCATCAGCTTCGGCTGGCTGAGCGGGTGCTTCCTGTGTTTCGGTGGTGGAGGCGTCTTTGTCAGCGTCCGCTTCTGTCGTCGTTTCGGGTCCTTCAGTCGCTGCCTTAACAGTGACCGGGCGCTGCACTTCCTTTGTTTCAACTCGGTACCCGAGCGATTTCAAAACCGCGGAAAAATCCTCGCCGGCGCATCCGAGCAGGGAGGTCATCGCAACTGTTACGGTAAAGCCGCCACCGGTTTCGATTGCTCCTTCCGGCGGCGCAACCTCCGCATCAAGTGGCTTCCAGGCAATCAACGGCCGGATCAGATCGGCCAATCGCTCCAGAATGTCGACCCGCACGGCACGAGGGCCGCAGACCCTAAAGCCGACAACCTTGTAGAGCGCCTTGTCGATGCTTTCATCAACCGGAATTGATGTGCGGCCTGAGGCGGACAACTGCGGCAACTCGGCCATGCCATTCATGTCGAGCGAGCCGTGCTTCAGCGCCCAAAGCTGTGCGAGCAACTGGCTGGGGGCCGGTTTCAACAGTGCGGGTACGAAAACGGTATATGCGCCAAAACGAACGCCGTGTTTGCGCAGAGAGGCACGCATGTCCTGATCGAGTTGCCTGATCTCGTCCGCCGCTTCCTGGCGCTCAAGAATGCCGAGGCCTTCGACGATGCGAAACGCGATGCCGCGTGCAAGGCCTTCCAGGTCTTCACCGTTTTTCAGGTCCACGAGCGGTTTCAGCAAGGTGTCGATCTGTGCCTTGACCCAAAGGTCGATGCGGTTCTGAACAGCCTCCCGTGAAGGGCCAGACAGATGATCGTCAGCCAGTAGGAGGGCCGTTGGTGCAAGAAGATCTTCGTCGGCAACCAATTTGGCAACGGGTTCGCCCCGCCAGCGGATAGCACCATCGGATGTCAGCACAAAATCGCTGTTTTCCGATTTGCCGAGCTTTTCCGCGCGAGACTCGATCTCAGTCGTCAGAGCCTTCTGGGCAGCTGCGCGCACGGTCTTTCCATCCGGTCCCTCGGCAGCCGCATCGGGGGCAAAGCGGAAGCCAAGCAGATTTCCGATGTGCTGACCTTCAACGAGCACATCGCCACTCGATGTAATTTCTGCTTCCAGCATTGCGTTCTCTCTCAAACGTCGCATCAATACACTTGTCCGCCGATCCACGAAACGCTGTGTCAGCCGCTCGTGAAGGGCGTCAGATAATTTGTCTTCTATGCCGCTTGCCACACCTTGCCAATGAGCCGGATCGGCCAGCCAATCAGGGCGGTTCGCGACATATGTCCAGGTCCGGATGTGAGCAATCCGGTTTGCGAGTGTGTCGATATCACCATCTGTGCGGTCTGCGAAGGCCAATTGACGCGTGAACCAATCGTCAGCAATGACATCATGACGCATCAAATGGCTGTAAATGGTGTTCAGCAGGTCGGCATGGTTCGCGGGTGCAATCTTGCGATAATCCGGGACCTGACACACATCCCATAACAATTCGACCGCTTTTTCGCCTTTTGCCATGTCAGATATTGCGGCGTCGCGCAATAAATGTTCAAGAGCTGTGATGTCATCGCCTGTGGGTGCCCTAGCGAGACCCTCTTCTTTCGGCACTGCATCCAGGCTTTTTCGAAGCGAGCCGCTGGAAGAAAAATCCAGAGAACTGTTGCGCCATTGCAGCACTTTCAGGCTGTCAAACTGATGACTTTCAATTTGTTCGACGAGTTCGTCATGTAACGGGTCGACCCGCCCGGTGACACCGAACGTGCCGTCTTTGGTGTGTCTTCCGGCGCGTCCGGCAATCTGACCCATCTCGGATGCAGTCAACTGCCGATACTGATAGCCGTCATATTTTCTGTTGCCTGCAAAGGCGATGTGGTGGACGTCGAGGTTGAGGCCCATGCCAATGGCATCCGTGGCGACGAGGTGGTCGACATCACCATTCTGGAACAGGTCGACCTGCGCATTCCGGGTTCTCGGGCTCAGTGAGCCAAGGACGACAGCGGCGCCGCCACGTTGCCGGCGGATGAGTTCGGCAATCGAATAGACCTCATCGGAGGAAAACGCGACGATCGCCGAGCGAGCGGGCAGACGGGACACCTTTTTTGAACCCGCATATCCCAGAATGGACATGCGAGGCCGGGTCACGACATTCAGGCCGGGCAGAAGCCTTTCCAGCAGCGGCCGCGCTGTCGCCGAGCCAAGCAACAGGGTTTCCGACATGCCCCGCAAATTCAGGATGCGGTCGGTAAAAACGTGCCCACGATCCAGATTTCCAGCGAGCTGAACTTCGTCAATCGCGACGAACTCGGTTTTGAGGTCCAGCGGCATTGCCTCGACTGTCGAGACCCAGAACCGCGGATTGTCCGGAATGATCTTTTCTTCACCAGTGACCAAAGCGACGGCTTCTTTGCCCGCCCGGTCTGCCACCCGTCCGTAGACTTCCCGCGCAAGCAGGCGCAAGGGCAGGCCGATCAGGCCTGAAGACTGCGCCAGCATGCGTTCGATCGCGAGGTGAGTCTTGCCGGTGTTTGTCGGTCCGAGCACGGCCGTGACAGTACGGGACCGGGCTTGCGGCGGCAGCGGCAGTGTTTGGGGACGTGGCATGAAAGTGGTTTTGGTTGGCTTTCTTTTGCAAGGCGCTCTGAAAGAACGCCATTGGAACGGGCCCTAGATATGGTGGAGCGTATCTAGCACGCCGTCGCGCGTTGTGTCCCTATCCAAATGGTCAAAAACGCCTCTTTTTTCAATCGAAAAATAATTGTGGAGAACGACTCTGGAACAAACCGAAACCGAATCGCGGACTCTTTCTGATTCAGGATTTGTTCCCTACGACATGTAGCCTGCAGTGTCGTCTTGGGCACAAAATCCTGAATCTGGCCAATAGCTTGAGTCAAAATCTACAGATGAGCGCAGTTTGGGTCGAGTCATTGTCAAGTGTTAAAATTCTGAAAATCGCGGGAATAACCTTAGAGGCTTGTCCGTTTACCTTTGGACACAGGGTGAACGAAGCCTGGACGAATCGCTGATTCAGACAAGTTTCGGGTTTGTTCGTACCAGATTTGGTGGGTCGGCATCTGGCAGTGCGGATCTTTGAACCGGTTTCCAGAGTGCCAACGAAAGGCAGTCAACAAGGTGTTCAGAACAGTGTCTCAATTTGGTTCAGAGTCGAAAAGTTCGCTCAAAATTTTTGCAATTGCAGGAAAAATGCTGCCGTTTTGCTGCACTGCAAATTTTTCGAAAGCGGTAATCCGTCGAAGACTTAGGCCGGATTAGTGTTCATTTTCTATAGGTTAGCGGTGCAGGCGCAAAAAAATTCTCCGGCTTAAAAAAAGGACATACCTTCTGCCCCTTTTCAAGCGCCTCCTACCAAAGTAGAAATCTTGCCGAAAGTGGCTGAATTTTGTCTCAAAGTTAGGGGAGAGGGCGTTTGGCAATTGCAAAAATTCTCGTTGCGAACAGATCCGAGATTGCAATCCGGGTGTTTCGGGCGGCCAATGAGCTTGGTCTGAAAACCGTCGCGATCTATGCGGAACAGGACAAGTTGGCGCTGCACCGATTCAAGGCTGACGAAGCCTACCAGGTCGGAAAGGGGCTTGGCCCCATCGAGGCTTACCTGTCCATCGACGAGATCATACGTGTTGCCAAACATTCCGGGGCCGATGCGATTCATCCCGGATATGGTCTTCTTTCCGAGAGCCCTGAATTCGTTGACGCCTGTGAAGCCGCCGGAATTACCTTCATAGGCCCCAAATCCGACACTATGCGCCGATTGGGCAACAAGGTCGCTGCGCGGAACCTTGCAATTGAAGCTGGTGTCCCCGTCATGCCAGCAACCGATCCGCTGCCAGATGAAATTGATGAAATCCGGCGGCAGGCACAAGACATCGGCTATCCGGTCATGTTGAAAGCCTCCTGGGGCGGTGGTGGCCGCGGGATGAGGGTGATCCCTGACGAAGCCACACTGGAAAAGGAAGTTCTGGCCGCAAAGCGCGAAGCGAAGGCTGCTTTCGGCAAGGACGAGATCTATCTTGAAAAGCTGGTTCAGCGCGCCCGGCACGTGGAGGTTCAGATCCTCGGCGATGGCGAAACCGTTGTGCATCTGTTTGAGCGCGACTGTTCCATTCAGCGCAGGCATCAGAAAGTCGTCGAGCGGGCACCGGCTCCATATCTCGACGAGGCGAAACGGCAGGAACTTTGCGAATACGGTCTGAAGATCGGCCGGGCGGTCAACTATCGCGGTGCGGGTACGGTCGAATTCCTTATGGATGCCGATACGGGTGCCATCTACTTCATTGAGGTCAATCCGCGCGTTCAGGTTGAGCATACGGTGACGGAAGAAGTCACCGGCATCGACATCGTACAGGCGCAGATCCACATTGCCGACGGTTACAAGATCGGTTCACCGGAGAGCGGTGTCCCGCCGCAGGAAATGATCCGTCTCAACGGTCACGCACTGCAGTGCCGGATTACGACGGAAGATCCGGAGCAGAACTTCATTCCGGACTATGGCCGCATCACTGCTTATCGCGGCGCGACTGGATTTGGTATTCGCCTGGATGGTGGCACTGCTTATTCCGGCGCGGTGATCACGCGTTTTTATGATCCGTTGCTGGAAAAGGTTACGGCCTGGGCTCCGACGGCAGAAGATGCGCGCAAACGCATGGACCGCGCGTTGCGCGAGTTCCGGATCCGCGGTGTTGCCACCAATCTTGTCTTTCTTGAGAACATCATCGGACACGATGATTTCAGGGCCAACGCCTATACAACAAGGTTCATTGACGACACGCCTGCGCTCTTTGAGCAGACGAAACGGCAGGACCGGGCAACCAAGCTGCTGACCTATATTGCCGATGTTTCCGTCAACGGGCATCCGGAAACCAAAAACCGGGAGCGGCCGCCCAAGGACGCGTCGGCGCCAATCGTCCCTGACTTCGGCGACGACAAACCGGCTGGAACCCGGCAATTGCTCGATGAACTGGGCGCGAAGGGTTTTGCCGACTGGATGAAGGCGGAAAAACGCGCGCTGATAACCGACACGACGATGCGCGATGGGCACCAGTCGCTGCTCGCCACCCGCATGCGCAGCCATGATATCGTCAACGTGGCTGATGCATACGCAACCGGTTTGCCGAGCTTGTTTTCCCTTGAATGCTGGGGGGGTGCGACCTTCGACGTTGCCATGCGGTTCCTGACGGAAAGCCCTTGGGAGCGCTTGCATCAGATCCGCGAAAGAGCGCCAAACATCCTGCTTCAGATGCTGCTGCGCGGCTCCAACGGGGTAGGCTATACGAATTACCCCGACAACGTGGTTCGTTTCTTCGTCAAGCAGGCAGCCGAAAACGGCATTGATCTTTTCCGTGTCTTCGATTGCCTGAACTGGGTCGAAAACATGCGCGTCTCCATGGACGCGGTGCAGGAGTCGGGAAAACTTTGTGAAGGTGTTCTTTGTTACACCGGCGACATGCTGGACAGCGCCCGTCCGAAATACGATCTCAAGTATTATGTCGGTCTTGCCAAGGAGCTGGAAGCGGCAGGAGCTCATATTCTTGGTATCAAGGACATGGCTGGCCTGTGTAAGCCGGAAGCTGCAAAACTGCTGATCAGGACTTTGAAGCAGGAAGTCGATCTGCCGATCCACTTCCACACGCATGATACGTCGGGCATTGCCGCTGCGACGATACTGGCAGCTGTCGAAGCGGGTGCCGATGCGGTTGATGCTGCGATGGATGCCCTTTCGGGCCTGACATCGCAGCCTTGTCTTGGTTCCATTGTCGAGGCACTGCGTGGCAGTGAGCGCGATACGGGGCTCGACGCCAAGACCATTCGCCAGATTTCTTTTTACTGGGAGGCCGTTCGGACCCAGTACCGGGCCTTTGAAAGTGACCTGCGTTTCGGCGCCTCTGAAGTCTATCTTCACGAAATGCCGGGCGGGCAGTTCACCAATCTGAAAGAACAGGCGCGTTCGCTCGGTCTTGAAACCCGCTGGCACGAAGTTGCACAGGCTTATGCCGATGCCAACCAGATGTTCGGGGACATCGTCAAGGTTACCCCGTCGTCCAAGGTCGTTGGCGATATGGCATTGATGATGGTCAGCCAGAACCTGAGCGTGAAGGATGTCGAAGACCCTGGGAAGGATGTCGCCTTTCCTGACAGCGTCGTGAAGATGCTGCATGGGGATCTTGGGCAGTCGCCGGGTGGCTGGCCGGATGCTCTTCAGCAGAAAGTGCTGAAGGGTGAAACTCCGATCAAGGTTCGGCCCGGGTCTCTGCTGGCAGAAGCGGATCTGGATGCAGAGCGCGAGACCGCCACCGAAAAAACGGGTCATGAGGTGGACGATACCGAGCTTGCCTCTTATCTGATGTATCCGAAGGTGTTCACTGACTTCGACAAGGCATTCCAACAATATGGCCCGACTTCGGTCTTGCCGACGCCGGTCTATTTCTACGGTCTGGAAGCCGGTGACGAAGTTCTGGTTGACCTGGAGCCGGGGAAAACCCTTGTGGTTCGCTGTCAGGCGATCGGCGAAACGGACGAAAAGGGCGAGAAGAAAGTCTTCTTCGAACTCAATGGGCAACCGAGAAACGTCAAGGTACCGGACCGGGCACATGGCGCCACGGGTGCCGCTGCAATGCGCAAGGCTGAGGACGGCAATGCGGCTCATGTCGGGGCTCCAATGCCGGGCGTGATCTCAACTGTTGCCATTGCCGCAGGCCAGGATGTGAAGGCCGGCGATGTTCTGGTGTCGATCGAAGCCATGAAAATGGAAACGGCGCTGCATGCCGAACGCGATGGCAAAGTGGCCGAAATCCTGGTGACACCCGGTGCTCAAATTGACGCCAAGGACCTTCTGGTGGTGTTCGAAAGCTGATCGAGCAGACTTGAGCGGATCGCAAGTTCCTGCGATCCGCGGCATAACTTACTGTCATTTAAGCTGAAAAACTTCAGGTTCACGGCTTTTCACGTGTCGACACCGGCCACGTGAATTGTGCGTGCGCCTTTCTGGACCGGAAGCTTCTTTCCTTCAGCTCTACGCGGGGCTGGCTACAATGGGAGAGAGAAATGAAGAAGCTACCGATTTATCTGGGAGGCGTTTTTGCGACACTTTTGATTTCCGCGACAGCGCATGCTGCCTGCGATGTCGACAAGCCTGGCTATGAACTCAACGGCGACGAAGCCGAAAGCGTCTATGATTGTCTGAAAGCCGATCTGCAGGCGGGATATCAAGAAGGCCCCAAACGCTGGATCTCCGAAGACTTTGTCAATGATTATCCGGGTTGGACAAAGGCAAGCGCCTTTCCTGCAGCACCCGGATTTCATGGGGGACGTTTCCTTGTCACCTACGTGAATGCGATTGGTGCGGATGAATATCTGAAATACAAGCCGGAGGATGTTCAGGTTCCGGCTGGCACGAAGATCGCCAAGGAATCTTTTGCGATCAACGATGACGGTAAAGTCAGCAAGGGGCCTTTGTTCCTGATGGAAAAGGTGCGCGCTGGTACATCTCCGGAGACCGGTGACTGGTACTACATGATGGTTGCGCCGAATGGTGCCCCTCAAGCGGTCAATGTCGTGACCGCATGCAGTGAATGTCACCTGGAAAACTTTAGCGAGCAGGGCGGTCTTGGTTATCCGGTCGAAGACGCTCGTATCAGGTAAACTTTATGAGTTGACCTATCGGTGGAGCGATGACGCTCCACCGTCAAAATCACCAGCTTGATTCATTTTCAGTTTCATCTTCCAGTTGTTCGAAGGCTGCCGAGTGCAATGCCCGTGTGACTTCCGGGAGGGAATGATGAAACGAATTGGTCTTTGGTTTGCCGCTTGTCTCTGTCTCAATTCGCCAGGTCTGGCATCCGACAAAACGGTCAATCCACCAGGATACAATACACCGATCCCTGAAGACATCTTGACGCCCGACGAAGTCGAGACCCGTTTCGGCACCCTCAAGTTCATCGATGGCAGGCCGACACCTGAGACGAGCACCCTCATGTTCGATGCTCTCGACTTCATGCGCGGTGCTGAGGTGTTTTTGAACTTCATTCCGGCAACTTCGATTGAGGGAATCCGCCGGGGCCTGCTTGAGATCGGGCTGGACGCACCCAACAAGGTTGCCGTGTTCGAACAACTTATGGATTCAAATCCGTTGTTCCTGACCGGTAACACCGACACAGTTTATGGAACGGCGATACTGGACCTTCAGCGCGACGGCCCTGTGGTTATCGAAGTGCCCAAGGGCCAGGGCCCGACAACCGTGAACGATGCCTATTTTCGATTTGTAACCGATATGGGAGTCCCAGGCCCCGACAAGGGTGAAGGTGGCAGATATCTGATACTTCCACCCGACTATGAAGGGGACCTCGATCCTCCGGTTGGTGGCTATGAAGCAGAGGTCGATGGCGAAACCTATTTCGTGTCGAAGTCGACCAGCTATATCAACTGGTTCATCGCGCGCGGATTTCTGGTCGATGGAAAAACGGATGTTGCTGTGCAGTCCTATCGGGACGGGTTGAAGATCTATCCGCTGAAGAACAAGGCAACACCACCGGAAATGGAGTTCATCAATGCCTCCAAAAAGGTTTTCAATACAATCCATGCCAATACATTCGAGTTCTACAACGAACTGCATGCGGTGATTGACCGAGAACCCATCTCCACCTTCGATCCGGAACTGCGTGGGCTTGCCGCCGCAATTGGCATCGAAAAAGGAAAACCGTTCGATCCGGACCCTCGGATGAAACAATTGCTAACTGAGGCGGTTGCGGTCGGAAACGCAATGGCCAGGTCCATCTGGTTGAAGCCGCGCGACAAGAGCGCTTATCTTTATGAAAATAGCGGATGGTATACCGCGTTCATTGGTGGTGACTGGCAGTGGCTCCGGGACAAGGGCAACGGAGGGCGCTATCTGGATGCCAGAACCATGTTCTTCTACATGGCGACAGTGAACACGCCCGCCATGGTGCTGAAGCTGCCCGGCAAGGGCTCACAATATGCGCTCAACGTTACGGACGTATCGGGAGACTTTCTCGACGGCTCCAAGTCCTACAAGCTAGAAATTCCGTCCAACGTGCCCGCCAAGGATTTCTGGTCGGTGGTCGCCTACGACCCGCAAACGCGTTCAGAGCTGCAAACCGGCCAGCCCTTTCCGAGCAAAAACAACAAACGTGACGAGCTGCTTGTAAATGAAGACGGATCGGTGACGCTCTATTTTGGCCCGCAAGCACCATCTGGAAAAGAACAGAACTGGATCGAGACAATTCCTGGAAAGGGCTGGTTCACGATCCTGCGTCTCTATGGACCAGAGAAGGCCTGGTTTGAAAAAACGTGGCAGCCTGGTGAAATCGAGTTGCTTGAGTGAGCGATAAACTCAGTCTTGACGTTCCGATCTGATTATCGGTTCTGCATGGAATGCGGGTTCACTCGGCTGCTTTCAGCGCCGAGTGGACCTTCGGCATTGCGGCGGATCCGATCCAGTGATCCAGAAACCCGTCGAGCCATCTCTTAACTGCAGGGTCATAGACCAGTCGACCTGCAAAGTGATCGCGGCGCTGTTGCGCTCCGGGGAGTTCCATGCGTGGAGCCCCCTTTGTTGTCCAGCGAACCATCATCTGATGCGTGAGCTCAGGATGAAACTGAATGCCATAAGCGGTCGGTCCCACACGGATTGCCTGGTTGGTATAGGTCGGACTGGTTGCAAGCAGTTCTGCTCCACGCGGCAGGCTGAACCCTTCGCGATGCCACTGGTAGACCTTTCCCGGCCAGTTCATGAGTGCCTGGCCCGCTTTGGTCGCTTTCAATGGATAATAACCGATCTCGACGAGATCGTCGCGGTGTCCGGATACGGTGCCGCCAAGGTTTTTCACCATCATTTGCGCACCCAGACATATGCCCAGAAATGGCTTTTGCTCGGCCAGCGGAACGCTGATCCAGTCTATCTCCTTATGGACAAACGCATCCGGGTCGTTGGCACTCATTGGCCCGCCAAAAATGACCGCGCCTGCGTGCCCGTCCATTGTGTCGGGCAAAGTGTCGCCAAATCTCGGCTTGCGGATGTCCAGCGCAAACCCCCGTTTCACCAATTCCTGACCGACCCGGCCTGGTGAAGAATGCTCCTGGTGCAGAATGATCAGAATTTTGGGGCGACCGCCCTGACTTGACTGAAATTTCATGCCTTTAATATGAGGCAGGTGATCTTGGAAATCGAGTCCCGTAGGGCATCACCGGTCAGTAATGAACAGCTGGCGTTGCTTCTAGCAGGGTGTCAGCTGGTTTCATCAGCTTCCGGCGCGGTTTGAGCAACCTTGTGGCGAAGCGTCATGCGATCACGGGTCGACACGCCCAAAAGCTCCGCAACACGCCAGATCGTGTTGTCTTCAAATTCATGGACGTGACCGTCCGCATAGACGATCTCCCACATCATTTCGACGATCGCGAGGCGCTCGTCTTCGTCCGCGGTGCGTTTGAGCACCGATGTGAAGCCATAAAGGTCGACGGCTTCCTCGTCCCGCTGCTTGGCGGCTGAAATAAGCTCGGTCGTTTCCTTGTCCGACAGTTCGTAATGGTTCTGGAGTATCTGCCGAAGTTTTTGGCTTTCGCTCTCTTCAATGACACCGTCAATGTCGATCAGATGAAACAGGAGCGCAGCAGCTGCAAGTCGTTTGTCGTCTTCAGCGAAAGTCTTTTCACCACTGTCACCGAAGGTAAGTTCCCGTACAAAGCTTTTCAGTGCATTGAGCATCTTGTTTTCTTCCCGTTTTCCGGCGTCCGATCCGGCCTATTTTTATTGCTATACCATTCCCTCACTAGCATCAAAGGATTGATGTCTGATTTATGGCTTATATATGCGTAGTTAAACTTACACTTCCCAGTCAACTTTTTGGAACTGTTCTAAAGTATTGATTTTTTAGCATTTTTATCTTGACTTTTTGCCTCATAAAATGGTTTCCGTACGATCTGCGCAGCACTCGCTGACCGCCAAAGTTTTCGGAATTGGCCTGCCGCAAACACTTATTTTCTGCAGGCCTGCAGACACCGGGATGGACCAATGAAATCTTTTAAGTTTGGCCTTTTGGCCGCAACAACACTTTTTGCCACGCCGGCATTGTCCGCGGCTCCGGCTGATGTTTTGTCGACATATGGCGACATTGCCCAGCAAAAATACGCTGACTCGCTTGAGACGGCCAAGACGCTGAAGGGCGCAATCGACAAGCTGATTGCAGAGCCGACCGAAGCAAATCTGGAAGCTGCCCGTGCCGCATGGATCGAGGCTCGTAACCCGTATCAGCAGACCGAGGCATACCGGTTTGGTAACGCCATCGTCGACGATTGGGAAGGCAAGGTAAATGCCTGGCCGCTGGATGAAGGCCTGATCGATTACGTCGATGCGTCTTATGGCGATGAATCTGAAGAAAATGATTTTTACGCTGCGAATGTTATCGCCAATCCGACTTTGAAAGTTGGTGGTGAAACTGTCGATGCGACCGAGATCACTGCCGACCTGTTGGCCAACACGCTTCAGGAAGCGGGTGAAGTGGAGGCCAATGTTGCAACCGGATATCATGCGATCGAATTTTTGCTGTGGGGCCAGGATCTGAACGGAACGGACGCTGGAGCCGGCAGCCGTCCGGCAACCGATTTCGATACCGCAAACTGCACCGGCGAGAATTGCGAGCGCCGTGTTCAGTATCTCAAGGCTGTCACCGATCTGCTGATTTCCGATTTGGAAGAAATGACAGCTGCTTGGGCCCCTGGTGGCGCTGCGCGCGAGGAACTTGGCGGCAAGGGTGAAACTGGCGGACTGGCCACGATCCTGACCGGAATGGGCTCGCTTTCCTATGGCGAACTGGCTGGTGAACGGATGAAACTTGGCCTGATGCTTCATGACCCGGAGGAAGAGCATGACTGCTTTTCCGACAACACGCATATGTCGCACTACAATGATGTGGTCGGGATCCGGAATGTCTATTTCGGCGAATACAGCAGCCCACTCGGCAACAATGTTTCCGGAGCGTCTCTGGCGGAACTTGTCGCGGAAAAAGACCCTGCGCTTGCGGAAGAAATGAAAACCAAACTTGATGCAACGCTTGCGGCATTTGAGGCCATGAAAGCCCGCGCTGAAGGCGGCGAAGCTTATGACCAGATGATCGGTGAGGGCAACGAGGAAGGCAATGCTGTCGTGCAGGCGGCCGTTGATGCGCTTGTCGACCAGACGACCTCCATCGAACGTGTGGTGAAGGTGCTTGAGCTTGACGAGATCGCCTTTGAAGGCTCAGACAGCCTGGACAATCCGGGCGCTGTCTTCGAATAAGCCTTAGAGTGTACCAGGCGGTCGATGGACCGCCTGGTGTTGACACCCGCGAATTGGGGCTCGCGGGCATAATCAGGATGCGAACAATGGGACTGGTCCCCAAACTGAGCGCCGCATTGGGCGCTGTTTCTGTTTTTCTGGTCGCTGCATATCCGACCTATGGCGCCGATGCTCTCTCCTATCGAGACGATCTTTCCGAAGCCGACCGGCTAAAGGCGGCGCGGGTGCTTGAGCTGACAACGGACTTTGAAACAGCTGAGGCATTTGAGAAGATGCAGGGAGGCGCCGGCACCTCAAAACGACGGCCAAGCAGAGATGCCTTTTCCCATTCCAATTCAAATCTCACTTTCGACGAGCAGCACTTGTTCAAGGTCGGGAACGGGCTTTTCAAGAAGCTCTGGGCCTCTTCACCGGCTTCAACTCAGGCATCTGATGGTCTGGGGCCTCTCTACAATGCAAGGTCGTGCCAGGGCTGCCATCTGAAGGATGGGCGTGGCCGTCCGCCTCGCACGGGAGACGAGGCGGTTTCGCTCTTTTTGAGATTGTCGATACCTCCGCAAAACGATGATCAGCGGCAGGCTTTAGCCCAGAAGGTGCTTCTGTCTATTCCTGAGCCCACATACGGGGGTCAGTTTCAGGCGTTTGCGGTTCCCGGATTGTCCGGCGAAGGGAAGTTCGACATTGAATTTGAGGACATAGAGATATTGCTGAACGGCGGTGAAACCGTTGTTCTGCAAAAGCCAATTTATAATATCCGTGACCTTGGTTATGGCGACATGCATCCAGAAACATTGATTTCGCCCAGAGTTGCTCCGCCAATGATCGGGCTTGGGTTGTTGCAGGCGATCCACCCCGGAGATATCGAAGCGCTTGCCGACCCGAGTGATGAGGATGGAGACGGGATATCGGGAAGGCCCAGTCAGGTGCGGGACCCGCAAACCAATGAGCTGACACTCGGACGGTTTGGTTGGAAGGCCTCGAATCCAACCATCCGGGCACAGACAGCTGGCGCGTTCGCAGGCGACATCGGCATTAGCACACCGGACAAACCCAACAACTTCGGTGACTGCACCCAGGCCCAAACGGAGTGCCTGTCCATGCCGCATGGCGAGCAGGCTCAACTTGGACCATCGGAAGCGCCAGACCCGGTTATGGAACTTGTGACCTTCTATTCAGAAAACCTTGCAGTTCCGGCGCGGCGGGATGTCGAAGATCCGGAAGTCCTCAAGGGCAAGGAAGTTTTTTACGCCTCCGGTTGCACCGCTTGCCATCAGCCGAAATTCGTTACCGGCCGATTTGCGGAAAATCCGGCTCACCGGTTCCAACTGATCTGGCCATACACCGACATGTTGCTTCATGACATGGGTCCAGACCTCGCCGATCACCGGCCCGTTGGCGACGCGACCGGTCAGGAGTGGCGCACACCGCCGCTATGGGGTATCGGTTTGACTGAAACAGTTAACAATCACACCCGGTTCCTGCATGATGGTCGTGCTCGAAACCTGCTTGAAGCAGTGCTATGGCATGGTGGTGAGGCTGAGCAGGCGCGAAACAACGTAGTCAATCTGTCTCCGGATGACCGCCGATATCTGATCAGGTTTTTGGAGTCTCTGTAATGCGCCTGATACTTGTGATGGCCATAGTCCTGTCTGTTTCGGATTCGGCACAGGCGCAGGATTACAAGTCCAACCTTGAAAGCATGATCATCGGCTATATCAAGCCGGCTTTTCAGGAATTTGCCTCCTCGACGCAGAGCCTTCCGACGGCAGTCGAAACGGTCTGTCTCGATGCGAATGAGACGGCCGGCCTTGAGTTTCAACAAGTGTTTTCCGAAACCGTTCATGACTTTGGACGTATTCACTTCTTGCGCTTCGGGCCACTTCTTGATCAGGACAGGTTAAGCCGTCTGGCCTTTCTGCCTGATCCTCGCGGCATAGGTTCACGGCAACTTCGCAAACTATATGCGAACAAGGACAAGGACGCGCTCAATGCCGCCGGTCTTGCGAAAAAGAGTGTTGCAGTTCAGGGGCTGACAGCTCTGGAGCTGATCGCTTTTGACAAGACCGGCGAAGTGCGGCTGGGGAAATCGGACGAAAACTCGGAGTTTACGTGCGACTATGCTCTCGCAATCGCCCAGAATATACACACCATCGCAATTGCCCTTGAGGCGGATTGGGCAAACCCGGACGGGTTCAAAGACATCTTGCTAACACCTGGTGGCAACGATGCGCGGTTTCAGACTTCGAAAGAGGCCATCGAATCCGTTTTCAACGCATTGGTCACTGGGCTGATTGTTGTGCGCGATCAGGATCTTTTGCCAGCACTAGGAACTTCTGAAGAGAAGGCCAAACCCCGACGTTTTCCGTTTTCGCGCTCGGGCAATGGCGTCATATTCTTGTCCAGCGAATTGCAGGGAATTGAGCAGTCGCTGTCAAGCTTGAACCTGCAAAGCCTGACGCCGCAGGACTTCATGTGGATTTTCGATACGCTGAACTTTGAGTTCGGCAACGCTCAGAAGATTTTAGCGCAGCTAAGTCCCCCACTGCGCAATTCATTCGGGCAGGGAGACAGCTACAAACTGGTGAGCGTCCTTGCGATTACCGTCAAATCGATCAGAGATACTGTCGCTCTCGAACTTGCCGGAGCGCTGGATCTCGCCGGAGGGTTCAATGCGCTTGACGGCGACTAAGCCGACGGCATTTTCCCGACGTCAGTTTTTGGCCGGGCTGGGAAGCCTCGCGGCAACGCCGGTTTTTGCAAAATCAACGCTGGCTGGGAGCCTTATCGGCCGGGAGGCCGAAGAGGACGTACCTCTCTTTGCCAGTGCCTTCAGAAAAGCGAACGGAACCTTTGGAATTGGCATTCTGGACGACCTTGGTCAGGTCTTGGCTGAAGTCTCCCTGCCGGGCAGAGGGCACGGGATAGCTATATCTCCCGACAAGACCCGCTGGGTTGCATTTGCAAGGCGTCCGGGTGCATTTGCCGTCGTCATTCATCCTTTCGATCGTGTTGAACCTCATGTCCTGGCCGCCTCCAAGGGTCGGCATTTTTATGGGCACGGGTGTTTTTCGGCCGATGGACGGCTGCTTTATTCGGTTGAGAACGACTTCGATGGGGCTAGGGGTGTTGTCGGTGTTTATGACATGAGTGCTGCCGAGCCAAAGCGTATCGGAGAGTTCGATACTTTCGGAGTTGGCCCACACGACATTCTGATGAGCGCCGATGGACGCGCGCTTATCGTCGCAAATGGTGGCATTGAAACCCATCCGGACAAGGCACGCGAAAAGCTGAATCTCGACAGCATGGCGCCGTCGATCGCCTTTCTTGATGTAGAGACCGGCGAACTTTTGTCCATGCAAGCGCTGCCACGCTCCCTGCACCAGGTTTCATTGCGCCATATGGCAATGGACGCTGCCGGAAGAGTATGGGTTGGCGGTCAGTTCGAAGGGCCGGAAAACGAAACGCCGCCGCTGGTCGTCGTTGTTGAACGGGACCAACCGCCTCGTCCAACGGCGATCCCGACTCCCATTGCAATTGGACTTGAAAACTACATCGGTTCGGTGACTGCCAACAACGATGGCAGTGTGATTGCAACGTCTGCCCCGCGTGGCGGTCAAACGCTTTTCTGGGACACGTCAACTTCAGCCTTTCTGGGGGCAAAACCCATTCCCGACGGGTGCGGTGTCGCACCGATCGATCAGGCAGGTTTCCTGATTTCAGACGGAAATGGCGCGCTTTCTTATGTTGGAGAGCTTGACGCTCCAGCCGAAGTCATAGCCCGGCCGCCCGGGTATGCCTGGGACAATCACATGTCTTCCATTTCTTGAATTCGCACTGAAATCCTGCAAATCGGCTTTGAAACGGCGACAATTCCTGCTTTTGTCAAATTCATCAGGCATGTTTGTTGCCGTATTGGTCTACATTGAGGCCGATTCGAGGAGATGAAAGGCACTTTAATGCGACGGCTTTTGATCGGACTGGGCAGCCTGGTGTTCATGCTGGTGACCATCATACTGGTTGTTCCGCTGTTCCTGCCCAAGGATGAGATCAAGCGCCAGGTTGTTGAGCAGGTGGACCAACGCCTTGGTTGGCGGGTCAGACTTGATGGTCCTGTTTCCCTGTCGCTGTTTCCTGGTTTCTCGCTTGTTGCTGAGCAAATCGGCCTGTCCGGAGAAGCCGGAGCAGACGGCATTGAATTTGCCAAAGCCGAACGTATGGAATTTGGCCTGGCCTGGGGTGGGCTGCTGTCCGGCAACATTCAGGTTACAGGCATTTCGCTTGATCAACCGGATATCTATCTCGAAATCGGACCAAACGGCACGACCAGTTGGGAGCCGCGTCGCGCGCTGGCAGTTGACACAGCTTCGGACAGTCCGGAGGCCGCACCAAGAGTGGTTGAAGCCCCCGCGCAAACGGACGCACCCGCTGAGGATACCAGTGGCGGTTCAGCACCTTCGGAGGGATATCTGAAAAGCATTGGTGTCGACAGCCTTGAGATTACCGGCGGGACGGTCACATACAAAGACCTGTCGACGCCTGAACCTATCAGGGTGACCGACCTCAATCTTTCTCTCAACGCTCCGGACCTGTCCGGCGTCGTTGACTTGAGCTCCAGTTTTGTCTTCAACGAGATCCCACTTGGTGTCGAGGGCTCTCTGACAAATCCGCTTGGAATGGTTTCGGGTGAACAGGTTCCGGTCAACCTCACGATATCCTCCGCCGACAACAAGATTACGGTCGGAGGCGAGGCCGGTATCGAGCCTGCCCGCGCCGAGTTGGCAATTGAAGGGTCTGGTCCTTCGCTCAAAGCTCTTGTCGCGCTTGCGGGTCAGGATCTGGCGACCGATCCTGGTGCCTTCAATATGGACGCCAGGATTTCAGGGACAGAAGCTGCAGTTTCGTTGGCTGACCTCCACATAACACTGGGTCAATTGTCGCTTGGAGGAGCCGCAGATGCAGACCTTTCCGGTCTTGTGCCGGAACTTTCCGGCCGGCTGGTACTCAAGGACGGTTCGATTGCGGACCTGCTGCTGCTGTCAGGGCAGGATCTTCCGGCAAGCGGAAAACTGAGTGCTGATCTTGCGTTTGAGACGGTCGGTCTTACGGGCGAAGAGCTGGTGGCGGGGCTCGACATAAACGGATCGGTTTCAATCTCGGAAGGGGAGATCGGCGGTCTCGGCCTTGCGTCCGCCGTCGGTGGTGATCCGGAAGCAGATCGACTGACCAACCTTGCCATGGATGTCGAGATGCAAGGTCTGGAAAAGCCGATATCCCTGAGCGGTGCCATGACCTGGCGCGGTGAAGCCTTTACGCTGACCGGCAATGCCGACACGGCCAAACTTCTGGCCGGGGCTGAAGCGCCTGTCTCGGTGACAGTAAAGGGCAATCGCGTGGGTGCAGGCTTTGACGGATGGGCGGCGCGTTCGGGCGCAGTTGACGGTGCTGTTCGCCTTGAAACGGCAGATTTGCGTGGCCTGATGGCCTGGATGGGGCAGCCGATCGGCGCGGGCGGAGGCCTGAAAACCTTCAAGGCATCCGGTATTTTCGGTGTTCAGGGCGAAACGATCACATTCGAGGAAACCCGCTTCACTCTGGACAGCACCTCCGGTGAGGCAAACGGACGTATTGAACTCGCCGGGAAGCCGAAGGTCACTGCCCGCCTTGCGCTGGGAGCGCTGGTTCTTGATCCATATCTTGGTGGCAGCGCGAAATCAGGTGGGAATTCTTCTTCTTCCGGGTCTTCAGGCGGCAACGGTGGCGGCAATAGCGGCGGTAACACCAGCAAAGGAAGCGGGTGGAGCAACGAACCGATCGATTTTTCCGGTTTGAGGGCTGTCGATGCGGACTTCAAGGTTACAACGCAGGAAATTCGTTGGGACAAGATAAAGATCGATCAGTCTGCTCTGTCAGCAACCATACAAAATGGTCTCCTAACGGCAAACCTTGAAAATCTGTCGCTTTACAACGGCAAAGGGACCGGCACAGTCAAGCTCAACGGGTCTTCTGATACGCCGGACGTCGCGGCGAAATTCGCGCTGACCAGTCTTGATTCCTATCCATTGTTGCGCGATGCAGCTGATTTCAGCTGGATTGAAGGCAAAGCGACCATCAACATGGATGTCACCTCCAAAGGGGCGAGTGAGCAGGCGCTTGTTCAAGGCCTGAACGGAACCGCAAGGTATCAATTCATGGATGGTGCGATCCGGGGGATCAACATTCCCAAAATGGTGCGTGGTCTTTCGATTGAAACCTTGCTGGGCTGGCAAGACAACGCGTCGGAAAAGACCGATTTCAGCTCACTCGGTGCAACCTTCCAGATCAACAATGGCGTTGCCAAGACCGAAGATCTGGCGATGGTGGGTCCGCTTTTGCGTATGACGGGCAAAGGCACGACCGATATGCCGAAACAAAGCCTTGCCTGGCGTGTTGAGCCGAAGATCGTACCGACGCTGGAAGGACAAGCTCCTCAACCCCGCCGCAAGGGCGAGGATAAGAAAATGGCAGGCCTTGGCGTGCCCATCGTGATCGAAGGGCCCTGGAATGATCCCCGGATCTATCCGGATATCAAAGGCATTCTGGAAAACCCAGAAGCAGCCTACAAACAGCTTCAGAAGACGGGTGGCGAATTGATCTCCATCCTGCAAGGCAACAAGGAACCCTCTCAAGAACTGGTCGATACCGCCAACAAGGTCATTGAACGGGCGACTGGTGGCAACACGCAAATCAACGTTCAAAAGGTCATTGATGGTGAGGTTGACGACGAAGAGGTTCTAAAGGCGGTGGAAGAAGGATTCGGGCTGCCAGCAGGCCTTCTGGGCAATGTTTTCGGCAAGCAGAAGAAAAACAACTAGTTCTCTGCTTGCCGGGCTATTTGTCCCTTCGCGACGTGTCGTAGCGTTCTGACACTTCGTAATATTTGTTGAAACCGATGCGGTCTCGCAGATCTGCGAAACTCATGAGATCCGGCGTGCGGTCCTGATCAAGTTTCAGGCGCTCCAAAGTGCCGACCATCGCCCTCATGGCACTGGCCATCAAGGTCAGCGGATAGGCGGCGATGGCATATCCAATCTCCTGCAAATCCTTGTGGGAGAGGTCGGGTGTTACGCCCCCCTCCACGATGTTGGCCATCTTTGGCCCCGGCAGCTCCCGGCAAATGGTTTCCATTTCGGCGACGGTTTTTGGTGCCTCGACGAAAAGAATGTCAGCTCCGAGTTCCTTGAACATGCGGGCTCTTTCAATGGCTTCACCGAGTTCATGTTCGTGGCGGGCGTCTGTGCGGGCCAGAATGAGAATGTCGGCTCCGTCTGCGCGTGCGTCAACGGCGGCCCGAATGCGATCACAAGCTTCCTGCCGCGATACAACTGCCTTTCCAGGCGTGTGTCCGCAGCGTTTTGGCGCTAGCTGATCCTCAATCATGACGGCTGCCGCGCCTGCCTTGGCAAAGCCGGCGACTGTCCGGCGAACATTCATAGCGTTTCCATAGCCCTCATCACCGTCGGCGATGATCGGTATGGAAACGGCATCGGCAATGTTTCTGGCCTGGTCAAGCACCTCTGAATAAGACATCAGGCCGAGATCGGGTTGGCCGATCCGGCTTGCGGAGGCGGCAAAACCGGACATGAAGGTCAGATCGAAATCCGCCTGCTCAATCAGTTTTGCCGATAGCGCGTCATAGCAACAGGGCATCACGTGCAGCTTGTCCTGCGCCAGAAGCGTACGGAGGGTGTCGGCCGGAGATGGCATGGTGCGAACCTCAGAAATTGAAGGGTATATAAAGGGCCAAAGCGGGCCAGAAATAGAGGACGGCAACGCTGAACAGCATCAGCCCCAGGAACGGAAGCACGCCGCGGGCGACCTCTGACAATTTGGATTTGGCGACCGACTGGATCACGTAAAGATTGAGACCGACAGGCGGCGTGATCAAAGCGCATTCAACCATCACGACCATGTAGACGCCGAACCAGATCGGATCGAAACCGAGGATCAGTGCCGCCGGCAAGAGAACAGGCGTCATGATCAGAACCATGGACAGGGCTTCAAACACCAGACCCATGATCAGGAGGACGACCGAGACGACTAGAATAAAGGTCAGCGGGGTATCGAAGTTCTGGCTGATGAACATCGAGATGTCCTGAGGTATCCGATAGAGCGTGATTGCCTTGCCGAAAACTTTTGCACCGGCAACGATCATCAGGATTGCCACGGTCGTAACCATGCTGTCGAAGATTGCCTGACGGAAGGACAACCAGGTCAGACGTCGCATCGCGAGCGTAATCACAAGTGCACCTGCAAGACCGATCGCGGCTGCTTCGGTCGGGGTTGCAGCGCCGATATAGATCACTCTGATCACATAGACAGCCAACAGAACCGACGGCAAAGCGCGCAGTGATGCCCAGAACCGCGTTTCCCAATCCGCAGCCGGAACCGCTTCAAAACCGCCGAACCAGCGCGCATAGATCATGGAGAAGATGATGAACAGGGTGAGCAGAAGAAGGCCCGGACCTATCCCTGCAAGAAATAGCGCAATAACGGATTGCTCCGTGACGAAGCCGTATACGATCATCGGAATGGACGGCGGGATGAGAATGCCAAGCGTGCCGCCGGCGGCCAGCAATCCATAGACAAAACGTTTTTGATATCCGCGTTCGATCATTTCAGGAATGGCAACTGTGCCAATCGTTGCCGCGGTTGCCACGGACGAACCAGATATCGCGGCGAAGATGCCGCATGAAATGATGGTCGCGACAGCAAGGCCGCCCGGCCAATGTCCGACCCAGGCATGAACCGCTGCAAAGAGATCCTTGCCCACCCCGCCCTTCAAAAGGATGTTGGACATAAGCAGGAAAAGCGGCACGGCCAGAAGAATGAAACCATCCAGAGTGGAAAGAATGGCCTGTGGAGCCATAAGCGGTGAAAAGCCGCCAAACAGAAGTAGGGCCAGCCCAAGCCCGCCGAGGGCGAAGGCAACCGGAACGCGGATCAGAAGAAGGCTGAAAAGCGCTGCGAGGATCAGAACTGTGGTCATGAACGCTCACCCGCTTCGAGCATTGTTCCGCGCATCGCTTTCAAGACTTCTATCAAGGCTTGAGCAAAGAGAAGGGCAAAACCGATCGGGATTGCCAGTTCGGCAACCCATGTCGGCAGATCGAGCATGGAGCCCGTGGTTCTGCCACGTTCAAAGGAATCCCAGAAAATGTCGCCACCGAACCATGTGACAATTAAGCTGAAAAGGCCGACGGCCGACATCGATAAACCGTAGCAAAGCCGTTTCCCAAGCGGTCCAAGGCGCTCTGTGATTGCATCAACGGCTATGTGGCGGCCGGATTGAAGCAGCCAGGGCATCGCCAGCATCGTTCCCCAGATGAGGCAAAGCTGCGAAAGCTCGGCAGCCCAGATCGTTGGCGCAATGAAGAGGTATCGAGCGGCTACCTCATAGGTCAGCATTCCTCCGGCACAGAAGAACAGGAGAGCGGCAATCCACGCCAGGGCGCGCAGGAATGATGAAAAGGCTGTCATGGAACCCTCAGGATGGGCGGCGGCCAGGAAATTATCCGCAAAAACGGCTCTGACGAACTGTAGTCAGATAAAAACGAAAGCGCACGATGACCGGCAATATGCCAGTCATCGCTTGCAACAGTCGCGTTTCGGTAGGATCAGAGCTTTTTCGCCGCATCCATGATCTTTTGACCCAGATCGCCGGTTTTCTCGATATAGGCCTCATAGACGGGTTCGCTGACGGTTTTCCATGCGGTGATTTCCTCCGCAGTCGGACGATAAACCGTCATGCCGTTTTCTTCGGCTGCTTTGTAGGCGTCCGCCTCGATCTGCGACATGCGATCACGAACATCGTTTTCTGCCGTCAATGCCGCTGCCTGTACAATCGCCTTGTGCTCTTCGGACAGCCCGTTCCAGAAGTCCGTATTGACGACGACAATGAACTCAATGTCCGCATTGTTGGTGACGGTGATCGTGTCCATGACGTCCCAGAGTTTTCTGGATTTCACGCCGGAAACACCGGTCATGCCAATATCAACGGTGCCTCGCTGGTACGCCAGATATTGCTCTGAACCTGAAATCAGTGTCGGCGCTCCACCGGCTGCCTTGACGAAGTCACCAAGCGTCTTGCCGAAGACACGAACCTTTTTGCCCTTCATGTCTTCAGGTGTCTTGATCGGTGCTTCCTTGGACAGCATGATCGCGCCGCCATAGGCCTGCCACCACAAAACGGTCGATCCCGTATCCTGGATGGCCTCGTCCAACGGTCCACGGACAGCTGACCCTGGGGCGACAGCTGCACGAACCTTTTCTTCGGTATCGAACAGGAACGGCTGATAGAAGATGTCGACTGCCGGAACGTCCCCGACATATCGGGTCAGTGAGGCGACACCCATCTCGATTGCGCCGGACCCGACAGCTGCCGGAACTTCCTTGTCCTTGTAAAGCTGGGCGGAATCATAAATTTCGACCGCGATGTCACCGTTTGAATTCTTTTCCACTTCTTCCTTGAAGAGGAGCAGGTTCTGGCCGAGATGGCTGGTGAGTGGCAGTTGCAGCGAAATCCGCAATGTTGTGTCGGCTGCCAAAGCGGAGCCAGCAGAAAGACCAAGCGCAATTGCGGCGCCGAGCGCCCAATTCAATGATTTCATGATTTCCTCCCAAATACGCCGACCAGTCTGGCAAAGCTGCAATTTGGGGTCAATGAGATCTGTGCCGATCAATCATTACGATAACTCAACAAACACTTGAGTCATTCGGGATGTATGAAACCCAGAGCCGCTCATTCAGCCACAAAACGACGTTGGTCTGGCCAAACGCGAAAAACCACCGCCGGCGTGACCTCCGGCGATGGTCTTGATCGGGCGGCTGCGCCGCGCTGGCGGAGTTATGGGGGGTAACCGCCCGAAACCGCTGTTACGGCTGAACTGTTGCGAACTCGTCCGGATCCAGCATGCTGTCCTGGTTCGCATCTGCGGCCTTGAAAAGATCTTCCGACATGGTCGGAACAGCAGCCGTGATTTCTTCAAAAGTTACGAAACCGTCCTGGTTGCTGTCGACCGCCTCAAAGGACATGCCCTGTGCGAGAGCCGCAGAAGAAACGGTGAAAGCACCAACGAGGATCGCGGCAGTAAGACGTTTGGACATGATATGACCTCCAACTGTTTGGTTTTGGTCTTGGTGTTCCGTCCATTCGTCAGGTCCCTGCGACCCGTCGAACCGGAACAGGGAGGACTTTGCTGCCGGATCGCGACGGGCAAAGGGCCGCTTGAGGAAAAAGTCGCGGCATTGTTGTGGCCGATGTAAAGATTCAGTCACTGGTTGGTCAAATTCCTGTCAATTTTGACAGTTTCAGGCAGCTTCGCGACTGAGAAAGGCTTTCTTGCTGCGAATGTCGGTGCCAAACGCCATTTAACGGTAATCTCGTGCCCCGAAAATTGCCGAGCCGACCCGAACGTGAGTCGCACCAAAACCAACCGCGGTCTTATAGTCCGACGACATACCCATGGAGAGGCCTTTGATCGCATTACGGGCAGCGATCTTCTCCAGAAGGGCAAAATGCTCGCCTGGAGCTTCATCAACAGGCGGAATACACATGAGGCCGACAATATCCAGTCCGACGTCGTCGCGGCAGGCGCTAATGAAGGCATCGACGTCCTGAGGGGCTATCCCCGCCTTTTGTGGTTCCTCGCCGGTGTTGACCTGGATGAAACACGGCAGCTGGCGACCTTGCCTGTCCATCTCCGATTTCAGTGCCTTCGCGATCTTCAGGCGGTCCACGGTATGAATCACGTCGAAAGTTGCAACGGCTTCCTTGGCCTTGTTGGACTGCAGGGGGCCAATCAGATGCAATTCGATCTCATCAAAGTCGTCACGCAATCCGGGCCATTTCTGCATTGCCTCCTGCACCCGGTTCTCGCCAAAAACACGTTGGCCGGCCTCCAGGACCGGGCGAATTGATGCGCTGTCGAATGTTTTGGATACGGCAATCAATGTGACCGACCCAGATGCCCGGCCGAATTCGGACTCAGCCTTATTGATGTCGGTCAGGGTCGCGGCGAGACGCTCAGCGGCATCGGTCATCAAGTGCTCCATGAGAAAACAGACTGACGATAGAGACACTCCGGTCTCAGACATTGGCTACATGCGGTCTGTCATAACCATGTTTGAAATCAGCTTCAAATGGCATCTTGTTTCGTCGGTGTTGAAGGGCCTGTCTGTGAGTAGCGCCTCTTCCCGCATGTCGACTTCTTGTTCGCTTTTGACCGGAAAAGGTACCCGATCCACGCCTTCAACCGCTTTACGGATGCGGCTTTGCGCAATAAACAGGCTTCAGCAGGCACAAACGTCTGACACATGTTGACCGCGGGCAGGATTTCTGGTGACAGTCCGGCAGTCATTCATTCACAAATTCCGCCAGATCCGGCGGCAAGAACAAACGGCATAATTGATGGCAACGGAACGGTACAACGCGCGCGAAGTCGAAGCGCGCTGGCAAAAGGTCTGGAACGACAAGGATGTGTTCGTCACGCATAACGACGACCCGCACGACAAGTATTATGTCCTTGAAATGTTCCCCTATCCGTCCGGCCGTATTCACATGGGTCATGTGCGCAATTACGCCATGGGCGATGTGGTTGCCCGCTACAAGCGTGCAAAAGGCTTCAATGTTCTGCATCCGATGGGTTGGGACGCCTTTGGCATGCCTGCAGAAAACGCAGCCATGCAAAACAAGGTTCACCCAAAGGACTGGACCTACGAAAATATTGCCACGATGCGAGACCAGCTCAAGATCATGGGTCTTTCGCTGGACTGGAGCCGTGAATTCGCGACCTGCGATGTAGGGTACTACACGCAGCAGCAGCGCCTGTTCCTGAGGTTCCTGGAAGCCGGTCTGGTCTATCGTAAGAACGCCAAGGTCAATTGGGACCCTGTCGACATGACGGTTCTGGCCAACGAACAGGTGATCGACGGCCGCGGCTGGAGATCGGGGGCGCTGGTAGAGCAGCGCGAGTTGACCCAATGGTTCTTCAAGATCTCTGACTTTTCGGAAGATCTGCTGGAGGCGATCGATACTCTCGACCGCTGGCCGGACAAGGTTCGTCTGATGCAGAAGAACTGGATCGGCCGTTCGGAAGGCCTCCGTGTGCGGTTTGAATTTACCGAAGCAGCACCAACAGGCGACAAGACGCTGGAGATCTTTACCACGCGGCCGGACACCCTGTATGGGGCATCGTTCATGGGGCTTTCGCCCGATCATCCGATCTCGTTGAAGGTTGCCGAGGGCAATCCGGAGCTGCAGGCGTTCATTGAGGAATGCCGCCGGGTTGGAACTTCGGAAGAAGCCATTGAAAAAGCGGAAAAGAAGGGCATCGATACCGGTCTGCGGGTCAGGCATCCCCTGGACGCGTCTTTGGAGTTGCCGGTCTATGTCGCCAATTTCATCCTGATGGACTACGGAACCGGGGCCATTTTTGCGTGCCCTGCACACGATCAACGCGATCTGGATTTTGCACGCAAATATGAGCTGCCGGTAAAACCCGTTGTTTTGCCGAAGGATGCAGACCCGGCAAGTTTCGATGTCGGCAACGAGGCTTTCACCGACAACGGCACGATTTTCAATTCGGACTTCCTGGATGGTCTGTCAATTGCGGATGCCAAGGAAGCGGTTGCGAAGAAACTGGAGACGGTCAGCGTCGACGGAACGCCTCAGGCAGAGCGTCAGGTAAATTTCCGCCTGCGCGACTGGGGTATTTCACGCCAGCGGTACTGGGGTTGTCCGATCCCGGTTGTTCACTGCGACGACTGCGGTGTCGTGCCGGAAAAAGACGAGAACCTGCCTGTTCAGTTGCCGGATGATATCAATTTCGACAAACCGGGCAATCCGCTGGATCGACATGCGACTTGGCGCGATACCACCTGCCCGAAATGCGGGAAGCCGGCCAAACGTGAAACCGACACCATGGATACCTTTGTCGACAGTTCCTGGTATTTTGCGCGGTTCACGGCACCGGACTGCAATGAGCCGACCGACCCTGCTGCGGCCAATGGTTGGTTGCCGGTCGATCAGTATATCGGCGGCATCGAACATGCGATCCTGCACCTGCTCTATTCGCGCTTCTTCACCCGCGCGATGCAGAAAGTTGGTGCGCTTGATCTGAAAGAGCCGTTCAAGGGTCTCTTTACGCAGGGCATGGTCACGCACGAGACCTACCGTCTCGGCGAAGGTGCCAACGGTCAATGGATTGCACCTGCGGAAATCAAGATCGAGGAGGTCGACGGTTCACGGCGCGCGACGCTGCTTGATTCAGGCGAAGAGGTTGTCATCGGCTCGATTGAAAAAATGTCGAAGTCCAAACGCAACACGGTCGATCCGACAGACATCATCGATACCTATGGCGCAGACACAGCCCGATGGTTCATGCTGTCTGACAGCCCACCGGAGCGTGATGTCATCTGGACCGAAGATGGCGTTCAGGGTGCATGGCGCTTCGTCCAGCGTGTCTGGCGTTTGATCGGAGAAATTTCGGAAAAGATCGAACCTCGCGGTGGAACCGCGCCAGAAGTGAGCGGAAAGGCGCTTGAGTTGCGCCGGACCAGCCACAAAACTTTGGCCGCCGTTTCAAATGATCTGGAAGGCCTCGGTTTCAATCGGGCCGTTGCCCGTCTTTATGAGCTGGTCAACACGATCAGCAAAACCTTCAACGACGGTGATGCCGACGGAGCAGCACGTTATGCAATCCGGGAAGCTGCCGATTTTCTCGTCCAGATGATGGCGCCCATGATGCCGCATCTGGCGGAAGAATGCTGGTCTGCGCTTGGTCATGACAACCTGATTTCCGAGGCCAAATGGCCCGAACCGGAGAGTGAACTGTTGGCTGAAGACAGTGTCACATATCCGATCCAGGTGAATGGCAAACGGCGCGGCGAACTGACAATTGCAAAAGACGCTTCCAAAGAAGAGGTCGAAGCGGCTACTCTGGCGCTTGACTTCGTTCGCAAGGCTTTGGACGGAAATTCACCGAAGAAGCTCATTGTTGTGCCGCAAAGGATCGTAAATGTCGTTGTTTGACAACATCTTCGAGAAGAGAGCCGCCTGGCGCCGCGGTGCACTTTGCGTTGGATTTGCAGCAGCAGTCCTTTTGAGCGGGTGTCAGGTGCGCCCGCTCTACGGCACGAGCACCGGGGAATTCGGCTCGGTTTCGTCACCCGTCGCGGCTGAAATGGCGGCCATCGATCTGGATTCGATCGATGCTCAGTTTGCCAACAACGATGCTTCGCGTGTTCTTTACAATGAGCTGACCTACAGGTTTGAGCGCGGTGGTGAAGCGCCGGCCAAGAAATACAGGCTGAAGGTGCTGATTGACGTCAGCAATTCTGAAGTTGGTGTGGAACGGTTCGCCGATGTACCGTCCGCCTACAACACCACGATGAATTCGACCTTTGTCCTGAGTGACCTGTCGACAGATGAAACGCTGATGTCGGGCCGGGCCTTCAAGACCGCTTCCTATGACTTCTCGGATCAACGGTTTGCCAACACGCGTGCCTACCGGGATGCTCAGGAACGGGTTGCCAAGTCGGTTGCCGATGACATCACCGCTCGTGTTGCGGGCTATTTTGCAAGCCAGCAATAGTTTTCTGGCAGAGGTGCGCCGGCCGTGACCGTTCTGAAAGCTGCGGAAATCGATCGGTTCGTTGCCAATCCACCTGACGCTGGTGGCGTGGTTCTTGTGTTCGGTCCGGACACCGGACTGGTATCGGAGCGGGCAACACGGCTCGTCAACAAAGCCTCTGAAGGGGATAGCGACCCTTTCAATCTGATCAAGATTGACGCTGCTGATATCAGCGCAGACCCCAATCGACTCATTGACGAGGTGCTGACAGTCCCACTTTTCGGTGGTCGCCGGATCGTCTGGGTCAAGGACGCCAGCGGCAAGAACCTCAACCCCGCAATGGAGCCGGTTCTCAAACTGGATGACTGGCAGACCCTCGTTGTTCTTGAAGCTGGAGATATCAAGAAGGGCGCTGGCCTCAGGAAACTTGTCGAGACGCACAAGCGTGCCATAGCCTTGCCGTGCTATGCCGACAGCGATCGGGGCATCGATCATCTGATCGACGAAGAAACCCGCGAAGCCGGTCTCTCCATAACCCGGGAAGCGCGTGCGTCATTGCACAGTTTGCTGGGCGGCGACCGGATGGCGAGCCGGGGGGAACTAAAGAAGCTCTGTCTTTATGCACTCCACAAAGGCCGCATCGACAGTGAAGACATTGAAGCCATCATCGGTGACGCCTCTGCCTTCGAGACATCGGAACTGATTGATGCCGCCGCTACCGGCGATCTTGCCATGCTGGATCATGGCCTGGAGCGTTTGGCCGAAGCGGGATCGAAAGCATCCGTCATTGCCAATCAGGCACTCAAGCATTTTCAGCAACTGCACCGTATGCGTATCGATGTCGACCAGGGCAAGAGCGCACAGGCGGTCATTGATGGCCAGCGCCCCCCTGTTTTCTTCAGCCGCAAGCCGAAATTCTCGCAACAATTGCGAATCTGGGCACTGAAGGATCTTGAAAAAGCGATGGACATCCTCAGCGAAGCAACCCGGATCTCCCGACTGAATGATCCGCTCGGTGTGCCGGTCCTGTCCGAAGCGTTGTTGAAACTCGGGCGTGCGGCAAGAGCCAGAAACCAGCGCCGCTGAATAGGCCCTTTCCAGTGTCCTCGTGCGCATCGGTTGGGTGCAAAGGCTAGCTTGGCACATCGTCGTACTTGCTAGTGTGCGCTGCAATAGGCTTTATTCCCGTGCAGAACACAGAATACGGGAGGCGCAGGTGAGCAAGACCAATCGCGGCAATTTTTTTGAAGACTTCAAAGTCGGGCAAGTGATCCGACACGCAACGCCGCGCACTGTCACCAGTGGTGACCAGACACTCTATACAGCGTTGTATGGCTCCCGGTTCGCAGTCCAATCCTCAGATGCATTTGCCAAATCGCTTGGTTATGCGCAGGCTCCGGTCGATGATTTCCTGACGTTTCATATTGTCTTTGGTAAAACCGTTCCGGACATCTCACTCAATGCGGTTGCCAATCTGGGGTATGCAGGGGGGCGTTTTCTGGCTCCGGTTTATCCCGGAGATACAATCTCGACCGTTTCGGAAGTCATCGGCAAGAAAGAAAATTCCAACGGGAAAACCGGCGTCGTTTACGTGCGATCCACCGGCTACACTTCCACCGGGACAGAGGTTTTGGATTACGTCCGCTGGGTGATGGTCAACAAGCGCGATGCAGATTGCCCCGCGCCCGAGGCCGTTGTGCCCGAACTGCCAGCGGCTTTGGATCCGCAGTCACTGGGAACTGCCGTTCCGTTGTTGGATGCGGCTAACTGGGACAACGACCTTTCAGGGTCGGGTTTCCGCTTTGACGACTATGAGGTCGGTGAAAAAATCGATCATGTCGATGGAATGACCGTTGAAGAAGCCGAGCATCAAATGGCAACCCGTCTTTATCAAAATACGGCCAAGGTGCATTTCAACCAGCACACGGAAGCCCACAGCCGGTTCGGTCACCGGCTGGTCTACGGGGGTCATGTGATTTCGATCGCAAGAGCGCTGTCCTTCAATGGCCTTGCCAATGCATTCCATATCAGCGGCATCAACGGCGGCCGTCACGTCGGACCGCTTGGGGCGGGTGACACGGTCTATGCCTGGTCGGAAGTGCTGGACAAGTCGGATATTGATGGACGATCTGATGTCGGCGCTTTGCGACTTCGCCTTGTCGCGACCAAGAACCGGTCCTGTGCGGACTTCCCCGACAAGACTGCTGACGGGAAATACCTGGATGAAGTGATCCTCGACTTCGACTACTGGGCGATGATGCCGAAATAGGGTCTACCGATCCGGCTTCCGGTCGTTTCGAAGACTGCCCACGCCGGATTTGCCCTGGACAAGATGAGTTTCGATTGCCCACATTCAGGTGAGGACTATGGAGACGCATCAACCATGAAAACCGTTTCGTTCACGCAGATGAAAAACGGCACGAAGCAGGACTATGATCTGCTGGCCGAGGCAGAAAAACCGTATCATGGTTTGACCGCAGACCGGATTTTCGCCGAACTTCGACGCCAAGGTGAAGACACGCTTTCGGGCTACAAGATCACCCGGCTTGAACATGGGCTCCAGTCCGCGACCCGGGCACGCAGGGAAGGTGCTGATATCGACTGGATTGTCGGTGCATTGCTGCACGATGTCGGCGACGGATTGGCACCGCAGAACCATGATCGGTTTTCAGCTGAAGTCATCCGTCCGTTTGTTCGTGACGAGGTGGCCTGGGTGGTCGAGCATCACGGCATCTTTCAAATGATCTACTATGCCCATCACTATGGCTGGGATGGAAATGCGCGGGATCGTTTCAAGGACCACATGCATTTTCAAGCCTGTGCGGATTTCTGCGAGCGCTGGGATCAAAGTTCATTCGATCCGGATTATGAATACGATCCGCTGGAAAGTTTTGAACCTCTGGTTCGGGACGTGTTTGCGCGCAAGGCCTATGACCCGTCGGTCCTTCAGACAGGCGTGTCAAAAGGTTTGCCGCCTCTCAGTTGATCAGAGGCGGAAATCCAGAGGCAATGAGGTCACGGCTTGGAAGCTGGAACGACTTCCGTGCTGATCGCGCCGACGCTGGCACTTTCATTTGTAGCCTTGGAACCGAAGGGAACCCAGCGTTTGAAGAAGCCGCCAACAGAGCTGCCACGACTGTTTTCCTGAGGAGCAAAAGCTGTTTCAACTGTTGAGGAAGTCGTGTCGGCTGCTGGCGCCGGGGTTCCTGGCGCACTTGTGGACGCCGTTTGTTGCGCCGGTGTTGCGGGCGCATTTGCACCGGCATCCGTTGCCGCAGTCTGGGTGTCTTCACCGCCGCCCAGGACTTCCGCCAGGCGGTTGGAGCGGTCTTCCCAACGCTTCTGACGCTCTTCGCGTGCATCGTAACGTGCTGCAAGTTGCTGGAACTTGGTGTTGTCTTTTTTCTGTTTTGAGGCAACTGCCGAGGCAAGTCGCGGGCTTACCTGGTATTCGGGGCATTTGGCCGAAGCACGGAAGGGAACACCTTCAACCAGCGTTGTCGCATCAAAGACGTATTTCTTCTCACAGACAGTGACCTTTGGCGGTACGTTGGCAACTTCGAAATGGTCGTATCCGGTCTTCAGCATTTTCCAGAAATCCAGATGGTCACTGTCGCGGTGACGCGCCATGTTTTCCGGTGTCATGCGGAATGGATATGCTTGAACCTGAAAGGAACGTTGTCCGCCCTTAAAGCTGTCGCGAGCGAGCGAGTAGATATCCTGCACCTGTTCGTCGGTCATGGCGTAGCAGCCGCGAGAAGAGCATGCCCCATGCACCATGAGATGCGATCCGGTGCGCCCATGAGACTGGTCATACCGGTTCGGGTAACCGAGATTGAAGGCCAGGTGATAGCTGGAATTGGGGTTCATCAACGCAGGCGTGATTTCATAGAAACCTTCCGGCGCCTGACGATCACCTTCTTTGAATTTCGGACCGAGCTTGCCCGACCATTTGCAGATTTCAAAGTCTTCAAGGAGCTTGTATTTGCCCGAGCGCGTCTGCTTCCAGACCTCGAGTTGTGACTCTTCCTTGAAAATGCGGATCATGATCGGCGATGTCGAACTCATGTTGAGATCGTTCATCTTGCGCTTGAGTGAAGCGCTGACCGGCAGGTTGGCCTTGTTGGGGCCGGCGCTGAATTCATCTGCCTGGCAAGCCGCGAGAAAACCTGCTGCGAGAATGACAGCACCCAGCCTGACCGCTTTGCGGCCCTTTCGGCGTTGCCCTGTCTTCAGCTGGCCTGCTGGCGATTCTAAAACACGCCGAAACACCATTATTACTATCCCAAACTTGTTGGAAAGCGTTCCAAACCTAGCGAAAGCCCTACGCGGTCCGGTCGCATTCCCTGCGTCTCGCCCCCGCGCAAAGGCTAGGGAATGATGGTTGACGATAGGTTACTGGACCGGGTTTGCCTTCGCGATGCAAATTCCGGTGATCAGAACAACTTTTTCCCCAAATGAAAAACGTGCCCAACTTGGCCTGAATGAGGGTAAATTCTGGCCATAGCAAGGCAAAAGCGGCTTAAAGCCGCTTTAAACCGAGCAAAATACTCACAATTTCAATGGAATGCTTGCCGAGACATCAGCCGAGCGTGCGGCCAATGGAGATGAACTTCTCGCGGCGTTGCTTGCGCAATTCCTCAGCGGAAAGCTCCGCCATGCTCTTCAGAGCAGTCTCGATTGCCTTGCCAGTGCTGTCGATCACAATTTCGCGTGCTCTATGCGCACCACCGACGGGTTCGCCGACAATTTCGTCAATCACGCCCAATTGCTTCAGGTCCTGAGCCGTGATTTTCAGGGCTGTCGCAGCGTCCTGTGCCTTGGCGCTGTCGCGCCAAAGGATTGAGGCCGCGCCTTCCGGCGAAATCACGGAGTAGATGGCATGTTCGAGCATCAGCACCCGGCTTGACGTCGCGATCGCGATGGCGCCGCCTGACCCGCCTTCCCCGACTACAACGGCAACCGAAGGAGTGCTGAGGCCAAGACCCTTGTCCGTAGATCTGGCAATGGCTTCGGACTGTCCGCGTTCTTCCGCACCCCGGCCCGGATACGCCCCGGACGTATCGACAAAACTCACCAGCGGCAGACCGAAGCGTTCCGCCATTTCCATGACCCTGACGGCCTTGCGGTAGCCTTCGGGGCGGACCATGCCGAAATTGTGCTTTAGCCGGGATTCCGTATCGTGGCCTTTTTCCTGCGCAAGAACTGCAACGGATTGACCACGAAAGCGGCCGATCCCGGCAATAAGGGCATGGTCTTCCGCAAATTTTCTATCGCCGGCGAGCGGCGTGAAATCTTCAATCAGTCCGGCAATGTAATCGACGGCGTGTGGGCGGTCCGGGTGTCTGGCAACAAGTGTTTTCTGCCAGGGAGTCAGTTTGCCGTAGAGGTCCTGCAGTGTCTGCGACGATTTGGTTTTCAGCCGTTCGATTTCACTGTCGACATTGACTTCTTCACCATCTTCAGCCGCGAGGGCTTTCAGTTCCTGGATCTTGCCTTCAATGTCTGCAACGGGCTTTTCGAATTCCAAATAGCTGTGCATTTACTCGGTTACCTGAACAAGCCGGCACCACCTTAATAATCGGTCGATCCGGAAATGATTGACGGGTCACGGCATTCACCGTGTTGTCATAACGTGGAGGGCTGTAACAAGAGACGCAAGGGGGCGCAAGCCTCGGCTGTTGTTCCGGGCTCTGATTAGACCTTATTTCAAGAAGAAGCCTTGAAATGAACCGAACTGGCCATGGGTTTCGAGCCGGATCAGCGGCGCGCGGACTGTTTGCTGGCAGCGCCATCAACGCTCAGCTTGGTCGCTTCAACCACGAGCCGTCCGTTTTTGGTGTCCATGGAAATGCGATAGGGGATCAAAACGTTGTCCCGCCCAAGAGGAGCGATCCAGATTTCCATTTTGGCGCGAGCCATGCGCTTGACCGACTCCTTCGAGGGCCGATGACCTGCAATGGGCACCCAGCGGGCTTTGCAGACAACAACGGGTCCGTCATAGCCACGGCCGGAAACTTCCTTCGTTCCCTGATAGCTCAGCTTGATGTCGAAACGGGTCCAGCCGTCGAAAATCGGCAGCTTTCTGCTGCACGCTTTAGGGCCCAGGCTGTCCTTTGCGCGTCCCACCGGCATCAGCGCAGCGCTCAGTGGGTCGATCGCATTGCGTTTATGACGGCGAGTAACCTTGATGCGCTCGGCATTCGGTTTGAATTGCGGCGCAACGTCTGAGGAGCGTATATGGCCTGAACCCTGGTTCAACTTGACGTAAAAGTCGATGTTGGAAGCCTGGGAAGCCATGCGGTACTTGGAGGGAACAACCTTTGAGCCAACCAGCCATCCTGACGCCTCAGCGCCTCCTTTGCCGGTGGAGAACAGTGTTCCGATCCCGGCCGGCGCAAGGCTGACTTTGGCGGAATAGGCGTTGCCTTTCATGGCCAGCGAGAGCGTGCCCTTGCCGATCTTGAAGCCGGCAATCGAAATTGCATAAAGGCCGCCGATATTCGTTTTCTTGGCTTCTGCGGGTGTAACCAGCAGTGCGCCAACAACCATCGGCAGGGCGACCAGTCGCCCGAGAGACGTCAAACCAAACACTTTAAAACCTCCGGCCTGCCAAAACGGCAGCAAATTGCGCCCCCGCGCCTTGAAGTGTTCCGCAACGGTAACCATAGCATGAAATCAGCGTGCAGAACGAAATCAATCATTCTAAATTATGGTAACTCACTGGTTAACGCTTGGCACTTCTGCGAATTAAGTCAGAGAAATTCCCCAATGGGGCTCAGATCTCTTGACCTGCGCGCGCGCTGCCATTATAGCGGGGCAACTTTTTCCGAGAAATGCCGGAGACGATGTCGCCGGACCTAAGGTCCGCGCCGGTTCCGGTTTGGACTTGCTGGGTTCCAAGTAACGGCCCAGCCGCGAAAACAAAAGGTGATATCATGGCACGCCGTTGCGAACTCTCCGGCAAAGATGTGATGACAGGCAACAACGTCTCACACGCGAATAACAAGTCCCGCCGCCGGTTCCTGCCGAACCTGTGCAATGTCTCTCTGATGAGCGATACGCTTGGTGAGACATTCAAGCTGAAGGTCAGCGCACACGCACTGCGCTCCGTCGAGCATCGCGGTGGTCTTGACGCCTACCTTATGAAAGCCAGCGATGCTGAGCTTTCAACAGCCGCACGCAAGATCAAAACCAGCATCAAGCGCAAGCAGGCGGAAGCCGCAGCCGCTTAATTCCCGTTAGGGCAATAAGATGACAGACACCCGGAGCTTCTCCGTGGGCCATTACGCCATCGCGATCCTCGCGATGGCGCTCGTTGTTGTGGCCTCCAATTACCTCGTTCAGTTTCCTGTGCAGCAAATCGTCGGCGGTATCAATCTGGCCGATACGCTGACCTGGGGCGCATTCACTTATCCGGTTGCGTTTTTGGTAACGGATCTGACCAACCGCCGTTTTGGACCCACGGCCGCGCGCCGCGTGGTCATTTCCGGCTTCGTTCTGGCAATCGTCATTCCGCTGCTTTTCTGGACGGCCGATGAAGCCTTCACGACACCACGCATCCTGATTGCATCCGGAACCGCATTCCTGGTGGCTCAGCTGCTTGATGTCACGATCTTTGACCGCCTGCGCCGGATGGCCTGGTGGAAAGCGCCGATCACCTCGTCGCTCATCGGCTCGATGATCGACACCATCCTGTTCTTCGGTATCGCCTTCGCCGCGAGCTTTGCTTTCATTGACGGCTTCTTCGGCATGGACGACGGTTCTTTGGCTTTCCCGGTTCCGTTTCTCGGGATCAGCGAAGGAACGCAGACACTGCTGTGGGTGTCGCTGGCAGCTGGAGACTTCCTCGTGAAGATGCTGGTGGCGGTTGCGTTGCTCGCGCCTTACCGGATTGTACTTGGCCTGTTCCAACCAGTTCCCAACGGATCTGCTGCCTGAGGCAACAAGGACACTGATACTTCTCAAGTGGCGCCCCATCGGGCGCCATTTTTGGTTCAAGCCCGACTGTGATCCAATTCGGATGCCGAGATTTTGTTGCAATTGCATTCCGGGCTGAAACACCGCAGGCTTGCACATCTCCTGACCAAGGTTTCAATGGATGCGAAGTATGCAGAAGTTTGAGGGTGGCTGTCTGTGCGGCAAAGTGCGTTTTGTCGCGTCTGGGAAGCCCTATCGCGTCGGTCTGTGTCACTGCATGGACTGCCGCAAGCAACATGGCGCACTCTTTCATGCTTCCGCGGTCTTTCCGGAAGATGCTGTTATCATCAAGGGTGATGTGAAGGACTTTGCTGGACGGTTCTTTTGCCCGGAATGCGGCTCGTCCGTTTACTCTCGCACATTGGACGAGATCGAGATCAATCTGGGCGCGCTGGACGCACCGGATCAGCTCACGCCAACGTATGAACTCTGGACCATTCGCCGGGAAAGCTGGCTGCCTGAATTCTCGATCAAGACGATATATGAGCGGGATCGCACCTCGAAGGAGCGTTCTGAAGGCTGAAGTGAATGTTGCCAATCAGGGTCACACAAGGAGCCTGGATTTGTTTTGGTAAGGCTCAAGTGGAAGGAAACAGTGAGCCTATTCGTCCAGCCGAAATCGTAAAAACACCGTTCTTTGCAGCAAGGAGCGATTGTTGTCGGACAGAAGGGTCAGGATTGTTTCACCCTTGTCATTCTGGTGGATGCTGAGAGCTTCCATGTTGTCGATCTGATAGCCGTAGTCTGCTTCCAACAGGATTTCACCTTCGAGCTTTGCTCCCGGCAAGATTGAAGCGGCCTCAAACCTTCGCAAGCGCAGGCCGATCAGGTCTCGCAGATTAAAGCGGCGCTCCATCAGCACCAGATCACCGTTCGGCAAAAACGCAGCATCCGTCGCATCGAAGCGGTTCTCGCGATTGATGCTGAAGCGTTCCGTGCCTTCCGGGCCGATGATGTAGCCCTTGAGGTCCTGAAAGTCGCTCGGAGATGATTCCGCAATGGCGATCAGCTTTCCGGCAAGCGGTCCGTCTTCAGGCGGCGTTGCCAGGGATTCCAGGCCGGCATTGCGTGGTAGTGACCTGATCTCGTCGACAAGGGCAACCTCACCGATCATCTGTTCCTTGCCGGTCGCGATTGGCCAGGGATAGTGATAGATGGCATTGCGCGTTTCTGCGGTCACATAAAGGCCGGTCTCTGAAAGGGTCAGAGCTTCCGTATCGTGGCCCCAGCGCGCGGTCAGCGTTTTGCCGTCATGTCCGAGCAGTTGGGCGTAGGAAACATCTTTTATGTCAAGCGGGCGGCCGTTCGGAGCCTGCTCGATGGCACCTGTTACCCAGTGACCGTTGTCGGTCACTGCCAGGAAGCGATCACCGCCGTCCAGGCTGATCAGGCCCGAAAGGCCACCGATCTTCCGATCTGACGCCAGAAGCTCCAATCCGCCAAGAAAGGTCAGTTTGCCGAATTCGATGTCTTCATGGCCGATGCGGAACGTCTCGATATCCTTGGTGCGCACCTTTACGAGTTCGCCCTTCGTCAGCAATTGCTGAGCGAACGCATGACCTTGCCAAGTGTCGCAGGCGCACAGAAACATCACGGCCGCGACGAGGTATCCTCGAAGCTTGCGACGTTTTTCCAGCGCGCTCGTCATCAGCTCAAGTGTTATCGGCGCCCGGCTCGGCGCCGGCCGCGGGTCTGCATTGATGTGTCGACTTCGTCGTCAAAGAGATCGGCAAGCTGATCCGTCATCGCCCCGGCAAGTTCTTCGGCATCGACAATGGTGACAGCTCTCCGGTAGTAGCGGGTCACATCGTGCCCGATCCCGATCGCGATCAGCTCAACAGGCGATCTGGTTTCGATGTCTTCGATCACATAGCGCAGATGCCGCTCCAGATAGTTGCCCGGATTGACCGACAGTGTTGTGTCGTCCACCGGCGCGCCATCTGAAATCATCATCAGGATCCGGCGTTGTTCCGGACGGGCCAGAAGCCGGTCATGAGCCCAGAGCAACGCTTCGCCGTCAATGTTCTCCTTCAGGAGGCCTTCACGCATCATCAGGCCCAGGTTGCGCCTTGCACGGCGCCAGGGAGCGTCAGCGGATTTGTATATGATATGACGCAGGTCGTTGAGGCGGCCGGGTGTCGGTGGTTTTCCGGCTCCGATCCAGCTTTCCCGTGATTGTCCACCTTTCCAGGCCTTGGTGGTGAAGCCGAGAATTTCCACCTTCACGCCGCAGCGCTCCAAGGTACGCGCTAGAATATCGGCACATGTGGCAGCCACCGTGATCGGTCGACCACGCATGGATCCTGAATTGTCCAGGAGCAGCGTCACGACCGTGTCGCGGAAATTGGTGTCGCGTTCCTGCTTGAATGCAAGCGGGGCCATCGGATCCGTGACTGCGCGTGTCAGACGTGCGGTATCCAGCAGGCCCTCTTCCAGATCGAAGTCCCAGGCACGGCTTTGCTGCGCCATCAACTTGCGTTGCAGGCGGTTGGCAAGCCGGGCAACGGCCCCTTGCAGGTGCGTCAGCTGTTTGTCGAGAAAGCCGCGAAGTCGGTCAAGCTCGGCGGTATCGCACAGTTCTTCCGCCGTTACCGTCTCGTCGAACTGGAAGGTAAAGACACGATAGTCAGTCTCCGGACGGTTTGAGAACGGGCTTTCGGATCGCTCGCTTTCACCAGGCTCTTCGGAGTCCTCGATCATATCCTGCTCGGCGAAGTCGTCCATGTCGGCTTCGGCAGCTTCCGTATCACCGCTGTCCTGCTCTTCGCTGGACATGTCCATTTCCTGCGGTGAGGATTCCTGTTCGCCGGTGTTTTCCTCGCTGTCGTCTCCCGTTTCAGCTTCGTCGTTGTTGCCGTCGTCCTCGTTCTGGTCTGGGTCCATTTCATCGTCGGTATCGCCAATCTCATCGGCCATATCGAGTGATTTCAAAACGTCCCGCAAACGAGCGGCAAAGTGAGACTGATCTTCGACTTCCGCTTCCAGGCGGTCCAAGTCCTCGCCGGCCTTGTCTTCAACCCATCCGCGCCACATATCGACGAGTTTTTCCGCGCTTTCCGGCGGCTTGGCTCCGGTCAGCCTTTCGCGAACGATGAGAGACAGAGCGTCTTGAAGCGGCGCATCTTCCCGGCTGGCAACATCCGCCGCACCGGATTTGCGGAACCGGTCATCCAGCATCACTGCCAGATTGTCGGCGACACCCTGCATCCGGCGCGCTCCGACAGCCTCACAGCGTGCTTGCTCAACGGCTTCGAAAATGGCCCGGGCTTCCGGTCCCTGCGGCATGTTCTTGGCGTGAACGGTCTTGTCATGGCAGGCAATGCGCAATGCCATGGAATCTGACAAGCCGCGCGTTACCGCCACTTCGTGGGCATTGACCTTGCGAGAGGGTTCGGGCAATCGGGCGGACATGCCAGACAGTCCCGGGCGGTCGCCTGAAAAAACGACCTCCAGTTCCGACTCGCCGGAAATGGCGCGCATGGTGCCGCTGACCGACTGCTTGAACGGTTCGGTACTTGGTGCGGGCTTGTTTCCCGGCAGTGTGTTGTGTCCCGGCCTCGGCGCCATGTTACCCTCAGCTCATGACGACATTTACGGAAGATTCCGGCAGATCCTCGCCGAAACAGCGCTGATAGAACTCTGCGACCAGCGATTGTTCCATGTCGTCGCATTTGTTGAGGAAGGTCAGTCTGAAGGCAAATCCGACGTCGCCGAAAATCTCGGCATTTTCCGCCCATGTGATGACCGTTCTCGGGCTCATGACCGTAGACAGGTCGCCGTTGATGAACGCATTTCTGGTCATATCCGCCAGACGCACCATTTTGGAGACGATAGTTCGGCCTTCGTCTGTCTGGAAATGCTTTGCTTTCGACAGAACGATGTCGACTTCATTGTCATGTGGCAGATAGTTCAGCGTTGTGACAATGGACCAGCGGTCCATCTGAGCCTGGTTGATCTGTTGCGTGCCGTGATAAAGACCCGAAGTATCTCCGAGTCCCACGGTATTTGCAGTTGCAAACAGACGGAAGGCGGCGTGCGGGCGGATAACGCGGCTTTGATCAAGCAGGGTCAAGCGGCCGGACGATTCCAGAATTCTCTGGATCACAAACATCACGTCCGGGCGACCGGCATCGTATTCGTCGAACACAAGCGCGACATTATGCTGGTAGGCCCAGGGCAGAATGCCGTCCTTGAACTCGGTGACCTGCTGACCGTCCTTGATGACGATCGCATCCTTGCCGACAAGATCGATACGCGAGATGTGGCTGTCCAGATTGACGCGGATACAGGGCCAGTTGAGACGGGCTGCCACCTGCTCGATATGCGTCGACTTGCCCGTACCGTGATAGCCGGTCACCATGACGCGCCGATTGTGCGCAAAGCCTGCCAGAATGGCCAGCGTGGTAGCCCGGTCGAACAGGTAGTCCTCGTCGCGCTCGGGCACATGCTCGGATGCGGCGGAAAATGCCGGTACCTTGAGATTCGACTTGAAGCCGAAAACCTCACTTACAGAAACTTCAGTATCCGGCATGGCCATAGCCGCGGTCGTCGTCTCAGTCATCAGTCCTCCGCTGTCCCGAATGTCGGGAAGGGTCATTTGGGGAAAGCCTGCAGGACCCTGCGGGCTTAAAGGAAACCGGCTTTTTTCAGGACGTTGTAGGCCTGAATAATTTCCCGCAGGCGGTCTTCGGAAGACCTGTCACCGCCATTGGCATCCGGATGGTTCAATTTAACAAGCTCTTTATAGCGCGCTTTGATCTCATCGCCACGGGCTGTGTATGGCAGATTGAGCACATCCAGGGAGCGTTTTTCAAGCGTTAGTAATTTTCTTTGGCGCGGACGACGTATGGATTCTGCACGGCGTTGCGCATTGGAGCGCATACCTTCCCTCGCGTCGAACCCATCAGGCCCGTCTGCAGCCTGGCGATTCACACCCATTTTCCAGGTCGGACGATGTCCTGTCAGGCTATCTTTTTGATAGCTCCGGACGTCGTCGTCGCCCATCCCGTTGAAATAATTATAGGACTTGTTGTACTCGCGGACATGGTCGACACAGAAGTTGAAATACTGCCCCTCCCGATTGCGACCTTTCGGTGCCCGGTGCATTCCAGGACGGTTGCAGCCGGGGTGGTCGCAGACCGGATGGCGATCCTGTTGCGCCCGCTCCTTGTCCGGCTTGACCCGAATACCGTCGAAAATTTTTGAATCCAGTTTCATGGTGCGAAATATTGAAGCCTGAGCCTCGGCGGGCAACCCGCCGGTCGTTTCATTGATCCGGTATCCAAAGCTATTTTGCCAAGCAGTGGCTCCCGGAGGTCGGACAGCCCGAAACCTTATCAGGCCCGGTCGAGCCAGCAAAGACTTGAACTTCGAATTCGCATACGTCACATAAACGCATATGAGTACAAAACAGATCATTGCCGACAAGCTTCACGCGGCCTTTTCCCCCTCATTTCTGAACGTCATAGACGAGTCAGACAAGCACAAGGGTCATGGCGGGTGGCGTGAAGGCGGAGAAACCCACTTTAGGGTCCAGATTGCCTCGGCCGCCTTCGAAGGCATGAACCGCGTCGCGCGCCACAGGGCAATTAATGACCTGTTGGCGCAAGAACTGGAGAGCGGTGTACATGCGCTGGCTCTGGAGATCCGGTCCGACAGCGAACCTGATCCCCGTGCGGCAAGAGTGGCCGGCTAGTCGCTCAGCCTCGCCGTCGCCGCCTGCGTGGAGCGACACTGCTTAACTGCGAAAAAACACCTTATGCCTCGATCCGTGTCGTTGGAGCGACAGCTGGAGCTTTTACGCCAGGTATCTGGCCAAGCGGCATGATCCGAAGGCGCGTGATCCTGTTTTTCTCTCGGCGCAGGACCGTGAACCTGAAACCGTGAAACGTGAAAATCTGGCGTTCTTCCGGAATCATGCGCGCTTCGTGAATGACAAGTCCGGCGATAGTCGTCGCTTCATCGTCGGGCAGGCTCCAGTCTGCCGCACGGTTGAGGTCACGGATAGGCACTGACCCGTCCACAATGACCGAGCCGTCAGCTTGTGGTCTCAAGCCTTCCAGTTCCACATCGTGCTCGTCCGCGATTTCCCCCACGATTTCTTCCAGAATGTCTTCCAGGGTCACAAGGCCCATCACCTCGCCATATTCGTCGACGACGAGCGAGAAGTGGGACTTGTGTCGCAGGAACGCGTTCAACTGATCCTGAAGGCTGGTCGTGTCCGGCACAAACCATGCAGGTGCGGCAATGTCCAAAATGTTTATGCCGTCGGTGCCACCATCGGCTGCGTGGAGTGCGCGCAGCAGGTCCTTTGCATGAAGGACGCCAACAAAATTGTCGCTTTCACCGCGCCAAAGAGGCAGCCGTGTGTACGGAGAGGCGAGGGCGGCCTCGACAAGCTTTGCAGGGTCCTCGTCAACATTGAGGGCGACCATGTTGGTCCTGTGAACCATGACGTCGGACACTTCCAGTTCGGCCAGGTCCAAAAGGCCGCCGAGGCGGTCGCGTTCACCCTTTTCCAGACCGCCTTCGATATGTTGCAGATCGACAGCGCCGCGCAGTTCTTCATGCGCGGACAAGATGAAGGTGTCGGCTCCGACGTTGATGCCGACAACGCGCAAGATCATCCTGACGATCACCTCGACGCCAGCAACAACCGGTCCGAAGACGGCAACCACCACCCGCACAATGGGTGAAACCATCACGGCAAATCGTTCCGGATTTGAAATGGCCCATGTTTTTGGAAGGACTTCCGCAAAAACAAGAACCAGAGCCGTCATGACCAGGGTCGCCAAAGCTACGCCCGCTTCGCCGAAAAGCGAGAGAAAAACACTCGTGGCGAGCGCGGATGCCAGAATATTGACCAGGTTGTTGCCAAGCAGCAGCGCGCCGATCAGCCTTTCCCTGTTGGCAATTAGCCGGCTGGCCACCCGGGCTCGCCAATCGCCGTTTTTTTCGATCTGGTGCATGCGCGCCCGCGAAGCTGCGGTCAGCGCCGTTTCGGAGCCGGAGAAGAAACCGGACAGGAACAGAAGCACCAGAATGGCGCCGACCGCCAGCCAGAGAGACGTTTCCATCATGTTTCAAGTTTCTCCTTGAGGAAATCCGATACCAGTGCCGGATCGACGCCTTTTTCAACAAAGGCTTCACCGACACCGCGGGTCAAAATGAACGTGAGTGCGCCGCGACTGACCTTTTTGTCCTGAGCGATGATGTCCATAAAGGTTTCTGCAGGTGGTAACTGGCCTGGAACATCTTTCAGCGAGACCGGAAGTCCGACATCTGTCAGGTGCTTCTGGACGCGCGCAACGGTCACCTCGTCAATCAGCTGCAGTTTTTCTGAAAACTCGTGCGCAAGCATCATTCCGATCGAGACACCTTCTCCGTGCACGACGCGCTCGGTTTCATACGAGACGGCTGCTTCAAGTGCGTGGCCGAAAGTATGGCCGAGATTAAGCAATGCACGTCGTCCCGCCTCCAGTTCATCAGCGGCCACGACATCGGCTTTGGCCTGGCAGGACCGGGCGACGGCTTGGTCGCGTTCGGGACCTCCTGCAAAGACCGCTTTCCAGTTGGCTTCCAGCCAACGGAAGAAAGGCTCATCTCCAAGGAGGCCGTATTTGGCAACTTCCGCATAGCCTGCGCGAAAATCGCGGATCGGCAATGTATCCAGAATAGCCGTGTCGGCGAGAACCAATGCGGGTTGATGGAATGCTCCGATGAGATTCTTGCCATGCCGGGCGTTGATGCCTGTTTTACCTCCGACGGAGCTGTCTACCTGAGCCAGAAGCGTGGTGGGTACCTGGACGAAAGACATGCCGCGACGGACCGCAGACGCAACAAAGCCTGTGAGGTCGCCAACGACACCGCCGCCAAGCGCGACAATGCCATCGCCACGTTCCAGCCTTGCCGCCAGCACTTCATCACAGAGGCGTTCGAATTCCCGAAAACACTTGCTGCTTTCGCCGCTAGGCACGGTCAGCACAGTGTGTTCAAGGCCAGCGGCATTGAGGCTTTCGGAAAACGCTTTTTGATGCAATTTCGCAACCGTCTCGTCAACAACCACTGCAAGGCGTGCGCCGGGCAAGACGGCGGCGATCTCCGCGCCGGCCGCATCCATCACTCCGCGCCCGATCTTGATGTCGTAGCTGCGGGCGCCGAGATCGACTTTGACCTGAGTTCGCTCTGCTTCGGCTGCGTCAGCCACGTTTGCTTCCATTGTCATTTTGTCTTTGAATTTCTGTGTTTCAGGATGCTGCCGAGGCACTTTGCGCATCGTCGCGATCAAGATAGTCGGCCAACGTGATGACGATCTGGTCGACCACCGTTTCGTGCGGAACTTCCTTGGATGTGACGGTCAGCGCAGCACGCGCATAAACGGGTTCGCGCTTTGCCAGAAGGTTTCGCATCGTGCCTTCAGGATCGGGATTTTGCAGCAGCGGTCTCGTTGACCGGCGCCGAACGCGTGCCATGACCGTTTCAAAATCCACTTTCAACCAGATCGAAACCCCGTGTTCGGAAATTTCCTGGCGGGTGGCATCGCTCATGAAAGCGCCGCCACCGGTGGCAAGAACCTGGGGACCCTCTCGCAATATCCGCGCAATGACCCGTTCTTCGCCACTGCGGAAATAAGGTTCGCCATGTTCTGCAAAAATTTCTGATACCGTCATGTTTGCTGCACGCTCTATTTCGGAATCAGCATCGATGAATTCAAGACCCAGGCGCTGGGCAAGCCGCTTGCCGACTGTGGATTTTCCGCAGCCCATAATTCCAACCAAAACAATAGAGCGATGCCCGAGCTTTTTAAGGAGCCCGGCCAAATCGATATCTCTGGCATTTGTCCACTCAGGGCCCGTTTCCAGGTCCTGTGTCTTGTCATTTTTCGTCATGGCGGCGTTGTATCATATTCACCAAAAAAGACACGGGCTGATCTTGTTTCGGATACCTTAACGTCATCACTTGCGCTGGACGGGGTCTTCTTGAAACAATCCGGTGACCGATTCGCCTATGGCATTCACGCTTTTTGCTCGGGAGTCCGCTTGTGCCAACCCTGACCCGCCTGCTGCTGGTGTTGTTGCTGCTGGGTGCACTTGGCTATGGCGCGGTGTTTGCGCTGGCGAATTTCGTCGACCCGCGTGAGCGGGAGATTACCGTTCGCGTCAAGAAGGACGGCTTTGGCCGATAGGGTCTGATTTGGCAACCGGTTTCGATCTCGAAACGTTTCTTGAGATGTTGGCAGCAGAGCGTGGTGCGGCCGAAAACACGCTTGAAAGCTATCGCCGTGATCTTGAAGACTTCTCGGGATTTCTCGGTCGCACAAACCTTGCCGATGCCGGCACAGACAAGATTTCAGCGTATCTCGGGGATCTGAACCGCCGAGGGTTTGCCGAGACGTCACAGGCCCGGAGATTGTCAGCCCTCAAACAGTTCTACAAGTTCCTCTACTCTGAAGGTGTTCGAGAGGATGATCCGACACGCACATTGTCAGCACCCAAGCGGCGAGCAGCACTTCCAAAAGTGTTGTCTGTCGACGATGTCGACCGATTGATTGAAACTGCTGAACGGGGTGCTGCGACGCCCCAGAAGAGTTCGGCTGCCCGCCTGCGTGCACAGCGCCTCTATACGCTTATAGAAGTTCTTTATGCCACTGGACTGCGCGTTTCTGAACTTGTTGCGCTTCCGGTTACCGCAGCTTTGCGCGACGCGCGCCTCATCGAAATCACCGGCAAAGGTGGCAAAGAGCGTTTGGTCCCCTTGTCCCATGCCGCACAGGCCGCCATGAAAGATTATGTGGCCTTGAGGTCGGCGGAAGGCGCTTATGAGAAAAGTCCCTGGCTGTTTCCCTCTCACGGTGACAGCGGTCACCTGACACGTCAGCATTTTGCAAGGGAACTCAAGGATCTGGCAGTTGCAGCCGGACTTCCGGCGACAAAAGTCTCACCGCATGTACTCCGGCATGCCTTTGCCTCGCATCTTCTGCAAAACGGTGCTGATTTGCGCGTTGTGCAGCAGCTTCTCGGTCATGCCGATATCTCAACGACGCAGATTTACACCCATGTTCTCGACGAACGTCTGAGGGAGCTCGTCGAGAGCGCGCACCCGTTGGCGCGGCGTTGAGTTCCGCTCTATTGCGCTGCAGCATTCGTCGCCTTACACTCCGCTGCCCAAAAATATAGCATCGGGAAACATGCATGCTGGAACCTGCCGGCGACTACGAAACGCTGAACACCCGTTTTCAATGGTCTTTGCCCGCAACCTACAACATGGCTGCCGCCATCAGCGACGTGTGGGCTGCGAAAGATCCAGAGCGTCTGGCAATTCGCCAAGTGCTGACGAATGGCGATGTACGGGACTGGAGCCACCAGCGTCTCAATCAGGCCGCCAATCGAATTGCCAATGCATTTGTCGCGAAAGGCATCAGGCGAGGTGACCGGGTGGCACTGCTATTGCCTCAGGTTCCTGAAACCGCGGTTGCACATCTTGCTGCCTACAAAATCGGCGCAATCGCCGTTCCTCTTGCAGCACTTTTCGGTTTGGAGGCCTTGCGGTACCGCTTGTCGGATTCCGGCGCAAAGGCGCTTGTGACCGATTCCGCAGGGCTCGAAAAACTCTCCCAAATCCGTGAGGATCTTCCCGATCTTGACCTTGTCGTCTCCACGGATGGACCGCAATCAGGGGTCTGTTGTTTCGACGATCTGCAAGCCAAGGCATCGGATCGCTTCGAAACTATTGCCTCCACACCAGATGATCCCGCACTGATGATCTATACGTCGGGAACAACCGGCCAGCCTAAAGGTGTGTTGCATGGGCACCGGGTCCTATTCGGGCACATGCCGGGGATTGAGCTTTCACAGAATTTCCTGGGGCGAGACGGAGATTTTCTTTGGACGCCGGCGGATTGGGCCTGGGCCGGCGGCTTGTTAAACGCGTTGTTTCCGGCGCTTACACTCGGCGTTCCTGTGTTGTCTCATGCCACCCGAAAATTCGATCCCGAATTCGCCTTTAAATTGCTTGAACGAGAAGGCGTTCGCAATGCCTTCATTCCGCCAACAGCGCTGAAAATGCTGCGAGCCGTAGACAGTCCTGCCCGCCGCTTCAATCTCGCCTGGAGGAGCGTTGGTTCTGCAGGCGAGTCCCTTGGGCGCGAAACGTATGACTGGTTCCAGGGAGAATTCGGGTTTGCGGTCAACGAGTTTTATGGACAAACCGAATGCAATGCGGTTCTGGGGTCTGTCGCAGAACTCGGCGTCAGCCGTTCCGGCGCCATCGGCAAGGCAATTCCGGGGCACGCCGTTGCCATTATCGACGACACAGGCATGCCTTTACCGCCTGAAACACTCGGGCAAATTGCCGTGAAGCGGCCGGATCCGGTGATGTTTCTGGAATATTGGAACAAGCCAGAAGCAACCCGGGACAAGTTCATTGATGACTGGATGATTACCGGTGACCAGGGGGTCATGGATGAGGATGGGTATGTTCATTTTGTCGGGCGAGACGATGACATCATCACTTCGGCAAGTTACCGGATCGGTCCGGGGGAAATCGAGGATTGTTTGATCAAGCACCCTTCGATCGCGCTGGCGGCAGCTATTGGCAAGCCCGATTCGCTGCGCACCGAGATCGTCAAAGCCTATGTCGTTTTGAAACCGGACGCAGAAGGTGGTGAGCAGCTCGAAGACGACATTCGCGGATTTGTTCGCGAAAGGTTGTCTGCGCACGAATACCCGCGAGAGATCGAATTTGTGGATGAGCTTCCGATGACCACCACCGGCAAGGTCATACGACGGAAACTTCGTCAGCAGGCGCGTGACGAGATATCGGTCAGGGCCTGACGCGTTTCTTGAGCTGTCTCACAAGGCGCCGAAGCCGCTGTTCCAATTCCAGGTCCGCCTGACACAGAGCGCAAAGCTGTGCGCTGAATGCCCCTCCTGAATAAAGCAACGTGCAGGTTTCAAGGCGTCCTCTCCAAAGTGGCTCAATCATGGTGTGTCCCGGAATGGCAAGGGAATCCGCGCCTTTGAAGCCATTCAGTTTCAGGTTTTCCCGAAACGCATGTACGGCAATCTGGGCTCCCGGAGAATATCGGGCGAACTCTTCGTCAAAGGCGATTTTCCAGGAAAAAACAGCTCCCCCCTCCACAAAGAGGACCAGTGCGGCCACAAGTGTGTTGCCTGCCCAAAGCTGATCGATACGAACACCGTCTTCTGCTGAGCGGTTTGCAATTGCCGCGCGCGCGAATGCTGCGGTTTCCGGTGTGCTCAAAAGTGCGGTTCCCGCCCGTCCTTTCCAGCCCTTGGCTTCCAGATGCAGAAAGGATTCAAATCCCTGAACGGCTTCGTGGCCAGACAAACTGGAAAACCGCGTCGTGCCGTGGTCATCAAGTCTGCGCAAGAGGCGGCGCATTTCCTTGCGCCGTTTGCCGCTATAGGCCGATTCAAGCTGTTGGTTCCCGGTTTCGCCGGCTGCGTGAGCTGCTCTGGTCGCACATGTGGTCGAACGATAACGTTCCGCCATCGCCGATCTCAATCTGTCAGCTGATGCAGAGTGCAGCGGGAGATAGGGGAAAGCGAGCACACTTTTTGAGCCGCCCATGGCGTGCAGAAAGGCGGCAATTGCGCCTTGCGAGGCATCCGGGTGCAAGAGCGGTGTTCCCAGCGGAGAATACTCAGTTGCCCAGGTCGAAGTGACGGGAAAGGCAATGCCAAGTCTGCGGCGACCGACTGGTGCAGCTGCCAGCCAGTGCTGCTTTTGTTTTTCTCTGACGACGACAAGGCGAACCGCCCTGTTGGCCGTGTGCTCCAGAAACGGTTTTAGGAATTCAGGCCCGAAAAACGGATTGGGATCGATTGAAAGTTTCGCAAGCTGCCGCCAGTTCGCTTCCGGAACCGTTGCGCTCAGCGGATCGAACTCAAGGATCTGGTACTGCTGTGCGGCTGTCTGATCACTGATCAACCTGGCGGTCCTTGGGTGGAAAAAGCAATAGAAGAACAAATGTCGTGATATTCAGCTTGCGTTTGGCAACCAATGCAAGCGCTGATGCTTCAAAAAGAATTGCGCAACTTGTTGCGATCGCCGCACCGGCGAGGCCAAGTAGCGGAATGAAGGCAAGGTTTAGAAGAACGTTGAGCAGAAACGTGACCGCATAAATACCGGCGCAGTTCTTCTGATGCCCTGTCATGGTCAATAGCGCGTCGGCAGGACCAACAGATGCACGCGCGAGAACGCCGATCATCAAAATGGCGATCAGCTGGTAACCGCTTTCATAACCACTGCCGAAGAGGGCCAGTAGCAACGGGGCGATGAGCAAAAGCCCTGCACCTGCCAAAAGCGACGGCCAGAACGTCCAGTGTGTGGCTTTGCGAACATAGTCTTCAAGGCCCTTCTGGTCTTGCCTGTGCATATAGTCGGAGAACCTGTGTGCCGATGCCGCACGAACTGCGAAATAGACAAAATGCACCAGGGCCAACGTGCGTGAGGCCGCGAAATATATGGCGACTTCGTCCGGATCCTGGAAAAAACTGACCATAATGACATCGGCACTGGTGATCAGCTGCAGAAATCCATCCACCATCAACATTGGCAATGAGATCAGGATCCAGTTCTTCAACTCAATCCTGCGCGGACCGATCGGTACCTGGTGCGAAAGCCGGCGGCTGAGCTGCAAATACTGATAGAGCGCGATGAGCATTGCCGCGCAAATTGCGACGGTTGCCATTGTGAGGGCATCTGCTTTCAGTCCGGCGAATATCGCCACAAAAAGCAATATCAGGATGGTGAGTGGCCGCCAGATATAGGTCGGCAACATCGACAGGGACGACCAGTCGTAACTTCGCGCAATGCCATCCTGGACCAGTCCGAACGCAAAGAACGGCAGTGCCAGCAAGACAACCGCGATGGGTTGAACGTAGTAGGGCTCTATGATCGGGCTGACCAGAAACACTATGCCAATACCCAGAATAGCCGTTGCGGCGCCTATCAAGAAAGCCGAAACCCGGCTTGCAAAGAGGAAACCGCGCAGTCCATCCAGATCGCTTGCCTGCCGGTATTGTGGCAGGAACCTGTTGGCGGAGGCAGAGAACCCGCCGCAGGACATGACCCCGAGTATGATGACCAAGGTCCACGCAACAGAATAGATGCCGTAGTCATGCGCACCGAGCGCGCGCGCGAAGACAATCTGCGAAAGATACGCGAGCGCAGCACCACCGATCCGGATGGCAAACGTGGATACCGCCATGCGGCCCGCGGCGTGATTGTCGCTGCCCTTGCCATTCAAGACAGCTCTAATCTGTTCACCTCCTTTGCCCAAAACCTGAGGCCAGGAGGCGCTGTGAAGACGCTTTGTCCAGGAGTTGGAAGTGAAACGCAACGACGGGTCCTTTGCAGCAAATATTCCGTATTTGTGACATGAGGGACTTAATTTTCTCTAGCGAACTGGGGAACTGGACGGCTTTGGTTTCACAGATGCGTGATGAAATAGGATTTCGAGATGGAAAATGGCTCAAAGGAGCATGAAACAATCCACTTGACTTATAAAAGCAGATTGGAACAAATAGAGAACATACTGATGCTGAGTCGTCACTACTCCTTCAACGGCCCTAATCATTGGCCCGAATGAGAGAAATCTGATTTTGCATTGCGGATGATGAGGGCTGCCTCCCCTTCGATCCGCAGTTTAGTCCGGTCCCTGCACCCGCCGCCAATCGCAGGGGCCGGACAGTTTTTAGGCACTATCGAGAACGTGCCTGTTTTCTTCAGTTTCCCTTGCTTTCGATCGGACGTCGCAAATCAATCTGGTCAGTCACATGAGTGTTATCTACCTATTGATAGATAAGTGTTGACTTTGCCGGGTCGAGAGTTGATACATCTCTATACCTACCAACTAGTAGATAAATAGGAGTTGAAGCAGTGGCCCAGATCTTTGCAATCATTCAAGGCGGTTCATCCGGAATGGGATTGGCGACCGCGAAAAGGCTTGCCGCGCGCGGCGTGACACCAGTTCTGGTCGGGCGGAATGCCGACAAACTTTCGACCGCAAAGGCGGATATCGAGGCGGAGCATTCCGTTGACGTGATGACCTGGCAGGCCGATGTCACAAATACGGACGACGTGCAGTCGCTGGTCGGTAAAGTCGACGCACTTGAAGGCAACATTCGTTATCTGGTCAACGCGGCAGGTTATTTCAGTCCGAAACCCTACCTCGATCATACTGCCCAGGACTATGACCTCTACCACGACTACAATAGAGGCACCTTCCTGCTGACCCAGGCCGTCGCCCGCAAAATGACCGCGACCGGATCGGGATCAATAGTCAACATCGGGTCCATGTGGGCGCATCAGGCAATCAAGGCAACGCCATCTTCGGCATACTCGATGGCCAAGGCAGGCCTGCATTCCATGACACAGCACCTGGCTATGGAACTCGGCGAAAAAGGTATTCGCGTAAATGCCGTCGCGCCTGCGGTGGTGGAAACACCTATCTATGGAGCGTTCATTCCGGAAGACGAGATCTCACAGACACTCAAGGGTTTTGATGCATTCCATCCCGTCGGCCGTATCGGTACGGTTGAGGATGTGGCAGCGACGGTCGATTTTCTTCTTTCAGATGAAGCAAGCTGGGTGACTGGTGCAATCTGGGACGTGGATGGCGGTGTGATGGCCGGACGGAACTAGGTTCGTGAATTCATGGCAACCGCACCGTTGAAGCGTTGATGGTGCGGTCGCATTCAGATTGCCTCGACGTAGTACCAGCGTCCCGCCTTCTTGCGGAACCGGCTTAGTTCCCGATGAGTGTTCAACTTGCCAGCAGCGAGGTAACTGGCTTCGAAAAGAACTGTGCCGTCCCGGTCTGTCTTGAGACCCTTTTCGGTCTTCAGAACGTTCAAACCCGTCCAATGGTTCTCCGCCGCCCATCGCGCTGTGCCAACTTCATCGAATTCTGCCTGATACTTGGGCCAGTATGTCGTTTTCAGGTAGGCAATCTTGCCTTTCACATAGGCCGAGTAGCGTGAACGCATTAGCGCCTCAGCTGTCTCGGGCAGTGCATTTCCGTCAACAAAAGGACCGCAACATGCATCATAACTGCAGTTGCTGCCGCACGGACAGACATCATTGCTCATGAAGGTCTCCGAATTCACCAGTCGGGGCTCTCTACCACTGGCTGCCGTGCATCGCTATGGTTTCTGACGACAGACCTGGAAACCCGGACGCGTTCATGAGACTTGCGACATTCAATCTGGAATCATTTGGATCGGACAAATTTGATCCAGAGGCACTGGCACCGCGGTTGAGAGCGCTAAAGCCGAAAATACTTGAGCTAGACGCTGACATTCTCTGCTTACAGGAGGTGAATGCGCAAAAAGTGAAAGGCAACAAGAAACGACAATTTCTGGCTCTGGATCAGCTTTTGCAAGGAACACCGTATGAGGCTTTCCACCGGGCAACGAGTGATCGTCCGTCCGGGAAAGGTCCGGGAGACAGGCACAATCTGGTGATCCTTTCCAGATATCCTGTTCGAGGGTATTCAAGTCTCTATCAATTGCATGCTCACCCGGCCCTCTGGCAACCCAAAACTGCCGAGCCGCCCTACGAAAGCCCGCAAACGGTGCTTTTCGAGCGGCCTGTTCTCCAGGCGGAAATTGACGTCGGGGCGTCGACACCTCTTCATCTTTTCGCCGTCCATTTGCGTGCACCGATCGCCGCTATGATCCGCGGTGCTAAGAGAGCTGACCGATCATGGAAAAACATTGCTGCCTGGGCTGAAGGATATCAGTTGTCGGTTTTCAAGCAGACTGCGCAGGCACTCGAACTACGCCTCGCAGTGGAGGAGCTGCTTGATGACAATGAAGAAGCCCGGATCGTGCTTGCGGGAGACTTCAACGCGACCGGGGAAACCGGCACTTTGAGGTTGCTTCGCGCCGACCCTGATGACACCGGCTCACCCGATCTGGAAAAAAGGCGATTGTTCCAACTCGACCGCGCCCTACCTCCCGAACGCCGTCAAACGGTCATTCACAGAGGGCGTGGACAAGCGCTTGACCACATTCTGGCGAGTGCGGCCATGACCGACTGTACAGTCGATTTCAAGGTGTTCAACTACGATCTGCTCGACGAGGTTTTCGATGCAGATGGCAGTGATTATGCAGGGTCTTATCACGCTGCCATGCTGGCGGAATTTGCGCTCTGAGACAGCTTATGGCTGCAGTGAACTGATGTAGCGGGCAAGGTCGGCGATTTCCCGTGTCTGCAACGACATGTTGGGCATTTTTGGGTGCGGATCGGCAAGAAATGTCGCGAGGGTTTCTTCGGTCCAACCCGGATCTCCGGCCATGTCGTAGAAGCTGGGAAGAGATACGCTGGAGGCGGTTTTCTGGTCTTCTGCGACGAGATGACAAGAGGAACACCACTGCAGCGCAAGAGTCTTTCCAACAGAAGCGTCTGCTGCCTGCACAGTTGCTGTAGAAACCGATAGTCCCAGAACAGCTGCCGCGAGGACGGGCAGAGCAAGACACGCCGTGCGATATGCGGTTGCCTGGTTGCGAACTGAATTGCCGGTCATGCACCCTCCTTGTTTTCGCCAGTGTTCATCTAAGGCGTCAACTGACGGATTGAGGATGGCCGCTAATCAACATAAACGCCTTGCGGTGGATCAATCCCTCAACCACCGCGCGTTTTTGAATTGCTACTCGCGTTGTCCTCAGCCACAGTGGGTCCTGGTTCATTTTTTCGGAGGCGGCCATGCGTGTGTGTTTCAAGTCATTTCTGTCGGTGTTCGGCGTTGCGTCGGCACTCATCGCCTTGCCAGTGCAGCACGTTGCGGCACAGGAGACGCCGATCTATTCACTCACCGACCGCTTCCATTCCGTCACGGCGCAAAACGGGATGGTTGCCAGTCAGGAAGCCGTCGCGACGCAAGTCGGCGTTGATATCCTGAAGCAAGGCGGAAATGCCGTCGATGCGGCAATTGCAACGGGTTTTGCCCTTGCGGTGACGTTGCCGCGCGCGGGGAATCTGGGCGGCGGAGGTTTCATGATGATCCACATGTCCGCCAGCGATGAAACCAAAGCATTGGACTATCGGGAAAAGGCACCGGCTGCCGCGTTCAAGGACATGTTTCTTGGCGATGACGGCGAGCCGGACAAGGACAAGTCGAGGTATTCCGGTCTTGCAGTTGGAGTGCCCGGGACGGTTGCCGGATTTGCCGAAGCCTTTGACAAACATGGCAGCGGCAACCTCAGCTGGGCTGATCTTGTGGCACCAGCCATCAAGCTTGCAGACGAAGGCATCACGGTAACTCCAAGCCTTTCGGGCGCTCTCGCGGCAAGGATTGAGCGTTTGACGAAGGACCCTGCAACGGCTGAGATTTTCTACAAGGCCGGTGGTGTGCCTTATTTGCCGGGTGAAACTCTGGTCCAGAGCGATTTGGCCAACACCTTGCGGATGATCGCCGACAAGGGAGCTGAAGGGTTTTACAAAGGTGAAACCGCCGAACGGATTGCGGCAAAGGTTCAACAGGCGGGCGGCGGCATGACCGTTGATGATCTTGCCGGTTACGAACCGGTTTGGCGCGACGCGGTCACCGGCACCTATCGGGGATACGAGATTGCGTCCATGCCGCCACCATCGTCTGGCGGTGTTCATATTGTCGAGATCCTCAATATGCTCGAAGCCTTCCCTATCGCGGAGTTCGGTCCGAATTCGGCCGATACGATCCACGTCATGGCAGAAGCCATGCGGCGGGCTTATGCTGACCGGTCGAAGTATCTGGGCGATCCCGACTATGTGGATGTTCCGGTCAAAGGACTGACGTCACCTGCTTATGCGGCCGAACTTGTCAAAACAATCGATCTGGAAGTGGCGACACCCTCTGAGCAGATCAAGCCTGCGGATCCGCTTCCTTACGAGAGCAACGAAACCACGCATTTTTCAGTTGTCGACAAGGACGGTAACGCGGTTTCCAACACCTATACGCTCAACTTTTCCTACGGCGTGGGGATGACGGCCGATGGGACAGGTGTGCTGCTTAACAACGAGCTCGATGATTTTTCGGCAAAGCCGGGCGTTCCAAACGCCTATGGATTGATTGGTGGCACCGCCAACGCTGTTGAAGGCGGCAAGCGCCCCTTGTCGTCAATGAGCCCGACACTGGTGTTCAAGGATGGGACGTTTTTTCTGGCGACGGGCTCACCCGGAGGGAGCCGCATCATCACGACCACTCTTCAGATCATCATGAACATCGTCGATCACAAGATGAGCATTGCTGAAGCAACTGCCGCCCCTCGTGTTCACAATCAATGGCTGCCGGATGAGATCAGGATCGAGGAAGGCCTGTCGCCGGACACGATCAAGCTGCTTGAAGCCAAGGGGCACAAAGTGGAGGTCAAGAATGCGATGGGCTCGACCCAGTCGATCATGAAGGTGGGCGATGTTCTTGCCGGAGCATCCGATCCGAGACGCCCCGGTGCCTTGACGGCCGGCTATTGAGCCTTTGGCGGGAAGTGACGGTTGATCGCGCTCTTGCTGTCGAGGTCGCGAAGATGCTGGAAGAAACTTTCCGCCGACACGGCCAGGAACGACATCAAGAGAACACCGATATAGGTTGAGTGCTCGAGCAGTTCTGCCCGGTCACCTACCACAACGTCGAAGATGGTGAAGCCAAGGAACACTACGATTGAGACCGTGATGGCAAGGTCCGTGCGATAGGCCACGCCGGGTTTTCCCTGAACCAGTCTGACACCGGCCACCACAAAAAACGCGGCAGCAGCAAATTCGACCACGCCGGCAAAGATCAGTGTCGCCTGGATGAACGCGGGGTCGAGCGAAAGCCTGTCAAAATACATGGTGAACTTTTCAACCCGATGATTTCCCCACCAGCGCAGCAAGCCGATGTCCTGACGGGCGAAGAACTTGTCGAGCCCGTTCAGCAGCCAAAAACTGAACCAGAATATGATTACAACGGCGGTTATGGGCTGACGGAGCGCGTGCATGTCGGTAACCTGATCATCTCGATTTGAAGATGCAGATTGATTAGCGTCAGGTCCTTGCCATTCAGTTACATTCGGTAGGCGGGAAGCGTGTCACGTTCGAAGCTGGTTAATTAAAGGTGAAGCGCGACTTCACTCTTTCGTGTTCTTGTCGACCGCATATTCGTTTGAGACAAGCTTTGCGAATTTCCGGTCTAGCGCCATGCGGTCCTGCGCCGGCATGTCGGGCCAGACGATCTGAGCGCCGACAAAGGCCGCATACTCGATCTGGGCGATCTGCATTGCTTCGTCATCTGGCAGACCGCGGTCACGGTAAAGGTCGGCGACGAAATCGGTTCTCAGCTTGTCGACTTCCTGCAGCACTTCGCGTGTTGCACTGTTCGACTGAGCGAACTGACGAACTTTTCGTTCCAGCTCATGATCCAGATGATTGGCAAGGTGAGACAGTTTCTGGCGCCTGTCTTTGACTGCCGGGCCAAGTGTTTTGTCGGCGACATCCAGCGTGTGCTGCTGCTTCCATGCCTGCATCATTTCCAGGATGAAGACACCATGGTCCTGGAAGTGATGGTAAAACGAACCGCGTGTACGCTCGGCAGCGCTGCAAAGGGCCTCCACGGTCAGTCCGGCAGGACCATCCGATTTCAACTGGGACAGTCCCAGCGACAGCCAGTCGGATTTTCCGAAACGCTTGCGCTTAGTCATCCTGCCTGGCTGCTCTTTCCATGTCTCGTCAATCCTGCCAGAGCTCCGATCCCTGGCTTTCGATTTTGCCGCGCACTGGATTTTCCAAGGTTATGCCGCACCTGATGTCCTCGGAGCCCGCCTAAAGTCCGACCGAACCGAGAGCCCCTAGAATGAGTATCGGCAGGAACAGCCAGCCTTGCGGCATATCCTTGTATTTCTGCTTCTTAATCGGAGGAACTGCAAGGCCGAGAAGAAAGAATGAAGCTGTAAGGGCTGTTGCCACCCAAGCCAACTCCAGGCTTTGGGGCCGAAAACCGGCAACAACAAACAAAACTGAAAGCATGGCAAGTACGATCGTGACGATGTGCCAGCAGAAATAGGTCACGTATTTCGGAACCGGATGCAGATCCTGAGCCTTCAGAAGCGGAACGGCGATGGCGCGTCCGCCGGCAAATGTGTGAAGCAGACAGACCAGCAATGAGAGGAAACTGGCGAAAAGCAGAAGAGAATTCATGGGCACCTCCATACAAACCATAACATATGGTATGTTATTCTGCTTTTGAGAATGCTGCCAATGTGGCGTCCGGTCACAGGCAGCAGGACACATTTTTTTGCTTAACGTGACTGTGCGTTTGACACCTGCAAAATCCAATGATAGCGCTATCCAAAGCGCTTTGGAATTTGTCGATTGCCGAAGCCTACATATCCAAAACACCGCACATAATCGGGAGGGTCAAATGCCGATCAGAACCGTAGTCTGGGGCGAAAACGTCCACGAACAGCACAACCAAATCGTCGCGGACACCTACCCGAAAGGTATGCATGAGTGCATTGCGGAGGCTTTGAACGAAGACCCCGATATCAACGCCACAACAGCAACACTTCAGGATCCTGAGCATGGCTTGACTGAAGAACGGTTGCGCGAAACCGATGTTCTGTTGTGGTGGGGTCATGCTGCCCATGGCGACGTTTCCGACGAGGTTGTCGACCGGGTTTGCGATGCGGTTTGGTCCGGCATGGGCATGTTGTTTCTCCATTCCGCTCATTTCGCCAAACCGTTCAAGCGGCTGATGGGAGGACCTTGCAATCTGACCTGGCGCGAGGCCGGTGAACGCGAGCGGCTTTGGGTTACCAGCCGCAATCATCCGATCACCAAAGGTCTGCCGGACAGCTTCGAGCTGGAAATGGAAGAAATGTATGGCGAGCCGTTCGGTGTGCCAGAACCGCTGGAAACGGTTTTCATCAGCTGGTTCCAGGGCGGCGAAGTGTTCCGGTCGGGCCTGACCTACAAACGCGGTGCGGGCAGCATCTTCTATTTTAGGCCGGGGCACGAAACCTACCCGACCTATTACAACGACCACGTTCGTCAGGTGTTGAAGAACGGTGTCAAGTGGGCCTTCAACCCAATGGACCGGCTGGCCGACCCGAATGCAGCTCCGAATGTGCCGGTCGATGCGGCGCCGGAAAAAATAGAGGAACGTGGACCGAAACTTCACGCCGAAGGCGAAGAAGGGTATCGCTAGTATTCTTTCCTTTTCAAAACCGCAGGTGTGGCCGTGTGTTCGGCATTCCTGCGGACGGAGTATTTCATGACGACTTCTGAAAAACCGGTCCGGATGCTTGTCCTGGGGACGGGCAATATGGCGCGCGTTCATGCCGAAGCTTTCCAGAAGATGCCTGGAGTCGAGCTTGTTGCAGGTGTCGACAGGCGCACGGATGTGTTGGCCGAGTTTTGCGATGAATTCGCAATTCCTCACCGGTTTTCAGATCTGGATGAGGCGATATCCTGGGGTGCATTCGATGCCGTGGCCAACGTGACACCGGATGGCGCGCACCATCCAACAACGATGCCTTTGCTGAAAGCGGGCAAACACGTTCTTTGCGAAAAACCGTTGGCCACCAACGCCCAACATGCCGACGAAATGGCAGCACTCGCCCGTGCTGAGGGGCTGGTGGGTATGGTGAACCTGTCTTATCGCAATGTTGCGGTTCTTCAGGAGGCAGCCAAACTGGTCGCCGCGGGGGCAATTGGGTCTCCTCGCCATTTCGAGGCCTCCTACCTGCAGAGCTGGTTGACGCAACCTGCCTGGGGGGAATGGCGCACGGAAAGCCAGTGGCTTTGGCGTCTTTCGACTGAACATGGTTCGAAAGGCGTGCTCGGTGACGTGGGAATTCACATCATCGATTTCGTGACCTTTGCTGCCGGAAGCCAGGTTCGCGACCTCTCCTGCCGCCTGAAAACCTTCGACAAGGCGGAGGGTGGGCGGATCGGCGGCTATACCCTTGATGCAAACGACAGTTTCACATTGCAGGCCGAGCTGGAGAACGGAGCGCTCGGAACCATCAGCGCGACCCGTTTCGCAACCGGCCACCTGAACGATCTTCGCCTGCGTCTTTATGGCGACAAAGGTGGGCTGGAAATTCTCTTCGAACAGCGATCTGAAAGTCTGCGTATCTGCCGCGAGCCAGATCTACAAACTGCCGAATGGCAGGAGCTTACCGTCCCTCCTGTGACCACAATCTATGAGCGGTTCATTTCGGCAATCAGAGGCGACAGCGAAGCCGAACCGGATTTCGATCACGGTGCCCGGTTGCAACACGCGCTTGACGCTGCCGAGCGTTCTCATGCCGAAGGCAGCCGCTTCCTCAAGCTCTCCGATTAGACTTCCCATAAGAGCTGCAGCGGAGCTTTTGAAATGAGAAGCTCCGCTGCAGAAGTAGGTACTAGAGGCAGGGCAACAACGCGGGATCGATCGCCACAGCGACAGGCTCTTCCGGAAATTGCATCTTCCTTTTTATAGGTCAGGCCCTGATACTTCGTTCAGAGCCAACGACAGGTTTTTCTCAATTTTTAGACGAAACGGTTTTTATCGATCAAAACCGGCCAAAACTCGGGAAAAAGCACAAATTCTTCACAGCAAAAAAAGTGCTCTCCAGAACAACAGATGCTTGTGTCCTTCGCCCGGAAGCAGGCTCCATGAGGTAGCTGTTTTTGGTGCAAGAACAGCGCAGCAGATACTGCTTTTAATGTGAAGGATGTTGAACCAAACATGAAAAAAGCCGCCAAAAGGCGGCTTTTTCAACTCACTGGGGTAAGTGAGGAAATTTTGGAGCGGGCGATGGGATTCGAACCCACGACCCCAACCTTGGCAAGGTTGTGCTCTACCCCTGAGCTACACCCGCATATTGTTCCAGCGCCCAGCGAAGATCGCCCCGGCGTCGGTGGCGCAGTATATGAACTAAGCTGAGACGGAATGCAACACCGAATTTACAGAATTTTTTTTGGCTGTCGTTCTGTGGAGTTTGTGCCGTTCCTTCGTTTCAAATCCGCAGAATTCTGCCGCTTTTTTATATTCTTTTTTCTTGTCGTCACCTTTCAAATTGCGTTAGACAGCGCTGAAAGCGAAAAATTCAGGAAAAATCATGCCCGCATCCCGTGACGACCTCATGACCTTCTTCAAGGATCTGGAAATCGAGGTCACAACGACTGACCATGAACCGGTGTTCACGGTGGCCGAATCCGGCGATCTGCACGACAGGATCCCGGGCGGTCACACCAAGAACCTGTTCGTCAAGGACAAGAAGGGCCGTCTGTTTCTGATCGTGCTGCTGCACGATGCTGAGGTTGACCTCAAGAAGGTTCACCAGATCATAGGCGGACAGGGCCGCGTCTCGTTTGGCAACGCCGACCTGCTGATGGACGTGCTGGGTGTGGAGCCCGGTTCGGTAACGCCTTTCTCACTTGTCAACGATCGCGAGAGCCAGCGGGTGACACCCGTGTTCGACGCGGCCATGATGCAGCATGATGTGTTGAACTATCATCCCTTGAAAAATGACGCGACCACGTCGATTTCAGCCAGTGACCTGCTGAAATTTGCTAAAGCGTGCGGACATAGCGTTGCTGTTTTGGCGGTGAGCGAAGAAGCAAAAGCAGCTGGTCTTTGACCGGCTGATTTCAGGATTTGTAATTCGGTCGCTGCGGAGCCATGTTAGGGGCCAATTCAACCGAATATGATGATTTGATTCAGGACGCGCCGCGACGAGCGGAAGCGTCGAAGTTTAAGAGGCGGCACATGAGTAACGGCAACTACAGCATTGGCGGCCAGGTCGGCGGCGGGTTCGGCGCCAGCATGGGTGGCGATTACGGTAGCCAGGGTGGTGGTTTTGGAGGCGACGGTGGCGGAGATGGTCCGACCGGTGGCGATCTCATCTTTAATGTGACCACGCAGACCTTCATGGCAGACGTCATGGAAGCTTCACGGCAGCAGCCGGTTCTGGTGGATTTCTGGGCACCCTGGTGCGGCCCGTGCAAACAGTTGACGCCAATCATTGAGGCCGCAGTCAAGGCGGCAGGCGGAACCGTCAAGCTGGCCAAGATGAATATCGACGACCACCCGGAAATCGCCGGGCAAATGGGCATTCAGTCCATTCCGGCCGTCGTTGCCTTCAAGGATGGTCAGCCGGTTGATGGCTTCATGGGTGCTCAGCAGGAAAGTCAGGTGAAGGAATTCATCGAAAAGCTTGCTGGCCCGGCGCCTGTCAATCAGGCGGATGCCTTTCTGGAACAAGCCGAGCAGCTGCTTGTTGAAAAGGACTTCGGTCAGGCTGCACAGCTTTTCGGCGCTGTGATGCAGATGGAACCGGACAACGTAAAGGCCATTTGCGGTCTGGCGCAGTGCTATCTTGGCGCAGATGAATTGGAGCGTGCCACCCAGGCCCTGGACATGGTTCCCGAAGACAAACGCTCCGAGGAAGCCTATACGGCAGCAAAGGCAGCGCTTGATCTTGCTGAGCAGGCAGCCTCGCTCGGCGACCTTGCCGGGCTTCAGGAGCGGATTGCAAAAGATCCGCAGGACCTGCAGGCGCGGTTCGATCTGGCGCTCGGCCTCAACGGCAAGGGCGACAAGAACGGAGCAGTCGACCAGCTGATTGAAATCGTGCGCAATGATCGGGAATGGAACGAAGACGGTGCGCGCAAGCAGCTGCTGCAATTCTTTGAGGCCTGGGGCTTCAAGGACCCGGCAAGCGCCTATGGCCGCCGGAAACTTTCCGCCGTCCTGTTTGCTTGACGATTGCAGCAAGTGCCACACATTTAGGGAAGCATCATGCTGGCGATATTGCGAAAATAACCAAAACAATGAAGGCGCTGTAATGCAGGCAGGAAACGCCATTTACGAGACGATTGCGGATTTGCCAGCGGCCTTGCCCGTATTTCCGCTTTCAGGTGCCTTGTTGCTTCCCCGGACGCAATTGCCGCTCAATATTTTCGAGCAACGATATATCGACATGGTTGACGCCGCACTTGCAGGCAACCGATTGATCGGCATGGTTCAACCTTTGCCAGAGCGTCTTGCCGGAGATCCGGATACTCCGGATCTTGCGAGCGTTGGCTGTGTAGGACGTTTGACAAGTTTTCAGGAAACAGGAGACGGGCGTTACCTGATCACCCTCCAGGGTATTACCCGTTTCGCACTCGGAAACGAGCGCAAGAGCTACAGCCGGTTCCGTGAGGTTGAGTGTGACTTTGCCGCCTTTGCCAACGATTTGAGGTGCGGTGAGGGTGAAGACGGCGTTGACCGAAATGGTCTTTTGAAAACCCTGCGCAGTTATCTGGATGCAAACAATCTGGAGGCGGATTGGCAGAGCGTTTCTGAAGCTGAGACGGAAGTTCTGGTCAATGCCTTGTGCATGATGTGTCCTTATGGTCCTCAGGAGAAGCAGGCCTTGCTTGAAGCAAGGGATCTCAGAACCCGTGCGGAGACCCTGATTGCGATCACCGAGATGGATCTGGCAAAATCACAAAATGACGGCGGCTCAACGCTGCAGTGACCCTGCCGGCCGAAAAATTAATTCCACCAAGCCGGCTGTTTTAAGAGACTGACCAATTATGAACGAAACAAGTGAACGCACCGTCGACCGCAAGCTGCTGGAGTTGCTCGTCTGTCCGGTAACAAAGTCCACGCTGGAATATGATGCAGAAGCACAGGAGCTGATTTCCCGCTCCGCCAAGCTGGCCTATCCGATCAGAAACGGCATTCCGATCATGCTGCCAGATGAGGCGCGCGTGTTGGAGGACTGAGGCGGAATGCCTGATATACAGCAAAAGCCCGGGTCGTTGCCCGGGCTTTTTCGTTTTCTGTGAACCGGGTCAGTACCCTCGGAACATTGGCATCAAGTTCAAGATAATGATCTGACGCAGGAAGATAATCCCGAGCAGCAAGATAACCGGCGAAATGTCTATGCCGCCGAGATTCGGCAGAAACCGGCGAATTGGCCTCAATGCAGGCTCGGTGAGATTATAGAGCGCCCTGCCGATCGAATTGATGATCTGGTTGTTGGAATTGATGATGTTGAAGGCATATAGCCAGGAGAAAATCGCACTGGCGATAATGATGTAGAAGTAGAGATCCAGTGCAATGAGGATCACGTTGAAGAGTGCGGTCATGGTCTGGTCCGTTGCCGTTCAATATCAGTCTTTGTCATCATGTAGCTTTCCGGCGTGGCCGCTGCAAGGCAGGCTGTCATTTAACCGGGTTATGTTTAATGCCTGCAACCAGCGATGCTAAATTGCAACAGTTGCATAAAACCGGGATTCCTTAGGCTTTGTATAAGTCTTAGTCGTGCTATCTTCCCTGCCAATGGGAATCCCTATGGATGTTATCTGAATGTTGAAGCTGTTTTCGCGCGCTGCGCTTGCCCTTGCCCTGAGCGCCGTGACCGGTAGCGCACTGGCTCAAAGTGGTGACCTTTCCGCTCAAGATGCCAATCGTCAGTTTGTAGTCGATCTGGGCATCGGCGCCATCGCCAAGCCGCGCTATGAAGCCGCGGACTCTTACCTGATCTATCCGTTTCCGATCATTTCGGTTGGCCGGTTCTATCTGCCGGGACTTGGGCAGGTTGTTGACGGTCGGCGGAAAAGTGGAATTTTCTTCTTTCCCTCGTTCAACTTTATCGGCGAGCGCAAGGCGAGCGACAGCAACGATCTGCGCGGCACACGCACCATTGACTGGGCAGTTGAACTCGGTCTTGGCGGTGGGTTCCGGACAGAGCATTTCCGTGCTTTTGCCGAGCTGCGCCAAGGTATCAACGGCCACACCGGGCAGGTGGGTCAGCTTGGTCTCGATGGTATCGTCTATCCAGCTGAAAAGTGGGAAGTGTCCTTCGGTCCGCGAGCCGATTTTGCAACGGACGATTACATGGACACCTATTTCGGTGTGACAAGCTCCGAGGCCGCGGCAAGTGGCGGTCGCCTGACGCGGTATGACCCAAGTGGCGGGTTCAAGAGCGTCGGCCTGGCAGCTCGTGCAAGCTATGATTGGAACGACGATGTGCGTTTGCACATTCAGGGCGGGTATGACCGTCTGGTCGGCGATGCTGCTGACAGCCCGATTGCAAGGAACGGCAGCAAAGACCAGTTTAGCCTGGGTGTCGGTGTCAGCTACCGCTTTGCATTCGATCTCTTCGACTGAGTTGGTCTTACAAGCGACGATTTGAAAAGGAGGCCTTGTGCCTCCTTTTTTGTGAAGCTGGAACTGCCTGCTCAGAACATCTCCCGAAGGCAGATCACACCGGGTCGTCCCGCAGCAGCAGACGGCCCGTTGAAACTTTGTTCGGCTTTAGCTCTTAAAAGAAGCAAACCTTCGCTCCAGTCCTGATGGCTTGCGAGTGCCTTGATTGCGTGCACGCAGTCGGACTTGTTGCCTGCGTATTGCACTCCTGCGACTTGTGACAGTATCGTAACGGCAATGCCGAGGGAGGAAGGCATGCGCGATCATGAACATGTGAGCGAGATCGACCGGGTTCTAAATGGTTTTGAAACTGGCCGGGACGGGCTTGTCTCGCAAAGCTGGCGCCGTTGCGTTGAAACCTACGGCATGGACCCGACGCGTCCTGAGCCGGCGCACATTGTTACTGCCGATCAGCTTCGCGAACACCAGGAACAGTCTGAACGTCTGATTGCGACAGCCCGGTCCGGCCTCCAAAGTCTTTTCAAGCAGGTTGCCGGTCAGAATTATGTCCTCTTGCTCGCGGATGCGAAGGGCATCTGCGTGGACTTCTTCGGCGATCCGCGGTTTGAAGACGAGTTGAGACTGGCTGGACTCTATCTAGGGTCGGACTGGTCGGAAGAGCTTGCGGGGACCTGTGGTGTTGGTTCTTGTCTTGTTACCGGCGAGGCAGTGACGATCCATCAAAGTGATCATTTCGGGTTTGCGCATACGCCATTGTCCTGCACGTCTGCGCCGATCTACGACACAAGCGGTAATCTTGCAGCTGTTCTTGATGTTTCGTTGCTGCGGTCCCCTTCTCCGAAGTCGAGCCAGAACCTTGCGATGAACCTCGTCAAGGCATCGGTAAGGCGCGTCGAAATGGCCAACCTCATGGCCATGACACGCCGGGACTGGGTTTTGCGGTTTTCAACATCGGCTGAATTCCTGGAAGTCGACCCGGAGGCTGCTGTCGCGCTCGATGAAAACGGCACGATTATCGGCATGACCCACGGGGCCAGAGAGTGTCTGGCGCCTGAAGGCCGAACCGAGTTGATCGGCACTAGGATCGACATGCATATGGATCTTGATGTCGATGCATTGCCGGATCTCATGCGCGGCCGGCCAACGGAGGAACGTGTTCTTCGTCTTCGGGATGGACGAGGCCTCTTTGGGCACGCCATTGCACCACAGTCAGCGCGCCTCCCGCGTCATTCCGAAACGGGCTCCGTTAGCGGACCTTTGCGTGGCTTCTGCGGTCCTGATCCAATGCTGCGGCAGCTTATGTCGAAGCTCGCACGCCTTGCACCGACGCAAGTCCCATTGCTGCTGTTGGGAGAAACGGGAACCGGTAAGGAGTATCTTGCACGGGCAATTCATGTGCTCGGTCCTGCCGACAGGTCTTTTCATCTCGTGACCTGTTCAGGATTGAACAGGTCACAGATCGAAGGATTGCGCAGTGCTGGCGCAGGAACGCTCTTCCTCAAAGGCATTGAAGATCTGGATGCTGACGGTCAAGGTGCCGTGCTGGCATTGTTGGAATCGCGAGACGATCTGAGGGTGATCGCGTCCACGCGCCAGGACCCCGTCGGACCTCAGGTTGCCCAGTTGATACGGCCGGAACTCTATTTCCGGCTGGCTGGGGCTGTTCTGCCGGTCACTCCGCTGCGTCATCGCCAGGATTTTGAATGGTTGGTCGACCGTCTCCTGAGACGATCTCCCCGAAACTTCCGTCTTTCTCCGGCGGCACTTGCCGAACTTCGCGGGCGGGAATGGCGCGGCAATGTTCGAGAACTAGCAACCGCACTTGATGTTGCGATAGCGCTTTCGGAAGGATCCGTGATTGATCTGCCGGACTTGCCGCCGCCACCTCTTGCCAGGCACATCGAAACAGACCCGACAGAGGATCTGGAGTCACTTCTCGATGCCTGCAACTGGAATATGTCCGTTACTGCGCGGCGTCTCGGCGTAAACCGTTCGACAGTTCTGCGACGGGTGCGCAAGGCTGGCCTGTTGCGCAAGACCTGACCCAACTGTTGCGCGTTGTTGCGCACGCAACGCCGCGACCACATTCGAGCGTCTAAATCACGCAAAGGATCACTGCTTGATGGCAAGTCGATGCTGCCCTCTGCAATGCTCTCCCATCTGAACAAAGAGCGGTACCGCGGGAGGAATGCAATGCTCGACACACCTTTGATCCACCAGACCGAGACGTTTCTTAAGACGTTTGGCGATGCCCTTGAAACAGGAAAGATCGATGAAGCGGTGGAGATGTTCCAGGACGATTGCTACTGGCGGGATCTGGTCGCTTTCACCTGGAACATCAAAACAGTCGAAGGCAAGGAGCAGGTCAAAGACCTGCTATCACATCAGCTGGCTTCAACAGCGCCCAGGAACTGGCAACTGGCCGATGGTGAAGTTCCAACGGAAGAAGGCGGTGTTGTCACAGCCTGGATCCAGTTTGAAACCGCGCTTGCTCGCGGCTATGGACTGCTCAGGCTCAAGGACGGAAAGATCTGGACCCTTCTGACAACGATGGTTGAACTCAAGGGGCACGAGGAGCCAAAAGGGTTTGATCGGCCGTTGGGTGCCAAGCACGGTGCAGCAAAGCATCGTACGACCTGGAAGGAGGAGCGGGAGAATGAGGCGGCGGAACTTGGCTACTCAAGGCAACCGTACTGCGTGATCATAGGCGGCGGGCAGGGCGGAATTGCGCTCGGCGCCCGGCTTCGCCAGCTCGGTGTGCCGACTATCATCGTGGAAAAGAACGACCGCCCGGGCGATAGCTGGCGCAACCGGTACAAGTCGCTCTGCCTTCATGACCCTGTCTGGTACGACCATCTTCCATACATCAAATTCCCCGAGAACTGGCCCGTTTTCAGCCCGAAGGACAAGATCGGGGACTGGTTGGAAATGTACACCAAGGTGATGGAACTGAATTATTGGACGCGTTCGGTCGCCAAGTCCGCCAAGTATGATGAAGCAGCAAAGGAATGGACTATTGTCGTGGACCGTGACGGCGAAGAAGTCGTCTTGCGCCCGAAGCAACTCGTCATGGCAACGGGTATGTCGGGCAAAGCAAATATTCCGGTGTTTCCCGGGATGGACAGCTTCAAGGGGGACCAGCAGCATTCGTCGAAGCATCCGGGCCCGGACGCTTATCGCGGCAAGAAAGCTGTTGTTGTTGGCTCCAACAATTCAGCCCACGACATTTGCGCGGCCCTTTGGGAGGGTGACGTCGATGTCACGATGGTCCAGCGCTCGTCGACCCACATTGTAAGGTCCGATACTCTCATGGAGGTCGGTCTTGGGGCGCTTTATTCCGAAGAGGCCGTACGGGCAGGTGTGACGACAGAAAAAGCCGATCTCATATTTGCGTCGTTGCCCTACAGGATCCTGCACGAGTTCCAGATCCCTGCTTATGCAGAGATGAAGAAACGCGATGCCGATTTCTATGATGGTCTTGAAAAAGCTGGATTCTGGCTCGATTGGGGCGACGACGACAGCGGCCTCTTCATGAAATATCTGCGCCGTGGCTCCGGGTACTATATCGATATCGGTGCCAGCCAGCTCATCATTGACGGTGAAATCAAGTTGAAGCGCGGTCAGGTTACTGAAGTTGTTGAAGACGGGGTGGTTCTGAGCGACGGGTCCAAACTGGAGGCGGATCTGATCGTCTATGCGACCGGCTATGGGTCCATGAACGGCTGGGTTGCCGATTTGATGGGACAGGATATGGCCGATAAGGTCGGCAAGGTCTGGGGACTTGGTTCAAGCACCACCAAAGATCCAGGCCCCTGGGAAGGCGAACAACGAAACATGTGGAAGCCGACCCAACAGGAAGCGTTGTGGTTCCATGGTGGCAATCTTCACCAGTCCCGCCACTACTCGCAGTTTCTGGCGCTGCAGCTGAAAGCGCGGATGGAAGGTTTACCTACTCCGGTCTATGGCCTCCAAAGTGTGCATCATCTGGCCTGATCAAAGAAAGCGGCCCGCACGATTGGGCGGGCCGCAAACAAAATCGACTTCAACAATTTAGCCAATGAAACCGGTAAGCGCTCTTTCGCTGTTGGCACAGATTTCGAACGGAAACTGACTCTAGTAAGAGCACTTGATCAGTTTGATGCCACTCGGAAGCTTGGTGTTCTCATCTCCGCAAGCGCCAAGAATGCGGCTGGGATCTAGATTGGTGGCTCCCGTCAGATCCGCACCGACAAGGCGTGTTCTACGGAGCAGCGCGCCATCGAAATCAACGCCCGTCAAATTCGCACCTGTCAAATCTGCACTGACAAGGCGGACGCCGCTAAAATCTGCATCCGCAAAATTGGTGTTGTGTGCCTTGATGCGGTCGAGCTTAGCCTGGCGAAGTCGGGCATTTTCAAAATTGGCGTTGCTCAGGTCGACGCGCTCCAGGTTGACCTCGTCCATTTTTGCGCCTTTGAAGGACGCATTTTCAGCAACTGATCTGATGAAAGAGGCATTTCTGATATCCGAACCATCGAACACGGTGCCGGTCAGGATGGTCGTGTTGAGGTCGGCTTCGCGAAGGTCGGTGTCCTCAAACTTGGCATTGCTCAAGTTTGCTTTTTCCAGATCGACGGAGCGCATGGTTGCGTCTGTAAAGTCACTGCCGGAAAAATCCGCGCGCTCAGCCTCCGCTCTGCGGAAATCCGCTCTTTGGAAATTCGCATTCGGGAGGATCGCTTCTTTGAGATCGACCTCGCGAAGGTTGGCACGGCTGAAGTCTGCATTTTCGACATTTAAGAACCTGAGTTCGGCCAGACGCAGATCGCAGCTCGGGCATCCGCCCTTTTCCTTGATCTCCGCCATACGTTTCAGGTCATTTTCGGCGAACGCGCTGTTTGAAACCGCAAATAGCGCGAAGGCGCTGAGGCAGCCTGCCAGAATTTGGAATACCTTGTCGCCCATTGCTCATCCCTTTTTGAATGCTTCTTTTAAAAATAGGTCTCCAAAACGGCAGTTTAAGGACCGCTGCACCCCACAAGACCGGAAAAATATGAAAAAGAAATGTGATGGACGTCAAGAAGCGCCGGATTTGTCCAACGTGTGAAGTGATTTGCTATGGGGAAATGAGCAACCGGGAGGACGCGGAGGGAAGAAGCGGGCGGGGTCGCAGGTGCCCGCTTCTTCCGTCACAAAAGCGCTGACGACGCACAACCTGACAATCAGCGTGCCAATTCATTCGCAAAAGCCTTGCCAGTTTGAATTTGTCAAAAAAGCATCAAGATATAGCCATGCGGCGCTCCCGCAGCACTAGATACTGATTTCATTTAGGATTGCTTCACCAGTCATGCATTGCAATTTGCAAGGCTGCCTGCAAATACGGTTAGCAAAGGGTTAAGAGAATTCCGACCGCAGGTCGATGGTCGACCGTGTGCCGATGTCGTCGTAATGCGTGTCCAGCCACTGTTTGGCAGTTTCGCGCCCGAGGTCCCGTAATTCGGTCAGGAAACTCCATTCGGCGTTGAGTTTGGACGATGCCTGAAGCGGTTTCAGTTCGCTGGCAAATATCCGATGCATATGAACCTTGGTGTATTCCTCATCGGACAGTTTGCCGTCCTCAATAAGCCGAGTGACGAAATCAATCGCGCGCAATTCCCGAAGCAACGTTGAATTGAAAGTGATCTCATTCAATCGGTTGACGATTTCCCGCGCGGTTTTGGGTACTTGTTTGCGCTCGAGCGGATTGATCTGGATAAGAACAACGTCCGGGGTGTCCGTGTTGTAGAACAGCGGATAAAGGGGTGGATTGCCCATGAAGCCCCCGTCCCAGTAAGGCTCTCCTTCAATCTCGACCGCCTGGAAGAGTTGGGGAAGACAGGCTGAGGCCATTACCGCATCAATCGTGACCTCCTTTTCGCTGAAGATCCGGATCTTACCCGTAAAAACGTTGGTTGCAGCTATGAACAGTTTGAGTCCCGAACAACAGTGCACTTTCTCGAAGTCGACAATGTCGTCGACAACGTCCCGGAGCGGATTCATGTTCAGCGGATTGAACTCATAGGGAGAGGCGAAGCGCGACATGACGTCGAAATAAAGATAGCTCGGCGAATGATCGAGGCTCCATTCTCCCAGCAAAATGTCGAGTGGTGAACGCTGTATAGGGCTGAACTGAGCGCGTGCGCTGACCTCGCGCCAGAAGGCTTCGAGACTGACCCTGGCCCCTTCTTCTCCGCCTGCCTCCATACCGCTGGCCATGACAACGGCATTCATGGCACCGGCGGATGTGCCTGTGATGGCATCCACTGCAAAGCGGCTGTCTTCCAGGAACCAGTCGAGCACACCCCAGGTGAAAGCGCCGTGAGCGCCGCCACCTTGAAGGGCGAGATTTATTTTCTTGGGCGAGGCCACAGCGGCCCTCCGTGATCAGCTGTCATCGGCCTGACGAGCGTTATTGTGCAGTCCAGCCGCCGTCGATCGGAAGGATCGACCCTGTAATCGACGCAGCATCATCTGAGCACAGGAAAGTGGCATAAGCGGCAACCTGCTCGATGGTCACGAATTGTTTGGTCGGCTGGGCCTTCAGAAGAACGTCTTTCTTGACCTCTTCTTCGGTCATATTACGGGCTTTCATAGTGTCGGGGATTTGCCTTTCCACCAATGGCGTCCAAACATAACCCGGGCAGATCGCATTGACCGTAATGCCTTGTTCGGCGACTTCCAGGGCAACGGTTTTTGTCAGCCCGGCAATTCCGTGCTTTGCGGCGACATAAGCGGATTTATATGGCGAGGCGACCAATGCGTGCGCAGAGGCAGTGTTGATAACCCGGCCCCAACCACGCGCTTTCATGCCCGGCAGGGCCGCGCGAACGGCATGAAAGGCAGAAGACAGGTTGATGGCGATGATTGCGTCCCACTTGTCGACCGGGAATTCGTCGACGGGAGAGACATGCTGGATGCCCGCATTGTTCACAAGGATGTCGACGGATCCGAATTCTTTCTCCGCGTCGGAAATCATGGCTGCGATTTCGTCACCGCTCAGCATGTTCGCGCCGGAATAGGTGCAGCGCACACCAAAATCGGCTTCAACGGCCGCGCGGGTCTTCTCGATCTCGTCTGCATCACCGAGGCCGTTGATCACCACACTGGCACCCTTTGCCGCAAATGCTCTGGCGCACCCAAGGCCAATACCGGATGTGGAGCCGGTTACGACGGCGGTTTTGTTGGCAAGCATTCAAGATCTCCCGATGAGAAAAACAGTTGCCCAACATTCGACCAGTTCACGCCGCGCTGCAACATCGGAATGATGAAAAGTGATTGCGGCGTCCCAAAAGCTCGGTTCATTGCGGCGTGCGGCTTCGAATGCCGACTAACGCCGATCCATCCGGTTTGCTCCGGCCAGTGCTTTGCGCGCTTTGGCTCGCGCGGCAGATTTTATTTCATCCGCCATTGTGTAGTCCTCGGTTTTCAACCCGAGTTTTTCAGCAAAGCGCTCACGAATTAATCCATAAAACGTCGCGTGGAGGCTGGCGAAGATCCAGACAAAAATGAGCATGGTCCCCATGGGGAATATGGCAGATCTGATTTGCGGCCAAAGTTCACTGGCTGGCAACAAACCGTCGCTGATGCTGAGCAACAAGCCCCACATTGCGATCAGAAATCCAGCCAGAAGGCTCATGACGAGGGCTGCAAATGCCATGGCCCAGCCAAGTCCTGATGTCGCCCGCCAGCTTTCTTTCAAGGTGAGGGGATCGTCGACGGCTGCGGCGGGTAACACCACAGACAAGCGCTGGACCACCATGAGCGCAATGAAGGGCGCCAGAAAAAGCAGCAACAGTCCGAAGCCGGCTGTCACGGCCGCCAGCAAGGAGGCAACAATGACAAGGGGTATCAGCGAGAGCATGCCGATCAGCCCCAGGATAATCTGGTTGAGAATGACGCGAATGGTGCGTTTGCCGAACACGATCGGAAAATCGTTGGCTTCAATCAGTATGCGGCGGACATAGGCAATCGCGATTGAAAACCCGACCAGCAGGTTGGCGATCGCTGCGAGCGCACGCAATGCTCCTTCGTCGGCTTCGGCCACCGGTTCGGTCATGTAGGAAACAGTCTTGAAGCCACTTTCTGGCATCAAGGTGCCACCAATTGCGAAATTGAGTGCAATTAGAAGAAGAATATAGGCCCAGCCGGTTTTGAGAAGCGTGCCGACATTGTGCTGCGCCAAGGAAAAAGACCGTTCCAGCACGGTAATGAACATATCCTGCTCCCGGATAGACCGCTGTCATCGCCCAAGGTAGGGATTCTGGCCGATAAACACCAGATAGGGTGTCCTTGTCAGGTCCTTTCGGGGTTGTCGCTGACTTCGGGCTGCTCTGTCGCAATTCGATACCCGGCCGTAATTACTGAGATGCCAAGCACCGTCACGATGATCTGCAGCAACACGTTCAAAATCAGAACCTTGATCTGAATGAGAACAACCGGGAGGCTGGCTCCGGCAAGCGCCAGAACATATTGAAGTCCCATGCTCACGAGCAGGAAGGGAAGGGACAAGACGATCAGCGACCAGAGCATGCGCCAACCCAGGCCGTTTCCAAGTCTGTGTGCATCCATGATACCTATTGGCCGTTCGATCGCGACAGCCGGCAAGACGAGGTTTAGTCGCACCAGATGGGGCATGATCCAGAAGAGCAGAAGGCCTGCGGCCAGAAGGGCCCCGACAACTGGCGGCAAAGCCACGCCGAGCAGCGACACCACGATCATGACCGGTATGAGCACAAGCATTGAGATGAAAAGAAGCTGGATCAGTTTCCAGACAAACTGCAGCTCCAGGGGACCAAGTTTTAGGTGAAACGTCGCCGGTTGTTCGCCTAAAAGACCGAACCTGTGCCAGGCGACGGCTATTGAAGCGGACGCTGCCAGGGCAACCACGGCGCTGATCAGGATCAAAAGTATTGCTGTGCCGGACAGATTGCCGATTTGAGCTTCACCGGAGATATCGCCGCCAATCATCAGAACGACCAATGACAAGACGAACTGAAGCGCAAACCAGGCACCGCACGTTTTGAAAACCGTTTCGAGATTGCCGAATACAATAGCGATTGAGTCGGTCAGAAGCCGTTTGAACATGCGGTTTCCCTGAAATGAGCTGGAACAAAAGGTCTAAAACTGTCTGCTGGCGTTGTAATTGTTCACATTGGCGAATGCAACGAACGCTGGCAAGCGCGCAGGCGACGCCGGTGCGAATTGCCCTTTTTCGCCGCAGCCATTAATCCTTCGCTGGAAAGTCGCGCCAAGATGCCTCATATGGTTGGCAAACGTGAAAGGTCCGATTGGTTTCTGTCATGATTGATGATTTCGCAAACCCGCTGCCCCGCCGCAATTCCGTCGGCGTGAGCGTTGGTAACGTCATGGTTGGCGGCGGCGCGCCGATTGTGGTGCAATCGATGACCAACACTGATACCGCTGACGCGGATTCAACCGTTGCCCAGGTGGCAGCGCTGGCGCGTGCCGGGTCCGAAGTCGTGCGGATTACCGTAGACCGGGCTGAGGCAGCCGCCCAGGTCCCGCGGATCAAGGAGCGGCTCGAGCGAATTGGTGTAAACGTGCCGCTGGTCGGTGACTTCCACTATATTGGCCATAAGCTGCTCAATGACTATCCGGACTGCGCGGCAGCTCTGGACAAATACCGCATCAACCCAGGCAATGTCGGTTTCAAGGCAAAGCGGGACACGCAGTTTTCTCAAATCATCGACATCGCACTTAAACATGACAAGCCGGTGCGGATCGGCGTCAACTGGGGATCGCTTGACCAGGAGCTTTTGACAAAGCTGATGGATGAAAACGCGGAAAGTGAAGCGCCCGTGTCGGCCTCAGCCGTTATGCGCGAAGCGATTATCCAATCCGGGCTTCTGTCAGCCGAGCGCGCCGAAGCTCTTGGAATGGGGCGGGACAAGATCATTCTTTCGGCAAAGGTCAGCCAGGTTCAGGATCTGATTGCCGTTTATGCCGATCTGGCACGCCGGTGCGATTACGCCCTGCATCTTGGCCTGACCGAGGCAGGCATGGGCACCAAGGGGATTGTCTCCTCCGCCGCGTCGATGGGCATCCTGTTGCAGCAGGGCATTGGCGACACCATTCGGGTCTCGCTGACGCCCGAACCGGGAGGTGACCGCACCAGGGAAGTGCAGGTCGCGCAGGAGCTTCTGCAGGTCATGGGCTTTCGCGCATTCGTGCCGATTGTCGCTGCATGTCCGGGCTGCGGGCGGACGACATCAACCGTGTTCCAGGAACTTGCAGGCGATATTCAAGATCATATTCGTGCTTCCATGCCATCCTGGCGGGAACAATACCCAGGCGTTGAAAATCTCAACGTTGCTGTCATGGGCTGTATCGTCAACGGCCCGGGCGAATCCAAACATGCAGACATTGGCATATCGCTGCCCGGAACCGGTGAGACACCATCAGCGCCGGTATTTGTCGACGGCGAGAAAGTCACGACGCTGCGTGGTGAGGGCATCGCTGACGAGTTCAAGCAAATGGTATTGGAATATATTGAAAAACGGTATGGATCCGATCCTAAATCCAACTCGGATGCCGCTTAAGGAATCCGGACCTTCTGACATCAGTCGATAGTAGCGCTCTTCCAGGGAACACGCAGATTATGACGCATGGTGACCCCGAGCCACAGAAAAAGCCGATCCTCATCATCACGTCACAGGTGGTACGCGGGGGGATAAGCGGCAGAGGTTTGAGTTTTGCGCTGGAACGGATCGGACACGATGTCTGGTTTCTGCCCACTATACTGCTTCCCTGGCATCCCGGGCATGGCAAAGGAACCCGGATCGTTCCACCAAGCGCCGAGTTCGGATCCATTGCCGCGGATCTTGCAGGCGCAGACAAGCTCGGTGAAGTCGGGGCGGTGATTTCGGGGTATCTTGGTGAGGCTTCGCAAGCAGAGGCTGTTGCCGATCTGGTGAAAGCGGTCAAACAAAAGTCGCCGGAAGCGCCTTATTTGTGTGATCCTGTGATGGGCGACCACACGTCCGCCTCAGGAGGTGGTCTTTATGTGCCCGAGGCGACGGCACATGCGATACGCGACAAGCTTGTTCCACTTGCCGATATCGTAACACCCAACACCTTTGAGCTTGGTTGGCTGACAGATCGCGCTGTCGAAAGCGAGCTCGACGCATTGGCTGCTGCACGTGTCCTTGGCAACGAGCGGGTTCTCGTCACGTCATCACCGGCAATGCGCCGAAATGCAGTTGCCAATCTGCTGGCGGGGCCCCGTGGTGCGGTTGCTGCCGAACATGCGGTTATTGCGAATCCGCCGCACGGGACAGGCGATCTGATTGCAGGACTGTTCTTGAGCAACCTGCTTGAAGGCCTTGATGACGAAGAAGCTCTGAAACGGGCATCCGCCTCGGTGTTTGAGCTCGTCGCGCGAAGTGTCAAGAAAGGTGCTGATGAGTTGCTGTTTGCCGAAGAGCAGCAATCGGTTGTCCGCGCCATGGCGCTTGTGACTTCAAGGCGGATACTGGAAGCAAAGTCCCGTGTCTGAAGACCGGCAGGATTTTGTTGCTGGTGTCGACGGCTGCAAGGCCGGCTGGATTGCAGTACTGCGCAACCTGGCAGACCCGGAAGATATTGCTCTGAAGGTGTTCGAAACGTTCGCGGACATTCTTCGGCATCAGCCATCCCTTTCGATCATCGCCGTCGATATGCCGATCGGTTTGCCGGACGCGATCGGACCTGGAGGGCGCGGGCCGGAAAAAGCCGCGCGCCGGCACCTTGGTGACCGCCAGTCGTCGGTCTTTCAGGTTCCGGCCCGTCCCGCGGTTTATGAAGAGGACTATCGTTTGGCCTGCGAGGCTGCGATGGGGACATCGGAACCTCCCAAGAAGGTTTCCAAGCAATGTTTTTATCTCTTTCCGAAAATGCGGGATATCGATGCAGTCATGACACCGGACCTGGAGGAACGGGTGTTTGAGGTGCACCCCGAATTAGCTTTTTGGCGGTTGAATGGCGAACAGGCGATGAGCCTTCCGAAAAAGGTCAAAAGCCGGGCCAACCCGGAGGGACTGGATCAACGCCGGGATTTGCTCATGGCACACGGGTTGCCGCAAGACTTTCTGGACCAGAAACCACCACGCGGTTGTGGCAGAGATGACCTTCTGGATGCGGCTGCCAATTCTCTGATTGCCGAGCGGATTTCGAAAGGGAAAGCCGAACCCTTTCCGAAGGACTATCGCCGGGATGACCGGGGCTTGCGGATGGCGATCTGGGCGTGATGCAAATTGGACGTGTCTCGAGGCTGTTGGCTGAGAGTTTAAAGCTGTTCGAGCAGCGCCAGAATATCTATCTTGAGATCGGTCCCCCTCACGATGCCGCCATGGCAGGGAACGATCATGTTTGGGGTTTCAGCCTTCAACTGCTTTTGAACCCAAGCTGAAAAAACTTTCTTGTCGGCAAGGCCGTATTTCGGGAACGTCTTCAGAAAACCAAGTGTTGTTTCAGGAGCTTTCTTTTCCGAGACGCCGCAAAACGCATCGGTGACGATCCACGTCACGCCATCATCACCCTGAAGACGGAACCAGACTTCGCCTGTCTTCAGACCATCGGGTTCAAGAATGGTCACATGATCGGGGAGAGCGTTAGCCAGTTCGGTCAAAGAACCGAATGTCGTTCCGGTGATTTTTTCAAGTCTCGGCCTGGCCTTGTCGGAGCAAACCGGTTCTGCTTGCGGGAACGCTTCAATGTGCTCAAGAACAGCCTTGTTGTGATAGTGATTTGGGGCGAGCAGGAAGCGGATCGGGGCTGCTTCTCCGACGACTTTGCTTGTCTTTTCAACGGGACTGTAAAGACATGTGCCGCCGTCCTTGAGCCCGACGACATTGCATCTGAGGTTGCCGCGCTGGATGGTCCAGCTGCTTTCATGGCCCTCAATTTGGACAAGAGCTGGTGCATGCCGGGTCATGACGTCTCCAGTGATGTCAGCTGTTTGCACAATAGATCGACGAGGTGCCTGCCACCGGTGTTTTTCCCCTCCAGTCGGTTCTGGGCGTGAACACCCATCACCGCCGATACAAGTCCTTTGGCATAAGTCTTGGCGTCTATCGATGATGAAATTTTTTCGGCATCAATCGCGTTTTGAAGGCATGCCTCGAAGCAATTCTCCAGTGCGTTCCAATAGTGTCTGGCGGCTTTGTCCAGGTCCGCGCTGCCAACCCGTGCATTCTCGATGCCGGTGTTGACAACGAGGCATCCATGGGGGCTCGACGTCATTGAGCCATCGGTGATCAAGGACCGCAGGAAGGCAATAATTTCGGGGACGCCGCCGCCGTCTCTCATGGGCTCCATTGCGATTGAAATTGCCTGTTCGGAATAAAAATTGAGCGCCGCAAGATAAAGGCCTTCCTTGCCGCCAAACTCACTTCGGAGGGCAAACTGGTTGAGCCCGGTCAGGCGCTCCAGTTCGCGAACGCCCAGGGCCTGGTAGCCGTGTTGCCAAAATGCGTGTGTGGCACGCTTCACAATTTCTTCGGGATCATAACCTTTGGGTCGGGCCATAATTCAGTTTCTCTTCGATTGTATAGGAATTAATTTCTATACGATTGTAGAGAAATGTCAACAGCATGATTGCGCGCGCAAAAATGGGATGTTTCGCAGCATGTCCGTCGATGAATTTCTCTTTCAAAGAGAACCTGTTAAAAGGCCGTCCTGCCGCGTTCACACTACCGTTGGCTATTTCAGAGCATCTGAGGGTTTTGGAAAATCGCATGAGCGACAAGAGCATTTATGAAAATCTCACTCAGCTTGGAACATCCTCTGAGTTGCCGGACAATCCGGAGAAGGCTGTGCTGGAAAAGGTGCCGAACCCTCAGGCAGGGACCGGCTACATGGTGCGGTTCGTTGCGCCGGAATTTACATCGCTTTGCCCCATCACCGGCGCGCCTGATTTCGCGCATCTGGTGATCGACTACGTCCCGAAGGATTTTCTGGTGGAGAGCAAGTCCCTGAAATTGTTTCTGGGCTCATTTCGCAATCACGGTGCTTTTCATGAGGATTGCACGGTCTCCATCGCAAAGCGCCTCGTTGACTTGCTCCAGCCTGACTGGCTGAGGATCGGCGGGTACTGGTATCCGCGGGGCGGAATCCCCATTGATGTTTTCTATCAGACGGGTCCCGCGCCGGAAGGTGTCTGGATACCGGATCAGGGCGTGCCGTCCTATCGCGGCAGAGGGTGAACCTTCCGGATCAGCAGTCTGTCAGTGGTCAACCCGCTCAAGGTGTCGGAAGGGTCAGGCCCGGCGCTTTTTCGATTGTCTGCGTGACCACCATCTCGAAATTCGGCGCCTTGGTGTCATAGACCGCCTTGACGATAAAGTTATCAGCCCGCCGCACCCAGTAGGTATAGCGGTTTTCAGTGACCATTCCCTGGCTGACGGTGATGTCCGCGGCGACAACATCCAGTGTTTCACCGTTCATTTCCTCTTCTGAACAGGCTGCGTTCCGGATTGTTTCAGCGTTTGTCAACTTGTCCGCCCGGGCCTGATCGGCATTGCCGCCAGTGTCCATTTCCCGGATCTTTTGCCAGCTTTTTCCGTCATCTGCTGACTGGTAAAGAACGTTCTGATATCCAAGCACCCAGGGTCCTGCCGGCTCGGTTGGAACCGTCAGATAGTGATCCTCGTTCAGATACAAAAATTCATTTGTTGAAGGTGGAGCACCCTTGAAAGCGTTGATTGCGATCGTCTTTGTGGGAACGCCCTGGTCCAGTTGAAGATAAAGCTCGGTGAAGCGATCCTGACACGGATCAGCATGGGCAATTTGTCCTGACAGTCCCAGAACAAGTGCAGCGCTCGCAATCGACTTCATGAAAATCTCCACCAAAACCTGAAACAGTAGATGATTGTCAGGCATGGAACACGGTTTCAGGTCGCCTGACAATCTTGTTCGTCACCAACTTGCGTGGTGACGTCGGTCTTATTCAGCCGGTGCGGTAGCACCGGTGCTGGTCGTGAAGGCCTTTTCCTTGATCTCCTGGAACTTGTCCGACATTTCAGACAGCCGCGCATCCCATTCGGGGTTCGGTACCTGGCCGTCAGTCACCTTGAAATAGACCTGCATCATCAGCGTGACCGCAAGCGGTTCAAGCACGGCTGCCTTCACCGCCCAGGCAAAGACAATGGCAAACACCAGCGCGCCAAAACTCCACGAGCCTGGCATCAGGTAAACAATCGCCGCAGCCGGCGCGAGCATCACCAGAAACACCACAAAGGCGAGGAGGTAAGTGAAGAGCGCGATGAAGGCGGCATTCTTCAACATGGGCTTGTAATTCTGGCCATAAAGCACCAGTGCTTCACGCGCCGAGCCCCAGGCATTGTCCGAGCGGGTCCGGATCGCATGCGCCAGAATAACTTCATCGACGAAGCCGACCGCGACTTTCAAGAAGGCCCGGAAAAGGGACACCAGTCCGTTCAGGCCCGGGATCGGCAGAACCGATGCAATGCCTTCGGCAAATCTGCTGATAGACCGGACAACGCCCTTGATCAATTGATCCAGCCCGAACAGGGCGCTGGATTGGACAAAGCGGTCTTTTACGACGCTCCCGCCATAAGCAACCTGTCCCTGACCGTCCGGCAGCTCCTTGCCGTCCATCAGTTCCACCAGAACTGCGATGTGACCGGCCTTTACGGTGTAAAGCAGGTATTCACGCAACAGGTAAATCGCTGTGGCGGTGAGGCCGAAGCCCAGCAAGCCGCCCCAGAAGGCAAAGCCGGCCTGACTGTCAGGCCCGCCGATCCAGCCAAGCCCATAGCCGACCCCGGCACCAAGGCCGGTCACGAGCACATATGCGGCGGCCATGGCGCCATAAACGATCACTCTAAAAATCAGATAAGGCAAAGTTTGCACCATCAGGCCGATGGCGCGTCCGAAATCAAAAACCCACATTTATCGTCTCCGGTATCCGAATGTTCGGAAGGCGTTCAATGAGGATTACCTTAGGTCAGTGCTCAGAAGTGTGTTGTGATGACAATCACGGGACAGCCGTTGCAGTCGAGATTGAAATCATTACGCGTCCGACCCGTAAAAAACCCTGCACGGAAAGCGTTTATCCTTCTCGATCAGGTCGGTGAGGAAGTCAGAAACGTTGGTCAGGCTTGAGGTTTGCTCAATCGGTCATCCGGCTGAGGTGTTCACCAAATATCAGCGCGTTGCCATCCGGGTCCTTCGTTTCGAATTCACGCATTTCCCAGGGCTGGTCGCCGATGTCCTCAGTGACGTTGGCTCCGGCCTTTTTCGCCAATTCGTAATAGCCGTCGATGCCATCGACGAAGCAATAAGCCGTCCTCGGGTGAGGCGTGTCGCCTCCCGTCAGATGGAGCTCAATCTTGTCACGGCCGAGGATGGCATAACGCGTAGGCTCTGCTTCATTGTCGGCCCACTCGAAGCGCACTTCGAACAACAGCTTGTCCCGGTAATAGGCGACTGCGGTGGCGACATCGCTTACCGGAAAAACCGGCGCGATGAGGGAAAGTTGGGATGAGTTTGGATCTGACATTGAAATCTCCCAGAGAACGCCGCAGGAACTTAACAGTAGACTGTGAGCCGAAGTTTATCCCTGCTACGAAGCGTCCGATTATCAGGCTGCCAACGGAGATAGAGGTTCCGGAGCAGTCGTGATCAGGTGTCCCAAAGCAGGTTGGCTTTTTGGAAAATCTCACCTTAAGATAGAATAGCAGGTTAGGGGTTTTGGGGAAAATTCTATGTTCGGCTCTAGCTTAATCAGGCCGCTCGTCGCTTTTATTACTGCGTTTTCCTGGTCTACTGCAGCGATAAGTACTGAGTATATTTCATGTCCTGCCGATTTCGTGAGCTTTCACGAGAACTCCGGTTTCGGTGAAGGTGTATACTATAAGTATAAATCGAGACATTCGGACGACGAATGGCGCCCTGCGAGCATTCGCAGGGGGAACAGTCTTCTGGTGTCCGAATTTGAAAGCGAAGTTCCGGTCGAGGCGATCTATTACACGACTGGGCCTAAGCGTGAGAATTACTACCTCGTCAAAAGCGGAAAGCTGTCGGAGACCATTGAATACAGGAAGAGCGCTCTTGTAGGGTATGGTGATAATCTCAAAAGGGCTCTTAGAGCTGATTTCGACAAAAGATTTTCCCGCCCGCCGTTCAATGCAAATCTTGTCGCGGACGTCGACTTGGACGTTTACCAGGAGGTCCACCTCAGTGCTTTGCCATCCGGATCGTCACTGGTCTCAAGGGCTCGATACTTGTTCGACAAAAAGAAGGGTTGGCACCTCACCTTCGATGATGGCACCGATACGTTTAGTGATGTTACCAAACGAAGTAACTTTGCGTTCCCTGGCAACATGAACTTGTCGGGCGACACCTTGAGCCACATACTGGAAGTGGTGATGCAAAGATATGGTGGGCCCGGTAAGGTATGTGTGAGAATATATAGGACTTTAAGAGCGGATCATGTCGGCCTTTATTTGGCTTTCAATGATATATTTTTAAATTCGACGCCAACGTCGGTGAATTTTACTCTCAAATTTTTTGAAGAAAACTGAAGATATGGCAGAGATGTCAGAAGAGTACGACAAGACGCTGGTGCAGATCTGGCGTACAAACTACATCACAGTGTTCGAGACCAAAGACATCGGCTGGCAGGAGCTTGTTGCGGTCGCCTCGCTGCTTGCATTGCTGAGCGTCTATTGTGCTCCTTTTCTGGGAATTCAAGAAAAGCTTACGACCGTTGCATTTTAAACCAGCTTCATATTGCTTCTCATCATTGTGCTTTCACTGGTAACGGCGATGGCGAGAATTCTATTCCAAATAGATAGCATCCAGCCCCGAAGGGTCTTTATGCTTCTAGCCGGGCACTACACGGTGACGCTGGTATCCGTTCTCACAGCCGTATTCATATGGGGCGATGCATTTCCCTTTTACAACGACATCGAGAGTCTCTCGCGGGTATATCCGGCCCTTGCTACTGTCTTTTTCGTGCTGATGACATTCTCAGACTTCATGTCGCTCAAGAAGAGCGATGACGACGGACGGGTATCCGGTTTTGTAAAAAATCCGCGATTTCGGGATATGGCCGCCGCAATTTCCGTGTTTGTGATTGTAAATTACTGCAACTACAAGATCTTCAGCGATTTTGTGGATTCAGGCTCAACGCAGAGTATCTTTTATCAAGTGATACAGTCGGCCTCAGGCACTCTTTCCGGAAGCTGAAATTGCCTTCAATGGACGTGGAAAGAGCGCCGGGTTTACCAAGCTTAGAGCTATCAAGGCCGCTGAAAAAGCGGCCTTGAAATCGTTGTTCGTGTGTAACCCGCCTTAGCCAGTCACGAGGTTCCGGAGCACGTAGTGCAGGATGCCGCCGGCCTTGATGTATTCCAGCTCATCCTCGGTATCGACACGGCACAGGCACTCGATGGTTTTGGTGGTGCCGTCCTCATAAGTGACGTCCATATTCATCATCTGGCGCGGCTGGATATCGGCGATGCCTTTGATGGTGACGCGTTCCTTGCCGGTGATGTTGTGCGATTGCCAGCTTTCACCGTCCTTGAAGGTGAGCGGAATGACACCCATGCCGACCAGGTTGGACCGGTGAATGCGCTCGAAGGATTGGGCGATCACAGCCCGCACACCAAGCAGATTGGTGCCTTTGGCCGCCCAGTCGCGGGACGAGCCTGTGCCATATTCCTTGCCCGCAAAAACAACCAGCGGCGTACCGGCTTCTTTGTATTCCATGCAGGCGTCGTAGATCCATTCCTTCTCGCCATCCTTCATGGTGACGCCGCCCTCGACGCCAGGAACCATCTGGTTCTTGATACGGATATTGGCGAATGTGCCGCGCATCATGACTTCGTGGTTGCCACGGCGGGAGCCGTAGGAGTTGAAGTCCTTTTGTGCGACCTGATGCTCTGAAAGATACTTTCCTGCCGGGCTGTCGAGTTTGATCGCACCAGCCGGTGAAATGTGGTCAGTGGTGATGCTGTCTAGGAAAAGACCCATGACCGCTGCGTCGTTGATGTCCTGAAGCGGTTTCGGCTCCATGGTCATGCCTTCGAAGTAAGGCGGGTTCTGCACATAGGTAGACGACACCGGCCACGTGTAGGTCAGGCCGCCTTCCACCTTGATCGCCTGCCAGTGCGCATCGCCCTTGAAGACGTCGGAATAGCGCGTGCGGAACATGTCTTCGTTGATCGAGGAGCGGATCAGATCGCTGATCTGTTCCGTGGTCGGCCAGATGTCCTTCAGATAGACGGGGTTGCCGTCTCTGTCATTGCCAAGTGGGTCTTCGGTGATGTTGATATTGAGGTTGCCGGCAATCGCATAGGCAACAACCAGTGGCGGCGAGGCCAGATAGTTTGCGCGGACATCCGGGTTGACGCGGCCTTCGAAGTTGCGGTTGCCCGACAATACGGAACAGGCAATCAGATCGTTGTCGTTGATTGCCTTTGAAATTGCCGGATCCAGAGGACCGGAATTGCCGATACAAGTGGTGCAGCCATAACCGGCGAGATCAAAGCCAAGAGCATCGAGGTCACCCTGCAGGCCTGCCTTCTCCAGATAGTCGGTCACTACCTGCGAGCCGGGCGCCAATGAGGTTTTCACCCAGGGTTTGACATCCAGGCCCTTTGCCAGGGCGTTGCGCGCCACTAGTCCGGCGCCGATCAGAACGGAGGGATTGGACGTATTGGTGCAGGACGTGATCGCCGCGATGACGACGTCGCCATTGCCAAGGTCGTGGTCCTTGCCGTCAACGCTGACGCGCTTGCCTAGTTCGCCCGCCTTTTTGAACTCCTCTGCCATGGTTGTGGCAAAGCCGGACGCGGCGTCGGAGAGATTGATGCGGTCCTGCGGGCGCTTCGGACCGGAAATGGCCGGCACGACGGTGGAAATGTCGAGTTCCAGAGTGTCGGTGAACTCAGGCTCTTCGCCGCCGGTGCGGAACATGCCCTGAGCCTTGGAGTATTCCTCGACCAGCGCAACGCGATCTTTGTCGCGCCCGGTTGCTTGCAGGTACTTCAAGGTTTCCTTGTCGACCGGGAAAAAGCCGCATGTTGCGCCGTATTCAGGCGCCATGTTGGCGATCGTGGCTGCATCCTCGAGGCTGAGATTGTCGAGGCCCGGGCCATAAAACTCAACGAATTTGCCGACCACACCCTTCTGGCGCAGCATTTCAACCACGCGCAGCACAAGGTCTGTGGCGGTGATGCCTTCGTTCAGCTTGCCTGTCAGCTTGAAACCGATGACTTCAGGGATCAGCATGGAAATCGGCTGACCGAGCATGGCGGCTTCCGCTTCGATGCCGCCGACACCCCAACCGAGAACGGCAAGGCCGTTGACCATAGTTGTGTGGCTGTCGGTGCCGACAAGCGTGTCCGGATAGGCGATCGTCTCGCCGCCGTCTTCCCTGGTCCACACTGTCTGGGCCAGATACTCAAGGTTCACCTGGTGGCAGATACCGGTTCCCGGAGGGACTGCGCGGAAATTGTCGAAGGCAGACTGACCCCAGCGCAGAAACTCATACCGTTCCTGGTTGCGCTCATATTCCAGATCCACGTTTTTCTTGAATGCGTCCTTGGTGCCGAAAAAGTCGATCATGACAGAATGGTCGATGACGAGATCGACTGGAACCTGCGGGTTCACCTTCTTCGGGTCGCCACCAAGCTTCACGGCCGCATCGCGCATGGCGGCAAGGTCCACAACGGCCGGCACACCGGTGAAGTCCTGCATCAGGACACGGGCCGGGCGATAGGAGATCTCATGAGTGGACTTTTTCGTCTTGAGCCATTCCGCGCAAGCAACGATGTCATCTTTGGTCACCGAGCGCCCGTCTTCGAAGCGAAGAAGGTTCTCAAGGACAACTTTCAGCGAAAACGGCAGTCTGGAGACGCCTTCAAGACCGTTTTTTTCCGCCTCGGGAATTGAGAAATAGGTATAGGTCTTGCCGTCTGCGGTCAGCGTTTTCTTACACTTGAAGCTGTCGAGGGACTGGGTCACGACGTGCAATCTCCTTCATTGCGCAAAGGTCCGGCTGCGTTTTTCCGGTGCCTTGCATACTCTCTCAAAGCGCAGGTCAGGAGCAGGACAGGTCCTTCAACAAGCGCGTTTTCGCGGGATGCGGTAGAGAGCCTCTCCCTCTTTCGCCGCCGCAATTCTGTAATGCGTTCCTATAGCAATCTTTGGCGTTTTTCACCAGACGGGGCTCGGCTGCGCGACGCTTATTTAAGGTTGCCGATCGATCGCTTGAAGAGGTGGTAACGCGCTTTTTGACCATGTTGACGCTTGAAATGCCGCAACGTGAAAAATCCCGTATTTATCGAATGGAAAGATATTGCATACCATTGTATACTGAATTAAAACCGCGCTCAGCCAGCTTCTCCCGGCTCGCCAGACAAACTGCGATCCGGTGGTCAAGCTTCAAACAACACCAGGACGCCGGGACCATCATGAGCTTGTATCAAGACTACCTGAAAGAGATCGACACGCGCAAAGAACAGGGCTTGCATCCAAAGCCCATAGAAGACGGCGCCTTGTTGGAGGAAATCGTTGCCCAGATCAAGGATCAGGGGAACGAGCATAGGGAAGCGTCTCTCAAGTTCTTCATCTATAACACCTTGCCCGGAACTACGAGCGCTGCCGGTGTCAAAGCCAAGTTTCTGAAAGAGATCATTCTCGGCCAGGCTGACGTTGCCGAGATCTCCTCATCCTTTGCCTTTGAACTGCTTTCGCACATGAAGGGTGGCCCCTCGGTGGAGGTTCTGCTCGATCTGGCCCTCGGTGATGATCAGGCAATTGCGTCAGATGCAGCCGATGTGCTGAAGACCCAGGTATTCCTCTATGAGGCAGATACGGACCGTCTGAAAGAGGCTTTTGCAAGTGGCAACGCGATTGCAAAAGACCTTATCGAAAGTTACTCCAAAGCGGAATTCTTCACGAGGCTCCCGGAGATCGATGAGGAAATCAAGGTGGTGACCTATATTGCCGCCGAAGGCGACATTTCCACCGACCTTCTGTCTCCCGGCAACCAGGCCCATTCCCGTGCCGACCGGGAACTGCATGGCAAGTGCATGATCTCCGAGCGTGCGCAGGAGGAAATTCAGGCACTGAAACTTCAGCACCCGGACAAGCAGGTGATGCTAATCGCGGAAAAGGGCACCATGGGTGTGGGCTCATCGCGCATGTCCGGCGTCAACAATGTTGCGCTCTGGACCGGCAAACAGGCAAGCCCCTATGTGCCGTTCGTAAACTTCGCGCCTATCGTGGCCGGCACCAATGGCATCTCTCCCATCTTTCTGACGACCGTAGGCGTGACAGGCGGTATCGGCATCGACCTTAAGAACTGGGTCAAGAAGCTGGATTCCGACGGCAACCCGATCCTCAACAACGACGGCAATCCGGTTCTGGAACAGAAATATTCGGTCGAAACCGGCACTGTCCTGACCATCAACTCCAAGAAGAAGAAGCTCTACAACGAAGGTGGCGACGAAGAACTTGTTGATGTCGCTGCCTCCTTCAATCCGCAAAAGCTCGAATTCATGAAGGCTGGCGGGTCCTATGCGATCGTATTCGGCAAGAAGCTGCAGAGCTTTGCCTGCGAGACGCTCGGTGTCGAATTGAAATCCGCTTTCGCTCCTTCCAAGGAAGTTTCTCATGAAGGCCAGGGCCTGACAGCGGTTGAAAAGATTTTCAACAGGAATGCGGTCGGCGTTACGCCGGGCAAGGTTCTGCACGCTGGCTCCGACGTTCGCGTCAAGGTGAACATTGTCGGCTCGCAGGACACCACCGGCCTGATGACCTCTCAAGAGCTTGAGGCCATGGCGGCCACGGTTCTTTCACCAACTGTTGACGGCGCCTACCAGTCAGGCTGCCATACAGCATCGGTCTGGGATCTGAAGGCCCAGGCAAACACGCCCAAGCTGATGGCGTTCATGCACAAGTTCGGCCTTATCACCGCACGCGACCCGAAAGGCGTTTATCACTCCATGACGGACGTGATCCACAAGGTCTTGAATGACATCACCGTGGATGACTGGGCAATCATTATCGGTGGCGATTCCCACACCAGAATGTCCAAAGGCGTCGCATTTGGTGCAGATTCCGGAACGGTTGCTCTTGCCCTAGCGACCGGGGAAGCAACCATGCCGATCCCTGAATCGGTCAAGGTGACTTTCAAGGGGCAAATGGCCGATCACATGGACTTCCGGGATGTTGTTCATGCGACGCAGGCCCAGATGCTCAAGCAGTTTGGCGACAACGTTTTCCAGGGCCGGATCATCGAAGTGCACATTGGAACGCTGCTTGCGGACCAGGCTTTCACCTTCACCGACTGGACGGCAGAAATGAAGGCCAAGGCGTCAATCTGCATTTCCGAAGATGCGACGCTGATTGAATCGCTTCAGATCGCAAAGAGCCGTATTCAGGTCATGATCGACAAGGGTATGGACAATGAAGTCCAAATGCTTCAGGGCCTGGTCGATATCGCCGACAAGCGCATCGCGGAAATCAAGTCCGGAGAAAAACCGGCCCTGACACCGGATGCCAATGCCGAGTACTTCGCGGAAGTCGTCGTTGATCTTGATGAGATCAATGAACCGATGATTGCCGACCCGGATGTGAACAACGCGGATGTTTCCAAGCGGTATACCCACGACACGATCCGGCCGATTTCCTACTACGGTGCGGAAAAGAAGGTCGATCTCGGTTTTGTCGGGTCTTGCATGGTGCACAAGGGCGACGTGAAAATCGTCGCCCAGATGCTGCGCAATCTGGAAAAGGAAAAAGGCAGCGTCGACTTCAAGGCTCCGCTGGTTCTTGCCGCGCCAACCTACAACATTATCGATGAGTTGAAGGACGAGGGTGACTGGGAGGTGCTGCAGAAGTACTCGGGCTTCGAGTTTGACGACACTGCGCCCAAAAACACTGCCCGAACCGACTACGAGAACATCCTCTATCTGGAACGGCCCGGATGTAACCTGTGCATGGGCAACCAGGAAAAGGCTGCAAAGGGCGACACGGTTCTGGCGACATCAACCCGCCTCTTCAAGGGACGCGTGGTTGAGGACTCGGGCGACAAGAAAGGCGAGTCCCTGCTTGCTTCAACGCCTGTCGTTGTCCTTTCAGCAATCCTCGGCAGAACGCCGACAGTGGATGAGTACAAGACGGCCGTTGAGGGTATCGACCTGACCAAGTTCGCTCCGCCGCTTCAAAAGCCGCTGGATGCCAAATCGGTGCACTTCTAAGACTGCCGGCAGCGGCGGATAGCCGCCGCTGCCGCCGGATTGACCGTCATTCGAAACGCTGTCGGATGACAGGCATGAAAAAGCCCGGGTCCTGCCCGGGCTTTTGTCTTTTGTTCCTGATGTATGTATCAGGCAGATTCTTTGTTCGCCGCACGCTCGGCGCGTTTGCGCTCATGCGGGTCGAGGATCGCCTTGCGCAGCCGGATGGAACTTGGTGTGACTTCCACAAGCTCATCGTCCGAAATATAGGACAGTGCGGCCTCCAACGTCAGTTTCATTGGCGTTGTCAGCTTGACCGCGTCATCCTTGCCGGCAGAGCGGATGTTGGTGAGCTGCTTGCCTTTCAGAACATTGACTTCCAGATCGTTGCCGCGCGTGTGCTCTCCGACAATCATGCCTGGATAGACTTTGGTTCCAGGCTCGATCATCATCGGGCCCCGATCTTCCAGGTTGAACAGAGCATAAGCGACAGCTTCGCCCGTTCCGTTGGAAAGAAGCACACCGGTGTGACGGCCCTGGATCGGTCCCTTGTAAGGCTCATATCCGTGGAACAGGCGGTTGAAGATTGCCGTACCGCGCGTATCCGACAAGAGTTCTGCCTGGTAACCGATCAGTCCTCGCGTCGGTGCATGGAAGACCAGTCGCGTCCGGCCACCACCTGACGGTTTCATTTCAAGCAGATCCGCTTTGCGTTCCTGAAGTTTCTGGACGACGATGCCTGAATGTTCTTCGTCAACATCGATGATAACTTCTTCGATTGGCTCAAGCCGGTTGTTGGCATCGTCATACTGATAAACGACACGCGGGCGGCCAACGCCAAGCTCAAAACCTTCGCGGCGCATGTTTTCAATCAGGATTGCCAGAAGCAATTCGCCGCGACCCGACACGATGAAGGCATCGGGTTCGTCCGTGTCTTCCACCTTCAGGGCAACGTTGCCCTCAGCTTCCTTCTTCAGGCGTTCGCGGATAACACGTGACTGAACCTTCGAGCCTTCGGTGCCCGCAAGGGGACTGTCATTGACACGGAAAGTCATGGACAGCGTCGGCGGGTCAATCGGTTGCGCCTGAAGTGGCTCGTCAACTCCCGGTGCGCAAAGCGTGTCGGCAACCGTTGCCTTGGTCAGGCCGGCAATGGCAACGATGTCGCCCGCTTCGCCCTTTTCGATTGGCTGGCGCTCAAGTCCGCGGAATGCGAGAATTTTTGAAACACGCCCGGTTTCGACAGAGCCGCCGTCGCGAGACAATGCCTTGAGCGGCATGTTCGGCAGAGCCGTACCGGAGGCAATGCGGCCGGTTAGAATGCGGCCAAGGAACGGATCGGATTCGATTGTTGTCGCCAGCATGCGGAATTCGCCCGGTTCGGCGGCAGGTGCGGCGACCTTGTCGAGCACCATGTCGAAGAGCGGATCCATATTGTCCTGCGGACCTTCCGGCTCCTGCGCCATCCATTCCTGCTTGGCCGATCCGTAAAGAACCGGAAAGTCCAGCTGGTCTTCGTTGGCATCGAGGGCCGCAAACAGATCGAACACCTCGTCGAGGACTTCTTCCGCGCGCTGTTCCGGCTTGTCGATCTTGTTGATGGCGACTATCGGCTTGAGGCCAAGCTTGAGCGCTTTGCCAAGCACGAATTTCGTCTGCGGCATGGGGCCTTCGGCCGCGTCAACCAGAAGGATAACGCCGTCAACCATATGCAGGATGCGCTCAACCTCGCCGCCGAAGTCTGCGTGGCCTGGGGTGTCGACAATATTGATCCGCGTGTCTTTCCAGACCAGCGAAGTCACTTTCGCCAGAATGGTGATACCGCGCTCGCGCTCAATATCGTTGGAATCCATCATGCGCTCTTCAGTGCGCTGATTGTCCCGGAAGGCGCCCGATTGTTTCAAAAGGACGTCGATGAGCGTTGTTTTGCCATGGTCAACGTGCGCGATGATGGCAATATTACGAAGGTTCATATATGGGCTCCAAAAGACAGAGCGGGCCCCTGCGGACCCGCACACATTGTCTGGAATTCAGGTAATTTCGGATCGGCACCCGGCCGAATTTGGCGCCTTTATACGTGCGGCGGGGGAATTGTGCAATGCGATGTCCATTCGTTGCATTGACTTGGTGAAGATTAGTCCCTAGTTCGTAAGGTAACCTTATTAAAAAGGGGCGGGAATGGGTCTTCCGGAACCGAATGTCGGCGTCACCATGCTGGTCGTGGATCTTGCACGGTTGTTGCGACGGAATTTTGAAGCTGAACTCAGTAAAGTCGATACCGGTCTGACAGCAGGCGAGGCGCGAACGCTGTTCTATGTCTGGCGTTTGCCCGGCCAGCGTCAGGCAGTGCTGGCCGATGCCATGTATGTCGAGCCGATGACCCTGGTCGGGTATCTCGATACGCTGGAAAAAGCCGGACTGATCAATCGCTGTACAGACCCGAATGACAGGCGTGCCAAACTGGTTGAATTAACCCCGAAGGCTCAGCCTCTTTTGGAAAATATCGGAACAGCTCTTCAGGCCGTGCGGTCAAGGGCGCTGGACAACATCCCATCCGACAAAAGGCAAGTACTGGAAGCGCTGCTGCAAACCATGAAAGACGGTTTGCTTGAGGAGGTTTCCAAAGGGAAACAGAAATGACGTCAACAAGCTCGATCATGAGCGCAAGACGGACTTCGCTTCTGGGGGCCGGACTTGTTGCCATCGGTCCCATTTCAATGGCGCTATATACACCTGCCATGCCTACGCTTGTCGAAGCCTTCGGAACGACGGACGGCGCTGTCAAACTGACCTTAACCTCCTATTTTGTCGGCTTTGCGTTGGCGCAGCTCGTTTGTGGTCCGCTGTCCGACGCTTTCGGCCGCAAGCCGGTCGCAATGGCGTTTCTCCTGCTCTACCTGACGTCAAGCATATTGGCGACGTTCGCCCCTACCGTCGAATTCATGTTGGTGGCGCGGGCACTGCAAGGTGTAGGAGCTGCCGTTGGCATTGCCGTTTCCAGGGCGATTGTGCGCGATCAGTTTACCGGTGAAGCTTCGGCCAAGATCATGAATACGATTGCCATGATGCTCGCGGTTGGTCCGGCCATCTCTCCGACGATCGGAGGCTTCGTTCTTGAGCTGTCAGGTTGGCGCGAAATCTTCTGGTGCATGGTTGTCTATGGCCTTGCTCTCATGATCGCGGTTGCCTTCTTTCAGGCCGAAACCAATCCTGATCCGGGCAGACATCATCTGAAACCGCGTCGTCTGGCGTCCAACTACATGACCCTGTTGACCGACCCGCGTTTCATGTCGCCTGCGCTTCTTATCGGCTGCGGCCTCGGCAGCCTTTACACGTTTGCGACGATCTTGCCGTTCGTTCTCATTCACAAGGTCGGTCTGTCGCCTTCGGAGTTTGGCTTGACCATGGTTCTGCAATCCGGCTCCTTCATCGTCGGAACCGTTCTCACCGGCCGCTTGTTGCGATTTGTCGAAGCAAGAAAACTCGTGCCATTCGGTTTGGCTCTCTGGGTCGTTGCAGCCCTTCTGATGAGTTTCCTGACGCTGACACAGCAGCCGAGTATTGCCACGGTCATGGCTCCGGTCGGCCTGTTCACCTTTGCATTGGCGCTGGTTTTGCCAGCCAGTTTCACAGAGTCCCTTGCGCCGTTCCCGGGAATTGCCGGTGCGGCATCGTCCATGGTCGGGTTCTTGCAATGTGGTGTCGCGATTGTTGCGAGCGTCGTCATCGCCCTGCTGGGCGATCAACTGCTCGGCTTCGGTGTGGTTCTGCCGTTGGTGCCGATTGCCGGAATTGTCGGATATCTGGTTTTTAAAAGCCGGATACCGCAAACCGCAGCCGCAGAATAGCTCAATTCCGTCGTCTGCGGCACAGCATGTCGACAACGGCTTGACCCTTTATCGTGAAAGAGGCATCAGGTGCCTGCGAACAGGGATTACAAGTACCGTGAAAGCCGCCGAATATCGTCTTCCTGACTGCCGCCCGCATGTCATGGGCATCTTGAATGTCACGCCGGATTCCTTTTCCGACGGCGGACACCACAATGCGGCAAGTGCAGCACTTGTTCACGCCAGAACAATGATTGCGGAAGGCGCAGATATCCTGGATGTCGGCGGCGAGAGCACGAGGCCAGGTTCGGAGCCTGTCTCGCTTGACGTTGAATGGTCACGACTCGACCCGGTTCTGGAAAGTGTCATCGCGCTTGGAACGCCTGTCTCTATCGACACTTACAAGGCTGAAATCGCAAGGCGCGCGTGCAAAGCAGGGGCTGTCATCGTCAACGATGTCTGGGGGCTTCGGAAAGACCCGGAAATGGCGGACGTTGTCGCGGAAGCCGATGTGCACGTGGTGATGATGCACAATCGGGAAAGTGCCGACGCTGATCTGGATATTCTCAGCGACATTGACCGCGCATTTGAAGCTTCGATGGAATTGGCCGACCGCGCGGGGATCCCTAAGGAAAAACAGCTGCTCGACCCGGGTTTTGGATTCGGGAAGACGATCGACCAGAATTTCATCATCCTGAATCGTTTCGAAAGTTTAAAAAAGCACGGCCTTCCTCTTTTGGCCGGAGCATCGCGCAAGCGGATGGTTGGAACCGTCCTGAATGCTGAAATGGAAGAACGGTTATACGGCTCGCTTGCCGTGCACCTTACGGCGATGACAAAAGGCGCAGTCATAGTTCGTGCACATGACGTGCGTCCACATGCCGAGTGCGTGCGTATGCTGGAGGCAACCTGGCTGGAACGGAACCCGATCTGAATGCCCATAAGTAAAAAGTCTCCTCTTGCTCCAACACGCTGTGCCTTGGGGCTTGGATCCAATCTTGGTGATCCGCAAGCAAATCTTGAAAACGCCGTCCAGCTGCTGGACCGGACCAACGGCATCACGGTCGTGACGCGTTCGTCCGACTACCGCACGCCTCCCTGGGGCCCGGTCCCGCAGGATGACTATGTCAACATATGTCTCGTGGTGGATACGACACTGTCTCCACAAGACCTCCTGAAGCGGTGTCTGGAGACTGAAGCCGAACTCGGTCGTGTGCGCGACATCCGCTGGGGGCCGCGAAAGATCGACATTGACGTTCTGATCTATGGTCTTGAGAAAGTCGAAGAGACCGATCTGGAAATCCCGCACCCGCGCATGGGTGACAGGGCGTTCGTCTTGATCCCACTGTCCGAAATCTGGCCAGACGCCCCATTGGGTGATGGTCGTACAGCCGCCGAGGCTCTTGAGACGTGCCCGGATCAAGAGGGTGTGGTGAAGCTGGATTAGTTGCCAGAAATTAGCTTCATAACAGACGCATGAAACTGCCCATATGGAACCTTGCATTTGCAGGTTCCTGGTGGTGCTCTTCACCTATTGGGCAAGCTCTGCGGGCAAGACAGCCGCTCCAGCAGGTAGCGTTTTCCGTACCGGCAAGATGGTCGCGGCATTTGGGAACGTCATACCCGTTTTCGATGGAAAGCGCGCCTACGGGGCAGGCAGCGATGCAAGGTTTTCCGCTGCAGGTCTCACATGGGCCCACAACGTCAGACCTGGTCGCCAGATCGAATGTTTGCTCTGAGAGGAGCGCAGCCCGAAATCCTGTCCAGGGTCCATAGTGGTGATGGGCCAGGACGCCCATCGGACTTTGCGAAAATCCGCCACAAGCCTGCGCCCATTGCTGAAAGGGATGAAAAGGAGGACCTTCGAACGGGAACAGCGCTTCAAAATCATTCGCGCCGGCAATCGCACTCAATGTTCTTTTCGTGTAGCGGTCGAGCGGGGCGGATCTGTTGTCAGAAAATTCCGGGCTTGAGGTCAATCGCGGCCAGAGAGTTGGCCCAGTGTTGCCGACAAGAAGCAAAGACTTGGGGTGCCTGCCGCCTGTCATAACCGGAACCGGGTCGCCCGGGCCGGGCGAGAACCCGCCCAGCACGAAAAATCCAGCAGCTGCAAGACTGTCTGTCAGATCTGCCGCCGGATTTTCCATATCATTCTTCGTTAGCCGAGCCGGTCACGCTTGGCCAAGGTGCGCAGGCGCAAGGCGTTCAGTTTGATGAAGCCCGCAGCATCTTTCTGGTCATATGCACCCTGATCGTCTTCAAACGTCACCAGTTCTTCTGAATAAAGCGAATATGGCGAGGACCGGCCAACCAGAATGACGTTGCCCTTGTAGAGCTTCAAACTCACGGTGCCAGTGACATGCTCCTGGCTCTTGTCGATCAAAGCCTGAAGCATTTCGCGCTCTGGCGAGAACCAGAAGCCATTGTAAATCAGTTCGGAATAGCGCGGCATCAACTCGTCCTTGAGGTGCGCTGCACCGCGGTCGAGCGTGATGGATTCCATGGCGCGGTGGGCCGTAAGCAGGATGGTGCCGCCCGGTGTCTCGTAGACGCCACGGCTTTTCATGCCGACAAACCGGTTTTCGACCATATCCAGGCGGCCAATGCCATTGTCACGGCCATAGTCATTCAACTTGGCGAAGAGCGTTGCCGGTGACATTTTTTCTCCGTTGAGAGAAACGGCATCGCCCTTTTCGAAACCGATCTCGATTTCGGTGACGACATCCGGCGCTTCGGTAGGATCGACTGTGCGCTGGTAAACATACCCGGGTGCTTCTTCCGCAGGGTCTTCCAGAACTTTGCCTTCAGAAGATGAATGCAACATGTTGGCATCCACAGAAAAAGGCGCCTCGCCAAGCTTGTCTTTTGGCACCGGGATCTGATGCTTTTCCGCAAAGTCGAGCAGATCGGTCCGGGATTTGAACGTCCAGTCACGCCATGGGGCGATTACCTTGATGTCCGGGTTCAGTGCATAGGCTGAGAGCTCGAAGCGAACCTGGTCATTCCCTTTGCCGGTTGCACCGTGGGCAATCGCATCAGCGCCGGTTTCTTCGGCAATTTCGATCAGGCGTTTGGAGATTAGCGGCCGGGCAATTGATGTGCCCAGCAGATAAACCCCTTCATAGACGGCGTTGGCGCGGAACATCGGAAAGACGAAGTCGCGAATGAATTCCTCTCGAAGGTCATCAATATAGATTTCTTTGATGCCGAGCATCTCGGCTTTGCGGCGCGCCGGTTCCAGTTCCTCTCCCTGGCCGAGATCTGCTGTGAAGGTTACGACTTCGCAGTCAAATTCCGTTTGCAGCCATTTCAGGATGATGGATGTGTCGAGGCCGCCGGAATAGGCGAGCACGACTTTCTTGATGTCACCATGCGCCATAGAGGAAGGGTCCAGTTCGCTTTTGGGGCGGTATGTCCGCGCCGTTGAAAATTTGCGGCAATTTAGCCGGTTCTTTACCCGGTGCAAGCCCTTAGGCGTCAGCAAGGGCAGGACAATCTGTTGCAGGCAGGAAACAGACTGCAGGTAACACGAGTGAGGTTTGAAACTTGCAATTGACCCGAAGGCGGAAGAGGGTGTTAACAGGAAGTGAACGAACCAAGCGGCCAGACTGGGAGGCGGTATGAGTCTGATCGATTTTGAACTCGACCACTATGACTATCTGACCTTCGTAATCCTGATTCTGGTGGTCATTGCGTTTTTCTACGTGATGGTGACCCTGGGCGGATTGCCCGGAAAACTTGCGGAAAAACGCAATCATCCGCATGCAGAATCGGTAAAACTCGGCGGCTGGATCGGGCTGTTTACTGTCTTTCCCTGGATACATGCCCTGATCTGGGCCTATCACGACTCCATGACCGTCGACGTTCGCAAGCTGCCGAAAAACACAGATATGGAACCCGAAGACGGCACTGCACGGCAGGGCGGAGAAAAGCTCGCACCTGAAGCTGATGCGGCTGAGCCGCCGACAAACAGTCCAACGGGCAAGTCTTCATCACCAGAAGATGGTGCGCATACATGACGATCGCACTTCTGATCCTGGGTGTTTATGCGCTCTTTGCCTGGTTGGTTTTTTACAAGTTTCGATGGCTGAAATTCAATATCGCCTGGGGTGTCGTGACCTTCTGGGTTGGATTTCACGTCCTTTTCCTGCTGGTCGTGCTTCTCCGGTTTTTCACGCCGTATACGATTGACGGGCACGTGATCCGGCAGACAATCCAGATTGCGCCACGCCTGCCACACCCAACGGTTTTGGAAGAGGTCTTCATAGCTCAGAACCAGAAGGTGAAAAAAGGCGACAAGCTTTACCAGTTCGAAAAGACGCTTTATGCGGCTCAGCTGGCCGAGGCCGTGGCAAATCTGGCTGATGCACGCCAGAATGCGCTCATTCTGGAAGAAGACATTCACATCGCACAGGATTCGCTTGAGGCTGCGCAGGCCAACGAAACTTATGCGGCACAGCAGGTGAAGCGGTATTCAGACCTTGTTCCCAAGGGTGGAGCCAAACAGGAGACACTCGACAAATGGGAGTCGCAGCTCGCAGCAGCTCAAGCACAGGTACACGAAGCGCGTGACAACCTGAAAAAGGCTCAACTTGCCGCTGAGGCAAAAATAGACGGCGTCAATGCGCAGGTTGCAGGTGCCGAGGCACAGGTCGAGCAGGCGCAATATTATGTTGATCAGACAACAATCTATGCCCCGGAAGACGGCGTCATCATTTCCCAGCAGGCACGGCCTGGTCTCGTCGTCGGCGGGTTCAGGGTTGCATCAATCGCGGCGTTCGTTGCTGACGCCGATCCCTATTTTCTGGCGACTTTTTATCAGGAACATCTGAAATTCGTGGAACCAGGCCAGCCGGTTGAAGTGGCGCTCGACATTTATCCGGGCCAGATTTTCACGGGTAAGGTCAAAGCGATCTGGGATGGTACCGGACAGGGCCAGATCATTCCGCGAGGCCGCGTGCCTGAGTTCATGTTCATGAGCCCGCAAGGCCGATTTGCGGTCGAGATCGATCTGGACGACGACCCCGCACTGAAACGGTATCCTGCGGGTGCACATGGTGCAGCTGCCATTTACACCGGTGGAGGCGGCGGCTGGGTCGCGGTTTTGAGACGTGTGAATATGCGACTTTATTCGTGGGTCAATTTCATTGTTCCCTTTGATGTGTGAGTGAGAGTTTCAGCGTATGGGGCGGTTGCGGAAATTGGGTCGTTGGGGGGTGCTCGCAGGCGTGCTCTTCGCTGGTGGCTGCATGGTCGGACCCGATTTCGAACGTCCCGAGGCTCCTGTTCTCGACAGCTGGAGCAAAGGTGCCAATCTCACCATCGACAACCGGACCGGGTTCACCAGCCGCAGCGCCCATTCCGTGCCGTGGTGGCACGTCTTCAAGGATGAAACGCTCAACAGCTTGATTGCGCAGGCTTACCGGCAGAATGTCGGACTGCAGGCAGCCGGTGTCAGGGTCTACCAGGCCCGCGCGCAGCTCGGTATTGCAACCGGTGAACTGTTTCCGCAAGTTCAGGAACTGAATGGCGGATCCAAAAGCATCCGTTTCAGTGCCAATGACCCGTTCATACGTGATCTGGAGCGAGTCGGGCTGGTCAATGATCACATTACGCGTGTGTCGACCGGCTTCGACGCCGCCTGGGAAATTGATGTCTGGGGCAAGATCAGGCGCGACATTCAGTCTGCCGATGCGAACCTCAAGGCCAACATCGCTTCTTATGATGATGCACTGGTGACGCTGACCGGTGATATTGCAGCCACTTACGTCACTGCGCGCGAAATACAGCAGCTGATCACGTCGGCGCGCAAGAATGCCGCGCTTCAAAAGAAGTCTCTCGATCTCACTCGGTTGCGCCTTGAAAATGGAGCTGCAACCAAGCTGGATGTCGATGAAGCCACCGTGCTTTATAACAACACGCTCGCGTCCATTCCCGGCTATGAAGCTGAACTGTCACAGGCATACAATGCCTTGAGCCTGCTGTTAAGTGAGCCGCCAGGAGGCATGAAGTCGCGGCTCCGTTCCGGTGACCGCTATCCGAGGGTTCCAGCGGAAGTCGCGATCGGCGTTCCGGCCGATATGCTTCGCCGACGCCCTGATATCCGGCAGGCAGAATATGTGGCAGCTGCGCAATCGGCACAGATCGGGGTCGCCAAGGCGGATCTACTGCCGGCCTTTACCATCTCCGGTGCTATCGGTGTGAGGGCAGATGATTTTTCAAACCTCTTCAACAACGGCTCGACAGCAGGTTTCATCAATCCCGGATTTTCCTGGAATTTCCTGAACTATGGACGTATCCAGAACAACGTTCGGGTCCAGGATGCCGAGTTTCAGGAAACGCTTCTGAACTACAAGAACACGGTTTTAAACGCCTATGCAGAAGTTGAAAATGCGCTCACGGCATTTTTGCGCTCAAAGCAGGAAGCGGTCTATCTCAGGCGCAGCGTCAGGGCCGCCCGTAGCTCGGTGGGGGAAGTCGAGGCGCAGTATCAGGACGGTACAGCGTCATATAATCGGGTGGTTGATGCACAAAGAAGTCTGCTTCTGGCCGAGACGCGTCTTATCGCGGCACAGGCGAATGTGCTTACCAATCTGATCGCTGTCTACAAGGGTCTTGGTGGCGGCTGGGTGCCGGAAAATGTCAAGGGACTGATCTCGGACGAAACCCGGCAGCAGATGGCGGAAAGAACCCGCTGGGGCAAACTTCTGGAAAAGCCGGTCGGCGACGCAGGTTAGCGTAAAGGCAAGCCTGATGGATGAGGTTTGCCAGTTTTGACAGGGCAGGGCTGTCAGACCGCCTTTGCTGCGTATCGTGCCAAAAACATGTCGACGCTTTCCTCAATAATCTTTTCCATCTCGGGTCGCTCAGGCACACGACTGGCATAGATATTGGGGTAAAAAGCTCTGGACTTGAGAAGGCCCAGAAACTGCTCGGCCGCAACCGATGGATCGTCAGCGGACAGCTTGCCTTCTTTGATGGCTTCCTGGATATGCTCGGCAAAAACGGATAGTTTGGTCATGCGGCTGTTCATATCCGCAGCGAGTTCGGGGTCACGGATAGTTTCGCTCATGATCATGCGGGCAAGGCTCATGAAACAGGGATTGATCATCAATTCCCCTTCAGCCCACCCCAGGCGGATCAGCGCCTCGCGGATAGGAAGTTCCGGATCATATGGCATTTCCAACGCCGAGTTAATCTGATCGGCCAGGCATTGGTTGATACCTTTGAACAGAACTTCCTTGCTTTCAAAGTGATTGTAGACAGTCCGTTTGGAGACTTGAGCACGATCTGAAATGCGATCCATGCTCGCACCCGCGAAGCCTCTTTCCTGAAATTCCGCGATTGCCGCTTCGATGATCTGCTTCTTTTTCTGGTCAGATACCGACATTGTCAGCTCGTTTCGCCCCGGATTGCCTATTCATCTGTTTGTGGTGCCCCGGCCCTTTCATCCCAAAAAATGCGCCCTATGTAAACTGTGGCGTTTACAGATGCGAAATCTGAGATTACACTGCACGGTGTAGTTTACTTCCTTTAGCCAGATAAGGCCAGCCAAAGGAGCCTCCTCCTCATGTCTGTTACACTAAAAATCAACGGGGAAACGCGCACGCTTGATGCGGATCCTGAAAGCCCGCTGCTGTGGGCATTGCGCGATGAACTTGGAATGACCGGAACCAAATTCGGTTGTGGTATCGCAGCCTGCGGCGCCTGCACCGTACATTGGGACGGTGTCGCCATTAGGTCCTGCCAGACTTTGGTGGGAGACCTGGATGGTGCTGAAATCACCACCATCGAAGGTATCAACACGAAAGCTGCCGAAGCAGTGCAAACGGCCTGGAACGAACTGGATGTGCCGCAGTGCGGCTATTGTCAGTCCGGGCAGATCATGGCCGCGACGGCTCTGCTCGCCGAAACGCCGAAGCCGACAGACGAAGACATTGACGCTGCCATGGACGGAAACGTCTGCCGCTGCGCCACTTATGCCCGTATTCGCAAGGCCATTCACCTTGCCTCTGACAAGATGGAGGGCTAACCGATGTTGCACCTCTTGCAAAAACCGCTCGAAGCAGCTCAGCCAAGCCGCCGCAGCTTCCTGAAGATTTCCGCCGGTGCAGTCGGCGGGCTTGTGTTGGCGATGAACCTGCCTCGTGCAGCGCAGGCCGCTGCCGGTGACGGGGAGTTGATCCAGCCGTTCGTCCATATCCGTCCGGACAATACAGTTGTCGTTTTGTCCAAACACCTCGACAAGGGGCAGGGCACTGCGACAGGTCTGGCGACACTTGTTGCCGACGAGCTGGACGCCGCGCGTGAACAGGTTTCGGCTGAATTCGCACCGTCAAATCCCCAGGTCTACGCCAACACGCTCTTTGGTGTTCAGGGAACAGGCGGTTCCACCGCCATGGCGAACTCGTTTATGCAATACCGACAGGCGGGCGCTGCTGCCAAAGCCATGATTGTCGCTGCTGCAGCCAAGGACTGGGGCGTGCCGGCTGGCGAAATCTCAGTTGCAAACGGTGTCGTCTCTCATGCTTCCGGAAAGTCAGCGACGCTTGGCGAGCTGGCCGGACTGGCGGCCGCGGAAGATGTGCCTGCCGAACCCACACTGAAAACACCGGATCAGTGGGTCTATATCGGCAAGTCATTCCCGCGTGTCGACGTCAAGAACAAGACAGTCGGTGCGCCAAACACCTACACAATGGACTTTCAGCCGGATGGTCTTCTGGTTGCGACGGTTGCGCGCGCGCCCCGCTTTGGCGGCAAGGTCAAATCCTTCGATGCGACCGAAGCCAAGAAGGTTCCCGGCGTCGTCAATGTCCTGCAGATCCCGAATGGTGTCGCCGTTATAGCAACGTCCACGTGGCCAGCGATCAAAGGGCGTGAACTGCTTGAAGTTGAATGGGATGACAGCGCTGCAGAAACCCGTTCCAGCGATGTCATGATGGCAGAGCTGAAGGAAATGACCACCAAACCGGGCTTGAACGTGCGCGACGATGGTGACATCGATGCCGCTCTGGAAGCATCGGCTCGAGTGATCGAGGAGGATTTCGATTTTCCGTTTCTTGCCCACGGTGCGATGGAGCCGCTGGATGTGGCGATTTCCTTTGATGGTGAAAGTGCCGAACTCTGGCTTGGCTCCCAGATTCAGACCATCGATCACAACGTGGCTGCCACCGTGCTCGGGATTCCGTTCGAGAAGGTGAAGATCAACACCTTGTGGGCCGGTGGTTCCTTCGGCCGCCGGGCGCAAGCGGACGCGCATCCTGTGGTCGAGGCGACAACGCTTGCCCAGGCCATGCGGGCGGACGGTATGGACGCTGCGCCCGTGAAAATCGTGTGGACCCGTGAAGACGATATGGCCGGTGGGTATTATCGCCCCATGTCCGCGCACAAGGTCAAGGTTGGTCTCGACGAGAACAACAATGTCACGGCGTTCAAGTACACCATTGCTGCCAAGTCTATCATCAAGGGCACACCGTTCGAGCAGATGCTCATGAAGGACGGGGTCGACCACAACATGACCGAAGGGGCGCATGACACCACATATGCGTTCCCGATGATGAACATGGATCAGGCTTTCCAGGAAACCCAGGTTCCGGTGCTCTGGTGGCGGTCTGTCGGTCACACGCACACGGCCTATGTCATGGAAACCATGATCGATCGCCTGGCGAAGGAAGCCGGGAAGGATCCGGTCGCCTATCGTCTGGAGATGCTCAAGGACGATCCACGGAAAGTGGCTGTGTTGAAACTTGCTGCAGAGAAGGCCGGTTGGGATACGCCACCTGCTGAAGGTCGTCACCGCGGTGTGGCCGTGCACAAGTCCTTCGGTTCCTATGTTGCTGAAGTTGTCGAGATCTCTTTCCGGGATGACGATACGGTGAAGGTGGAAAAGGTCGTCGCTGCGGTCGACTGCGGTACGCCGATCAACCCGGACAATATTGTGGCCCAGGTTGAAGGCGGCATCGGATATGGCCTTGGTGCGATCCTGCGCAATCAGGTGACGCTGGCTGACGGTGTTGTTGAAGAGACCAATTTCGACACCTATGAGCCGATCCGCATGTCCGACATGCCGGAAATCGAAGTGCATATTGTTGCTTCGAATGAAGCTCCGACAGGTATCGGCGAACCCGGTACACCGCCAATCGGTCCGGCTGTCGCCAATGCGATCGCCGCGGCAAAAGGCAACTGGGTAACCAGCCTGCCACTGGCCAAGAACGGTCTGGTTTAAGCTTTTCCTGAATAGCTTGCGAAAAGGCCGCCTCAGGGCGGCCTTTTTGTCGGATTTCCGATCCCGCTAGAAACCGCTATTGCGTCAACCGAAAATCTTCTGGCACATAAAACGTATAGTCCCGGTCAGCAACAGCTTTATGGCACACATGGCAATACGTCATGAGGTCCGGGTTGGCACCCGTTGTATCGCCATAGATGGAGCCATCCGGGATGACCATGAAATAGCGCCAATCTGCTGTCTCCGGGCTTGCGCCGGAGGCAAGTTTTTCCATGCCGAACAATGCGCCTGGAAAAATACCGCCATCGTCGGTCACGGTTATGCTGTCCTTGACCAGGATGGAACCGGTTGGAAGCAGCTCACCCTCTTCGAGATCTGCGTAGTTCGATGCAACAGCGTTGGCATAGTTGTTGACGTAGCGCTGGCCGTGCGTAGCAGAGATGTAAGGTGCGGTGTTGAAGAGCGGCCATGACTGGTAGTCTTCGATTTCCTTCAGCTGCGACATCGCATAGTTGGTTGCGAGGCGATCTTTCAGGTCGTCATATATCGCCGACGCTTCAGGGCCGGCCAAATCCGCCGGATTTTCAATGGTAATGTGACTGTCGATACCTGCATTCTGACCGAATGCTGCGGTGCTGATGTGACCGATAAGAAAAGCAATACAAATGGTTCTGCCGGACTTCATGTGCATAGACCTTCTCCTCAAAAACCGTCCGACCGTCGCCGAGACTGGAGTGCCTCAAGGATAGGTAATGCAGCCTTTGCTGTAATTCATGGTGGTAAAAATGACGTTCACACGGAATTGTCCGATATTGAACGGCATTGCCGTCCAGAAAAACCAAAAACAGCCGCTAATTGGCCGCTGTAGGTCAGATCATAGGAGGTGAGCATTCAGGACGCTGCGAGTGCTTCCCGGTCCTTCTTGCGCATGCGTTCCGATGCCGATTTCAACTGGCCGCATGCAGCGAAGATGTCTCTGCCGCGGGGTGTGCGTATCGGGGACGCGTAACCGGCGCGATTGACGATATCGGCAAACTCCTCGATCCGTTCCCAATCTGAGCACTCGTATTCAGATCCGGGCCAAGGGTTGAACGGGATCAGATTGATCTTGGCGGGGATGCCTTTCAGCAGACGGACAAGCTCTAGGGCTTCCTGGTTGCTGTCGTTAACGCCTTTCAGCATGACATATTCAAAGGTAATGCGTTTGGCGTTGGAGAGACCCGGATAGTTTCTGCAGGCGTCCAGCAGAGCGTCAATATTCCATTTTTTGTTGATCGGAACCAGGACATCGCGCAGGTCGTCGCGAACGGCGTGCAGTGAAATAGCCAGCATGCAGCCGATTTCGTCTCCGGTACGGAAAATCTCGGGAACGACACCGGACGTGGACAGCGTGATGCGGCGCTTGGAAAGGGACAGGCCGTCGCCATCGGAGGCGATCAGAAGCGCTTTCTTGACGTTGTCGAAATTGTAGAGCGGTTCGCCCATTCCCATCATGACAATGTTGGAAATGAGGCGGCCTTCGGACGGAACGATCGCTCCCTGAGGAGTGTCGGCGTCCGGAAAATCACCCAGTCGGTCGCGGGCCAACAGGATTTGCGAAAGGATTTCTTCAGCCGTTAGGTTGCGAACCAGTTTCTGTGTTCCGGTGTGACAGAAGGTGCAGGTGAGCGTGCAGCCAACCTGAGAAGAAACGCAAAGCGTGCCGCGCCCTTCTTCGGGAATATAGACCGTTTCCACTTCAACGGGGCGACCGGCACCGCGCGGGGGAAACCGGAACAGCCATTTGCGTGTGCCATCGACAGAAATCTGTTCGGAAACGATGTCGGGCCGGGCAATCGAGAAATGATCATCAAGCTTCTGGCGCAGGTCCTTGGCGATGTTGGTCATCTGCGAAAATTCGGAAACACCGCGCACGTAGAGCCAATGCCAGAGCTGCGAAGACCGCATCCGCCATTGTTTTTGCGGTATGCCAATGGTGCCAAGCAACTCGCCAAGTTCTTCGCGCGACAGGCCGATCAGTGTCGGTTTTTCCTCAGCCGTCTGCTGACTTGCCGGGTCAGCTGAAATTGTCGGCGCATTCGCGTTGTCCTGCGCGATATCGAGCGTAATCGCCATGTCGTGATCCATCATCTCATCCGGCGCACGATATTGCTGTTCTTTGAGAAGAAAACGCGCCTGCCGGGCAACCTGACATACAGGTTAGAATTCAAGCGCTCCCAAAACCACAAAATGGTCGGAAAATCAAGGTTCGCGACTTGAATGGGCGTGTTACACGCACTCAAAGGGTGCGCAGCAAACGCAATCGCCCGGAAAAGCAGAAATTGCTCGCCCGGCTTGCTGTCAGCAAGTGAAAAGGACCTGACGCGTTAGCGGCAGGCCGATCCTGCTGTATCGATTGCGGCAGTGACACCCGACAAGGAGAACTTGTAGGTCGTACGGGTGCCTCGGCTGGATTCACCGGCCACCGTCATTTCCCGGCCAGCCTTCATGGCTGAGACCAGCTGGGCTTCTGTTGCCGCATTTTCCACCCATGCACCATCATTGTTGGTGAAGAGTGTGAAGGTCTTACCGTCAACGTCCACGGACACGGAAGACTTGTCCTTGAAGGGATAGCCGACCAACAAGCTCGGTTCGGAGCTCACACCTTCGGCTGGCCGTGACGTCACGAAAAAGAAAACATCTCCGTGATTGCGGTCGCCGGGCAGCAATGTTGTCGGCTTGGTCAGCGCATAGCAAACCTTCCCGCTGCCACCCGTCAGAGCATAAGCTGCCCAATCCTTGTGTTGCTTAATGAGCGTCGGGGTTTGCGCGAAAGCCACTGCACTCGAAACAGCAAGACCTGCAATGGCCAGAACCAGCGATTTTGCTTTCATCATCTCCACACCGTTTGGACTTGAGTTTCAGTCAATTCTATTCAATTGCCGACAGTCTTATAAACCTTGCTTTAATGATAAATTAAAGCGGGTTACGAAAGAGTTGAAGCACGGCAATTGTTTTTTGTTTTTTGGACGCTTCATTTTTCGGTACCGTCGATCCATAGCTTCATGGCTCTCAAGGTTAATCGAGGCAACAGTGTGGCAGACTATAGTCCCCCCTTTCGAAAATCGCCGAACCTGCTAAAGATTGATGCGTAACCGAACGGCCTGCAGGGAGTAGAGTGGCCTTTGGCGCAAGCGCAGTATTTTTCCGGACTGATCGTAAGGGTCGCTACAGAGCGGGACAAAACCGCTTTTGTGGAGCTGTTCGATCACTTTGCCCCGCGTCTGAAGGGTTACCTTATGAACCAGGGCGCCGATGGCGCATTGGCTGAAGAGATCGCTCAGGACGTCATGGTCACACTTTGGCGCAAGGCTGATCTGTTCGACCCCAAAAAGTCTTCTGCAAGCACATGGCTATACAGGATCGCGCGCAACCGGCGCATTGACAGGCTTCGGCGGCAAAAAACCGCTGAGCTCGATCCCGAAGAACCCGCGTTGCAGCCGACCCCTCTGCCGGATGTCGCAGACGAAATGGATGCGCGGCTGCGCGAGGAACGGGTGCGGGCTGCCTTGACGAAATTGCCGGACGAACAAAAGGAAGTCGTTCGACTGGCCTTTTTTGCCGGCCAGTCTCACAGCGAAATTTCAGAATCAACCGGATTGCCGCTTGGAACAGTCAAGTCCAGGATCAGGCTCGCATTTGGACGTCTCCGGCAGCTGATCGAAGCCGACGAGGCGGTTGATGTGGACTAGTCGTCTGCTTCTTGTGACGACTTTGATGTTGGGCCTTGGCCCGTCCGCTAGTGCCGATGCCATGCCTGACGGCTTCGTATATCTGAAAGACTATGTACCCGATATCCGGCAGGACATTCGATATGCTGGCCGGCAGAATTTCATGCGCAAACGGTTGCCCGGGTACGGGGCAAAGGAATGCGTTCTGACGGAAGCTGCGGCTAAGGCTCTTGCAAAAGTGCAAAATGCTGCAGTCCAGTCCGGGCATTCCCTCGTTGTGTTTGACTGTTATCGCCCACAGACCGCCGTTGACGCCATGGTCGCGTGGGTTGGCTCAGGACAGGAGACAGACAGGGAGTATTATCCGTCTGTTCCACGGTCACAATTGATCCGTCAGGGTTATATCGGAGCCAAAAGCAGTCACGCCAGAGGGTCAACCGTGGATGTTTCCCTGGAGTTTCTGGATGTTGCCGAACCCCGGAAACAGCAGACAGTTTGCGCGCGAGGCGACCGAGGCACCGCGGACTTCGGTACGCCCTTCGATTGTTTCGACCCGGCAAGCCGCACCGATGCTAAGGTTGTGGGAAAGCAGGCGCAGCAAATGCGCAAGAAACTTGTCGAGCTTATGCGCCTTGGAAATTTTCGGAACTACGCAGGAGAATGGTGGCACTTCACGCTGCGCGATGAGCCTTTTCCGAACCGGTCTTTCAGTTTCGCGATCGAGAAACGCTGATTTCCAAAGGGCTTTGACGCCATTCCGGGCCATTTCAAGCCACAATTAGCCATGGAACATTGAAAAAGAGGTCGATTGTGAGCCGCATCACATCCGGTATGCTTCGTGCCGTCTATGATTGAAGGCGAACTTTTTAGTAGCTCATAGTTGTGAAGCCTGTTCTGCGCTTCGGCTCAAGCGGAATCGAGATTGATACCCTACTGGGCAGTTTCGGACCGCAACGGTTGTTGTGCAAGACATAACCATGGCGCGTCGCCTGTCCGCCAAGGATGAGGCACTCGCAGGCCTTATTAGCCGGAACACATCGCAACTTGAGACCTTTGAGCGTGCTGTTTTTTGAGGACGAGATAGATCCATTCAAGAAAGTTCGAGGTGTACTATGGCCAAATTGCTACGGCTGCTCAGCGGCGCCGTGCCGTTTCTTCTGATCGTTTCGCTTGGATTACCTGCATCGGCGCAAAACACCTATCTGAATGACAAGAAAACTTTTGACACTGCCTGGACACTCTTGGGCGAGCAAATCGGCGGCAGCGATCTTTTGTGGTTGCGGCTCCAGCCCGGCAGTCTGTCCGTCATTGCTGCGACTGGACAAAACGGAGAAGAATTCAATCTTTGGACGGTTCAGCGTATCAAGAATGATCAGGGCTTCGTGGATAGTGTTCAGGGGCCGATGCACATGGCCGATGGTCCGAAATTCATCGTGCCGCCGGGGCGCTTCAGTCAGGCAGAGGTTCAGATTTCCAGATTGTGGGAGATCCTCGGTAGCGCTCCGGATGGCCTGCCGACGAAAGTGCCCGGCGAAGTGACGTCGGCTGTGGCCTCGTTGGGTCCAGTCCTGGGACAGACGCAATGGGCCGTTAAGTGGAACATTTCTATCAAAAGCGGCCGCGAATTCGGTCAGGTTTATGTTCTGGCCGATGGGCGGTTAGATGGTGCCGACATCAGCCACACCGAGCGGGGCCGCTCGATGAATTTGCGGACCCAATCCGACTGGCCTTTCGAAAATGCACAGGGCCGTTTCGCTGATATCTTTGGTGCGGGGGAAAGTGTTTTTAAAATCAGTGTTCTGACCCACGGCGTTGAAATCGATGCTGTGGAGCCGACCGATCCGGCGCAAGTCCAGGCCTATCGATGGAACGGCGGTAGCTTTCGCCGGGGTGCCGTAGCCAAGCCGATGTCATTCTACACTTTGACAGGCCGGAGCCTGCCATTCGCCATTACGGCCAGCGGACTGGCCCGTTTGCCGCAGATCGTTGCCGCCGCGCGCGCCGAGGCACCAGCGGGGTGGACCCATGTCGATCGCGTAGAGGCAACCAGGCCACCGCCAGCGGGTAGCGAGCGTGGCGTGTTGTGGGTCATCGAATTGCAGAGCGCTGCTGGTGGCCGCGAAAAAGCTGTGGTGCGGGTGCGCCCGGATGCAAGCATCCATTCAGTGACGTTGCCGGAAAGCCTGCGCGCCTTCGACAGCTATATGTCGCTAAAAGGCATGTCGGATGCGTTCGTGCAATTTCAAACCACGCTTGGCAAGGACATCAGGTTCTTTGAGATGACCTTCCGACAGGACCGGGCCAGTATTACGCTGCCCGATCCCGAAGCTCCCGGTAATGTGGTCGATTACACCCTTGGCAGCAGTGGAATAACGCGTGGGTTTTCGCGGCCGCGTATCATGGAAAATGACGCGGATCTGATCACCTTTACTCAGGCGTCTCAGTTCCATCATCAGTTGGTCACCCATGTTCCGGCAATGCTTGTGAAGGCGTTCAAAACCGAAAATGCCGAGGTCTTCAAGATCAAGCTTTGGAACGGAGCACCCTTTTACAAAGACGCGAAAGGTGCACTCTTCATGCAGATGTACGTGGGTGTGCCACCGCAGCACAACAACAGCGGTCACGCAGTGTTCCGGTTCGACGGAGAATATGTTGATGGTGGCCGATAGCGCTGCCGTGAGTTCCAAGTGTACGACCTAGTCGGCAAAGATCGGTACCAGTTCAGATACGGCTGTATCACTGTATCTTGCGCCAGCAAAAACGGACCCGATTTCGAACTCCAGCCATGTCGTTTCTTGTGGCGCGCCGAACGTGAACCGGTTTGCGCGCATGTCATCGGGCAGCGACACGCTTTGAGTGGAGCCATCTGACAAAGTGATCATCGCGGTTCTGACGCGTGCGTTCTTTCGGTAGATGTCGCGGTTCTTTGCATAGCCGTTTGTGATCTGAAAACCCGCAACGCGGCGCGGACGGTCGAAGGCTATCAGAATTTTCTGCCCGGCACCGTCGCCTCGGACACCTTCCACCCAGGCTGTCGAAGGATTTTGATCGAACAGATTGCCCGGTCCATAGCGGTTGCCGAATTGCGGATCGAGAATTGAACTGGCGCAAAACTCTACAGTGCCGCCGAGGTCTCTTACCGACTGGCAGAGATCGCGATGATATGGCGGTGTCGGCAAGTGCGTCGGTTCGGCCCGGCTTGCCACGAGAGGAGCCGTTTGTGCGGCCGACCCGCTATCCACTTTGGCCGCTGTCGCGTCGGATTGGGTTGCAGGTGCGGCGGCCTCTGACGACTGTCCTCCGAAATAAAACTCGCCGATCAACGCTTCGTTCAACCAGGGGAGTTGACGCTCACCGGTCGAGACATAAACGCTTTCGCGCACCTTCCCCATCAGATGGCGCACTTCCAAATCCGGTGTGTCGATCAAACGGGCAAGGGCTTCTGTGAACGGGCTGTTGTTGCCACTTCCGTCCAATGCGACATCCCCCGGCGAAGTCGCAAAGGCGATCATCATGCCGGCAGCATTCGCCTCCAACCGGGCAAGGCCATTGGCGGCGCCGCGAGACAAGGATCTTGGCAGCGGGTTGTTTCGGCACGCATCCAGAAAAACAAGTTTTAGCTTCGCACCGGATGCTTCCATGATCTCCAGAAGATCGTTCGCCTTGAGCGCTTGTGCCGGCAGATCCGTTGAGGCTTCGATTTCCGCGTCGACGGGCAGTAGCCAATTACGACCGTTTACCTGAACGCCGTGGCCTGCATAAAACACCAGGGCCACATCGGCACCTTGTGCCTTGCGGCCGAATTGCTTCAGCCCATCCCAGAAATCCTGGCGGTTTCCGTCTATGATCCGGACCACATCAAAGCCCAGTTCCACCAATTTTGCTGAAATCAGGTTGGCATCGTTCGCCGGATTACGCAGCGCTGGCATCGCCTGATAGGCACCGTTGCCGATCACGAGCGCGGCTTTGCCCGCAGCCAGGACCGGACCGGGTCCGGCGAAGGCCAGAAAGAATATCAGTCCCGCAATTGCTTTCCGTATTCCAGTCATCAGCAGCCTCCCACAGCGATAGAATGAAAACTGTCGCGAGGCTGTCAAGGCAAGGAAATTCTTGTAGAAGGCCGCGCCGCTTGCACTGAGCTTGCCGGCGAGGACGGAGCGGCCGGTGTGGAATGCGTTGATCGGACGACGATCCCGGACGGCTATTGCGCCGGCCATCGCCACATTGATGCCGAACTTGATCGGGATCTTAACTGGGAAATCGCGGGCGATCGAAAAACGGCTCCCGGCTGATATTGTTGTTAGCTGGACACTGTCCGCACCCGTTCCGCAGGTGCCTTTTTGGCGCAATGGATTGTAAAAAATGCGATTTTCGCTCCAAGTACCAATACCTGTCCGGTCACTCAAACGCGCTTTGATTGCGCTCAGCAGCAAAGCAATCCCGGTGGGACGCCCGTCGCTGTGCTCAGGTCAATTCACAAAAGAATAACAAGGAACGCCGGCACCTGACGGTGCTGAACTTGCATTTATCGCTCCACTCTATTCTTACGTGCAAAAACACAACTTTTGATAGAATTTGTGATCTGTGAGCAACTATTTAGACTTAAGCCAATGGAAGATTTTCACTCATGAATGAAGGCGAACTCGATCCACAAGCGCTTGATCACCTTATCGAAATCGCTAAGCATCATGAGTTGGCGGCAGATCGCGCCAAGATTGAATTTGAATACTCCATAGGTGAAGAACCTCTTACCGAGATGCGCCTTCTGCGAATTGCGCAGGATCTGGGTTTGCAGGTCTCTTCGAAGCGATTGTCTTGGAGCCAATTTGGGAAGCTGGGTCAGGCTTATCCGGTCATTTTAGTTCTCAAATCAGGCGAGACCCTCCTAATTTCCGGTTACTCGGAAGATCCTGAAACTGGCAGAGACTATGTTTTTTCAGCGCAAAGATGCCTGGAGACAAAGCAATTCGAGCATGAACCGATTGCAGCAACAGACTTAAGCCGTGGCTGGAAAGGCACGATATATCTCTTCAGAAGAACCACGGATGAGGCCGTTGCCAGCGAGTTCGGCCTGGGCTGGTTCTTCAAAGAGGCTCTTAAACAGAAAGTGCTGTTCACGGAGATCATTCTCATTGCTCTGATGATCCACGCTACTGCGTTGGCCGTCCCGCTCTTTTTCCAGATCACGGTCGACAAGGTGCTTGTCCATCAGAGCTTTCAGACGTTGAATGTGCTCGCGGTCGCTGTCGTGATTGTTCTGCTGTTCCAAGGCGTTTTCAACTTTCTGCGCAACTACCTTCTCGCATTCGCAACGTCGAAAATCGATATGAGAACGGCCACCCGGACGTTCGGTCATCTGGTCCGGTTGCCCCTTTCGTTCTTTCAGCGTTCGACTGCCGGCGTTTTGACAAAGCATATGCAACAAACGGATGAAATCCGGGATTTTCTGACCGGAAACGTTCTGACCACAGCCCTCGATGCGACCGCGCTGTTTGTGTTTATTCCGCTTCTTTTTCTCTATAGTTGGGAACTTGGACTGATCGTGGTGGGCTTCTCCCTTCTGATCGCCATGGTCATCGCAGGAATGATCCGTCCGTTTTATTCCGCTCTCATGCGCCTCTACTCGGCGGAAGGAGAGCGGCAGTCCCTGCTTGTGGAGAGTATTCACGGCATTTCGACCATCAAAAGCATGGCTCTTGAGCCACGGCGAAACCGCATATGGGACAACAGCTCGGCGCAATCGGTTCGAACCAACTTCAAAGTCGATAAAATCGGAACGACGGCAGAGAGCATCGTCCAAACGCTAGAGCAGCTGATGTCCGTCGTCATTTTGTTTGTGGGCGCTCATATGGTCTTCAAAGGCGACATGACCGTCGGCAAGCTGATTGCCTTCAAAATGCTGTCCAGCAATGTCAGCCAACCCCTGATCAAGATTGTCGAGATGATCCATGAGTATCAAAAGGCGCGTCTGGCCGTCAGGATGCTCGGCAACATCATGAACACCAGGACGGAGGGCAATTCTTCCTCACAAACGCTTACGCCGGATGTCTCCGGCCAAATCACCTTTGAGAACGTCACATTCACCTATGACGGTTCGGACAAGCCCGCGCTTCAGAATGTCTCGTTTTCAATCGAGGCCGGTGAAACAATTGGCATCGTTGGAGAAAGCGGGTCGGGAAAATCCACTCTGGCCCGATTGGTGCAAGGTCTTTATGCCGTTAACGACGGCAGAGTGAAATTCGATGGGATTGATCTCCGGGAAATCGATCTTGCGCATTTGCGGCGATCGGTGGGAATCGTGCTTCAGGAGAATTTCCTGTTTCGCGGAACCATTCGGGAAAACATAGCCCTGACGGTGGCGCACGCGCAGTTGGAAGACGTCAGGAAGGCTGCTCAGCTTGCCGGAGCGGCGGGTTTTATTGAAGACCTTCCTTCGGGCTACGACACGTTTTTGGAAGAAAATGCCACAAATCTGTCGGGTGGCCAGCGGCAACGGCTGGCGATCGCGCGGGCCTTGTTGCGCAATCCGAAGCTGCTTGTTTTTGATGAGGCAACGTCCGCACTCGATGTTGAGTCGGAGACCATCATCCAAAGCAATCTGAGCAAGATAGCCGATGGTAGAACCATGCTGATTATCGCACACCGTTTGTCGACCCTGCACGACGCGGATCGCATTCTGGTTCTGGACAAGGGGCGTGTCGAAGCCTTCGCGCCACGCCGGGAGTTGCTGGATGAACGGAGCCCGCGGTTTTCCCCGGCGTTTCAAAGAATGTGGGACATTCAGGTGAAAAATGCTCTTGGAGCAGATCATGCGTGATCCGTTTGGCTACCGGAGAACCACTGAACTATCCGAGCTTGCCGATGGTACCTCAGACAAGGTCGAGCGGCATGCGATTCCCTTTCAGCCGGACTCCGTCGAAGTGGAGCTGAAGCGCTTGCCGTATCTGGCACGCGTTTCCCTCTACACGATCCTGTTTCTGATGGTATCGGCAGTCGGTTGGGCCGCATGGGCTCAGATAGACCGGACCGTCACAGCACGCGGCAAGCTGGTCAGTCAGTCGAGAACGGTCGTCAAGCAGCCCTACCAACCGTCGGTCATCCGGAGCCTGGATGCAAAGGCCGGGGACTACGTCAAAGAAGGCAATTTGATAGCGTCACTGGATCCCACGCTCACCAAGGCCGACAGGGGTCAGCTTCAGGCAAAAATCCGCCTTCTTGAGTTGGAAGGCGCGCGCCTCGTGGCCGAGCAATCCGGCCTTGCTTTCAGGCCCGAGCAAAAGTCCGATCTTTCCAATCTGCAGCTTGAACTCTTCAAACGGCGTCAGTTTGAGAAGGATGCAACGCTGGAAAAATTTCACGCTCAGGTCCAGACGCTTGATTCCCAGATCGAAGTTGCACGCGCACAGGCTTCGCAATTTCGAGCGCAGAAGGAACTGGCTAAGATCAAGCTCGACAACGCTGAAAAACTCCTGAAATCGAACGCGGGTTCACGCATCCGATTTCAGGAGGCATCTACGGAAGTTGAGCGCCTGGAAGCCGCACAAGTTGAAAAGGAACGGGAGCAGGACCGGTATGCGCGCCAGAAAAATGTGGTGCAGGTGGAGCGGGAACTCTTTCTGTCGTCTTACGCGCTCAGTATCGAGGAGCGGCTGTTGGCAATTACGACGGAGCTTGAACAGTTGCGTTTCGATCTGCAGAAGATCGTGAAGATGGGCGAGTTTGATGAGTTCAGGGCCGACTCGGACGGCATCATCCTGGAGGTCACCAACAAATCAGTTGGGTCGGTTGTCGAAGCCGCTGAAGTGCTGTTCACATTCGTCCCAACCGATCAGGGACTGGATGTGGAACTCGACTTGACGCCGCAGGATATCGGATGGGTGCATGTCGGACAGCCCGTCCGCATCAAGCTGGATCCCTTTCCGTTTCAACGGCACGGCACATTGGAAGGTGAGCTGACTTCGATTAGTCCGGATGCCCTTCAAGACCAGTCCAGCGGGCAGACGCAGGTCTACTACAAGGCGCGGGTGTCCATCACCCACAACAAACTGAGAAATCTGCCCTCCGGATTTGAACTGCTGCCTGGCATCACATCCACCGCGGAAATCAAGATCGGCAAGCGATCAATCCTCTCCTATCTCACCGATCCATTCCACAAAGCCCTTGATGAGAGTTTGAAAGAGCCAAACTGATGCGGCGGATACGTAAAAATCTGATCACAGGGCAGTCGCCCACGCATGACGCGAGTGCCTTGCGGGCTGCACTGAGTGCAAGAGAAGCCAACCTTCTTGGCGAAAATGGTCTCGTTCATGGCCAGGACCGGTATGTTGCCACCGCTTCACCGGGAGACCTTGTTTTGCCGCTGGATCAGCTCAACGAAGAACAGAAAGCCCTGCTGGAGGAGCGTATGGGAAAGTTGGTCAGCCATACGGTGGGGTGCGGCCGCGAGCTTGAGTTAAGTGAACTTGTCAAAGATGGTGTCTCGATTGCCGAGCCCTCCGATATTGATGCATTGATAAACCTTGGTGCAGCGATCGCTTCAGAAACGGCCTACCGTTCAATCACCTTCGACCCGCTCCGGGCGCGTGAATTTGCAGAAATGTATCTGGCTGAGACCGAAACGCATAAGATCTTTGTCCACAAATCCCGTGGGCGCCTTCAGGGCGCGCTCTTCGGCTACGTTACCGACTATATTTTTTCGCGCGACCTGATGGCCGCCGAAGAGTTGTTCTACATATATCCCGAGGACCGCAAATCCCGGATTGCGATCAAACTTATGCGTGCCTTTGAGACCTGGGCGCGAACCAAGTCCGTCATCGAAATCTGTTTTTCGGTTTCCACTCAGGATCAGGCCGACCGTATCGGGCGTTTCTACGAGAAGATGGACTATGTGCGGGTTGGCGGTGTCTACAAGAAAAAAATGCAAGAACATGCAACTTGAGGTGTTGTGTTTACGAAATGCCTCTTGTAATTTTTCCGGGGGCTTGTTCAGGAGATATCGCGGATGTCATTTCTTCCGGGTCAAGGCCGAGCCCTTATTCACGTTACAGACAACGAGATCATTGTTCCTGAGGGCGTTCTTTCGACCCGTGAGATTGCGGTGATCTGCGACAATCTCGGACGAAGGCCTTCCGAGTTGACTGTCGGGGGTAAAGAGGCTCTCGTAAACCCGGTCTCGGGCCTAAACGCCTACGGCGGTGGCGGAGGCGGTAGCGGATCGGGTGGCGGCGGCTCGTCCCGTTCTTCCACAAACAGATCCAGTTCATCTTCGAGACAGACCGCTTCAAGCCGGCGCACGAGCAGCGGTGCGCCCGGCATATCCACTAGCCAGACGAGAACTTCTGGCGGTCCCACCAGCCGAGGCGGTTTTCGAGGCAGCCGAGCCAAAGCCGCGCGGGCTAACGTGAGCAGTTCCCGCTCAACGACAACAAGCAGCAGGCCTGCCAGCTCGAGCGGCCGCGCCCATATCAGCGCCAGTTCATCGCGCTCACGGTATAGTCAGGTTTCCCGTAACACGTCGACGGTTTCCCGTGGGCCTAGCCAGCGGGGCGGTTATCGGGGTGCCCAGGCAGCGGCAACAAGGTCCTCAAATTCGGGTGTGACCCGAAACCAGACGATCGGTTCCCGTGGGCGGACTCAAACCAGTGCATCATCTTCTGGGTCCCGATCAGGCCGGCAAACCGGAGCGACATCGGTGATGTCTGGCGGACCTTCGAGACGTGGCGGATATCGTGGAGAACAGGCACAGGCCGTCAGAGCTTCGGGATCTGGAGCGACGAGGAACAGATCCAGCGCCTCGGTTGGCCGAGCACATATCCCGGCGAGTTCTTCCCGCTCTCAATCGAGCCGATTGTCCCAGTCCGGGGCAAACGTCTCGCGTGGGCCATCTCGGCGGGGCGGCTATCGAGGGTTAAAGGCCCAACAGATGCGGGCAGGCCGATCCATGGCGAGGACGAACACGACGGCCTCACGCTCCTCTCAAGGTCGTGCGCATATTCCGGCAAGCTCCTCTCGGTCGCGTTACAGCCAGCTCACAGGGGGGCAGGCACAGGTTTCTCAAGGGCCACCCCGGCGGGGTGGCTACCGAGGCAGCCGGGCACAGGCTGTCAGAAGCTCGAAAGCTCCCTCCACAGCTTCCAACCGGCGCTCCTCGGTAGGCAGGGCGCATATCCAGGCAAGTTCCCCAAGATCACGCTATTCCAGTCTTGTGGAAAACAAAACCAGGCTCTCCAGCGGTCCTCCCCGCCGCGGTGGGTTCCGGGGTGATCGGGCAAAAGCCACGAGATCTGCGACAAAAACGAGAACGAGCCGATGGTCGGCGAATTTCGCAAAGCGATTGAGTGCTGACGGGGGAGCGATTATCAATCGTGGTACGCTGCCAGCATCAAAGATCCCCAGCAGAGTTATCAGATGGGGAACAAGGCTTGGGGTCTATAAAGCCACCTATGAGACCCGAATTACAGCAACGGGCACTGCGCAAGTGCGGGTGAATATCGACAACAATCTTGCCAATATCCTTTCGGGAAGAAACGCGACCAGCAAACTCGGAAAACTCTGGGGCAATACGGGCGGGAGGCTCGTTCGCCTCGTACCGAACAGAGTGCGTGTCACTTATTCGCAAGGCCTCGACTCCAAGGGTCTCGTTGCCGCCACGAAGGATATCGGCTGGAACTACAGTCAGAAGAAGAAGACAAGCACGCTCGGCGGATTTGCCGGATATCGATACAATTTTTCTACCGGTTCTCATTCTTTAATCAGCAGCGGAAGCCGGGTCGGACCGAACAACAAAGGCGCATTTGTAAATGGAGGGCTGAGACTATCCGACTGAGGCCTGGAAAATTCACGCATGTGCTGTGTTTCTTCGCGGCCCTTTCGGGTTGGTCTGCCTATCTGACCGCAATCTCCTCCGGGACGGATGGCCGGGTGTTTCCAGGCGCATGTGAAAGGGAGACGGAGGAAACACGGCAAATGAACTGCCTGTTTGAAGAACAAGGCATACCGGGCGTTCTGCAACTGGCGGAAAAGGCAGAGGCAGCCGCTGACCTGGAATTTGCCTTTGATCTTTATGAGTTCGCTAGTCGCAAGGGCAGTCCGGTTGCATCATACAATGTCGGTGTGTTCTATGAGGAAGGTGGGACAGTCGAGCAAAGTACTGAAAAAGCAATAGAATATTACAGTGAAAGTGCTGCTGCAGAATTTGTTCCTGCGTTTTTCAATCTCGGTAATATTTATTGTCGTGACAGTTTTTCGGAGAACAAAAAGGATTGCGCTTATTGGCTGCTTAAGGCGTTCCAAGCCGGAGATCTGGATGCCGGTTATAATCTGGCAATGTACTTGGTGAAAAACGAGACAGATCTCGACTGGGCGGAAGTGCTGATCAATATGGCAGCGGAACAGGGGCATGAACCATCGGCGTCCTTTTTGGACGGGATCAAATGAGTGGCGATTTGTGGCTCGAGAAATTGTATCGTGGCCGGGAGTTTCACATCGTCCGAGAATACCGGAAAGCCTCTAAATTTTTCCCAAATATCTGGAATATATATGTAATTTCTTCCAATGGGTTGTCGCATCTTGTGTTTCAGGAAGACGCTGCTGAATTTGAACCCAGTTTTCTGATCCTGGACCAATCAGGCTTGTCCGATTTTTCCAACCTCCTTGATCGAACAACTTTCTCAAACGCTGCCCTGGACTGGGACCAGCAGATCAGGGGAGTGGAAAGCGCGGTCTGCGGCGCTTTCTTTTCCCGAGTGCTTTGGGTCAGGACACTGAACATGGATTGCCGCTTCAAAGACAACACTTGGGTTCTGCTCGTCCCCGGTCCTAAGCAGCTCGGAATACTAGGCCAGATCGCCCGGATAAGCATGAAATACTTCAAGAATTTGGAGGCTGAAGTTGCCGAACGACAACATTCTTAACGAGGATATCCGGATCTTCAAGAATTTGGCCGACGGACCGGTCGTTGAAGTCTCCGACATTGCCTTGACCTATCCAGCCTTGGAAATGAAAAGCATTCCAGGCAAGGCGGCATTGGCAAATACCATTTCGATTCACCTGCATGAGTTTGTGCGAGATCAGGGCATTGATACTCACTACGCGTCACGTGCAGGTAAACAGGAACAGGCGGTTTACGAGACCGAACAGCTTCCGTTCGATCTTGTTGTTCGCAACCTTGCGGCAGGCGACCTGGTATCGGATTTTGGTTTGGAGCCCAATTATCGTTTTCCCGAACCGCTGCTGGAGTTCTTTGTTCGTCCTGACAGGCTCGGCAAGAAACCCACCCGTGTTTCGGTAGGCCATCTGACAGCGTTTGATCTGATCGCGCCTGAAGAAATCAATGTCATCAACGATATAGCGCTGAGATTGAACGATCTTCTGACCGGTGTCTTTTTCGGAATTGGCGTGCAGCTGGTCGATATGCGGATGGAGTTTGGTGCCCGTTTCGACGAAGAAGATGGCGACCCGATTATCATGCTCGTCTCCGAGTTGAGCCCTGATGTCATGACGCTTCAGGACATCAGATCGGGTAAGGCTCTGGATTCAAGCCTTGCTTTTCACGGTGAAAGCACCGGGCTTGAGGGTTACAAGGAAATTGCACGCAGGTTTAAGCTGGATTCTGCTGCTGCCGCTCTTAGGCGACAAGTGAATTGACCGGAAAGAACATTCCGTTGGCACGTATAAGCTGACAGTCGGGCCAATAATCCTGACTTCACAGCTGATGACCACCCGTTGTCGCCTCTGCCGATCCGGATGCGAGATTCACCTACAGATCAGAGTGTCCTGGCAGACAATCCGTCAGGTGCCGGGAACCTTGCGTCCCGTTCTCATGACGGGGCCACCACTGACATGTTTGGGCCGCTCCACCTTTGGGCCACCGGCGGTCAGCGAACGGTCCGCATAGCGGCCGAGCGCGCGATGACGGTCATACATGACTATTGCACCAGCCATGGCAACGTTGATGCAGAACTTGGTCGGTATCTTCACAATATGGTCACAGCGTTCGATCATATGCGGCGACAGCGATCCGCGTTCTGGTCCAAGGACATAAGCCGCCTGGAGGGGATGGCCGAAGCTGGGCAGATCGATGGAATCGTCGGTGAGTTCGATCCCGACCAGTTGGCATCCACGAGGCAGATCCATGGTGTCGACGCTGTCCCAATTGAATACCGGCAGATGGCCAGGGCTCTTGGACGTATCAGACGGAGGCGCGCTGCGAAGTTTCTTGTCAGCATCGACTGTGAAGAAGAAGTTTGCACCAAACGCATGGGCGGAACGCATCAGCGTGCCGAGGTTCATTCGTTTCGAGAGGCCTTCTGCCCCGACTGCAAAATATCCGCGCATCCGTTTGTCCGCTGATTTCAATTGGCAGCCTCATAGCGGAAATTCATCCGGCTTTGAAGGTAAGCTTTATCCAGAATGCCAATATCTGTTGACCGTGACGCTTGCTAGGGTAGCGGAACGTCAGGCAGGGGACGTCTTGCGCACGCTGCCGCTAACCCGGATGATTGAGGTTGTCGTGAAAGCCTGTCTTTGCAAGTCGTTTGGTCCACCGTCCAGTCTTGTTGTTGAGGACATCGCCGCGCCAGATGCAGAGCCCGGCGACGTTGTTGTGAGAGTTAAGGCATGCGCGCTGAATTTCTTCGACACGCTGATCATACAGGGAAAGTACCAGTACAAGCCGGAGATGCCGTTTTCGCCAAGTGCCGAATTCTCTGGAGTTGTTGAGCAGGTTGGCGAGAATGTGACCGCTTTCGCGCCCGGTGACCGCGTTATGGGGTACATGCGGTGGGGCGCGGCGCGGGAACTTGTAGCGGTTCCAGCGGAGGATCTCGTCAGTTTGCCGGATGAGATTCCATTTGAAACCGCTGCGGGTCTGATCGTGACATATGGCACAACGTTGCATGCCTATCGTGATCGCGCCAATCTCAAGCCTGGCGAAACCGTTGCAGTCCTGGGTGCATCCGGGGGTGTTGGTCAGGCTGCCGTGGAAATTGCGTCGGTCATGGGGGCGAAAGTCATCGCTTGTGCGTCTTCGGAGGAAAAGTTGGCTTTTGCCAGAACGCTAGGCGCGGATCTGACCGTCGACTATTCCCAGCAACCACTCAAGGAAAGCCTCAAGGATCTGACTGGAGGAACGGGCGTTGACGTTGTCTATGATCCGGTTGGCGGAGACCTTTCAGAGCAGGCCCTCAGGGCAACAGCATGGGAAGGACGCTTTCTGGTAATCGGCTTCGCAGCCGGGGACATTCCAAGAATTCCGCTCAACATCGTCATGCTCAAGGGCTGCGACGTGATGGGTGTTTTTTGGGGAGCGGCAATCGACCGGGACCGGAAGGGTCATCGAAAAAACATGCAGCAGCTTCTCGCCTGGGTGCAGGAGGGCAAGTTGAAGCCGCATATTCACGGCACTTATCCGCTTGAGGACATTGGCGCAGCACTTGATGAAATCGCGGCGCGCCGTGTGCGCGGCAAGGTGATTGTCACGATGTGAATTCGGCGATCACCGGCGCATGATCCGACGGCTTCTCCCAGCCGCGTGCGTCGCGCAGGACCGATGTGCCTTTAATGTGCGGGGCAAGCGGTTCCGAGACCCACACATGGTCAAGCCGGCGCCCCTTGTCCGCCTTTGACCAGTCTTTCGCGCGGTAGCTCCACCACGTGTAGAGCTTTTCTTCGAGCGGCGTGAATTGACGCATGGCGTCGAGCCATCCCCCGGTTTCGCGCACTTTTTCAAAAAGTTCGGTTTCGACCGGCGTGTGGGAGACAACTTTCAGAAGCTGCTTGTGCGACCAGACATCGTGTTCATAGGGAGCTACGTTCAGATCGCCAACCAGTACCGCTGGACGCGCTGTCTCGCCGCCCTGTAGCCACGACTGCATTTCAGTCATGAAATCAAGTTTGTGGCCGAATTTCGGGTTGATGTCCCGGTTCGGTTCATCACCACCTGCCGGAACATAAAAATTATGCACACGCATGGCAGAGCCATTAAAGGGGACATCCACGGCGACATGGCGGCTGTCGCCGACATTGCAGAAATCGCGCTTCTCGACGTTGCTCAGCGGCCGCTTGGAGACCGTTGCCACGCCGTGGTAACCCTTCTGTCCGTTTATGGCCATGTGTTCGTAACCGGCCTTGCGGAACGCATTTTCCGGAAAATTAGCGTCCGGACATTTGGTTTCCTGCAGACAAATCACATCGGGTGAAACTTCCTCAATCAGCTGTTCCACGATCGGCATACGAAGCCGGACGGAATTGATGTTCCAGGTGACGAGTTTCAGCCGTTCGCTCATGGATTTCCTGCCAAAGATTAGAGGTCCGTCAAGACATAAGGATTCGGCGCGCAAGTGCAAACGAATTCAGGTTCCGAAGGACGCAGATTCGCGTCGGGGAAGGGGAGAGCCGGCAGCTACACAAGCTGACGCGTTCTGGTGAGAAAGCGGTCAATTTCGACAAAAGCTTCAACTGTCTCGGGGAGCTCTGGCCACATTGGCCAGACGTGCCACATGTCCGGGTAGACCGACAACGAGGCATTGATGCCTTTCGCCTTGAGCCGCTCTGCCAGACGAACGGAATCACTCAGCCAGAGCTCATGATCACCGGCGAGAAGCAAAACCGGCGGCAGACAGTGGAATTCTGCAAAGAGCGGAGAAATTACCGGGTCAGCCAGATCGATCCTGCCGATAAAGTGTTTTTGCCAGTCGATCAGGCTTTCAGGCGACAAGACCGGGTCTACGTCTGCTCTGCTTTGAAAGCTCTCGCCGGAAAGCGATGTGTCAAAGGCTCCTGACAGAGAAACGGCGGCATATGGCAGTGCCGTTCCTGTCTCATGCAGCCGGTGCAACGCAGAAAGAATCACGGTTGCACCGCTGCTGTCTCCGGCAAAGGCAATCCGGTCCGATTTGGCATCTTTGGCGATAAGATGAGAATAGACGGCCAGAAAGTCGTCTCGCGGCGCTGACGTGTGGTGTTCGGGCAATCGCCTGTAGCCGACCATCAGGACGGTTCGGTTCAGTGCAACAGCGATTTGCGAACAGAAAACCCGATGCGTTTCGATGGCTCCCGTTACCAGTCCTCCACCATGGGCATAAAGAAGAATGTCGTCAGGCTGAGGATTGTCCGGCATCAGCCAAAGACATCTGGTGCCCGCGATCATCTCCGGTTTTTCCGAGCACCCTTCTGCAATAACGTCGTCACAAACCGCGTCTTCCCATTGGCGTCTTTCCTCGTCCAGTGAAAGCTGCGGCTGGACGTATGATCGGATCAGGCGGGCGCGAATTTTCTGGCTGACTGAACTGGTCATTGGGTCTGTTGTCTCTCAATCGCACTGGGGGCAAGGCGGGAATCAAATTCAAAACTAACTCGTTGAAGCTTTGAGAAGCGCAACTCTTTGACAAAACCGGCACTCAAATGAGCCTGTGCACGGAAAAAGCGAGAAGGGGTCAATTCGGACTCTGAACTGCCGCAATCTCCGCTTAATCGCTGTTCGGGTTGAAAGTTGATACGTGTTTGTGCGCAGAAATCGTGAATTCGTCTACACTCCGTTAGGAAATCCCGCGCATTTTGGGCGGTGATGGAAAGTCTTTCTTAACTTTGCCGAGGATGTTGTGCTGGCGCTCATCAAGTCCATTTGTTCTGTCTTTGGGTTCATTTTTCTAAGCTCTTGTGCAGCTTATGATTTCCCCGATCCAACGCCTGAAGACTATGCCGTCCACGGCATCGACATCTCCCGTTGGCAGGGTGATATCGATTGGGTGGCAGTGAAACAATCCGGAAGAGCGGCCTTTGCCTGGATCAAGGCCACGGAGGGCGGGGACCATGTCGACCCACGCTTCGTGGATAACTGGATCGGGGCACGCAAGGCAGGCGTTCCGCGGGGAGCTTATCATTTCTATTATTTCTGCCGCCCGGTCGAAGAGCAGATCTCCTGGGTGAAAGAAATCGTTCCCGTCGACCCGCAGGCAATTCCACTCGTTCTGGATATGGAATGGAATGCTCATTCCAAAACCTGTACCACTCGTCCTCCTCGTGAACAGATCGTGCGGGACATGAAAATCTTCCTCGACGAAATGGAAAGACACTACGGCAAGCGGCCGGTTATCTATTCCTCGGTCGATTTTCACCGCGATCGTCTGGTCGGAGCGCTCAAGGGTGAGCAGTTCTGGTTGAGGTCCGTGGCCGACTATCCGAACAACATCTACGATCAACGCAATGACTGGTACTTTTGGCAATATACGGCGGAAGGTCGTGTCCAGGGAATCAAGGGTGATGTTGACCGGAACGTATTCTTCGGGACCAGATCGCAATACCGCGCCTGGCTGCGGGGCGACTTGCGGCGCTAAACGGTTCTCGGCACGCTCGAATTTTCGAAGCTCTGGGCAGGAAACGCCAGTCCTGCGCTAGCGAATCTTGACTTGATGCGCCACGTCCTTGCCGTTGCTGACGGTCACCTGACTGAAGCCAATCAGTTTGCAGAAATCGAAGAAATTCAATTCATGAGGCTGGTCGGACCGGGCAAAGAGTTCCGTTGAGCGGGCTTTCGACGTAAGTGAAGCAAGCAGCGCTCTCAAGCGAAACAGCGTGTCGTATTGTCCGTTGCCGGATGCGACAATGATCAGCTTCTCAAGGTCCCCGCCTTTTGCAAACAGGTGATAGCCCGGGTGCCAGGACTGTTTTTCCTGAAGGGTTGCGAGACCGACCACGAATGCGGCTCGCGACCGTTTGCTGGCGTCGGCGGCTGTTTTGATCTCTGAGATATAGACTTCCCGCGTTTGGGGTTCGGGATAGTAATACCCTGCATGCCCGTCAAATGCGTGACCTGCCGCAGACGCTGCTGCCAGAAATGCCACGCTTAATGTGATGGATCTGAATTTTCTGGATAACGCGCACATAGCCCCTCCCCGCTTGTCCGGAAAGGGCGATTATGAAGCCGAAGCGAGCACTTTATGCAAGTAAACTCGATCGCGCCTGGGCGTTTAGGACCTGCGCCGGGCGGAAATTTCCCCGTCAAGCGGGCCGATGGCAGCTTACGGATCTGTCATTTAGCCGCTACAGTTTCGCCACTTTGAGGGTGCAAAGCGATAAGGTGCCGTGGCGAACCTGTTGGAGCTGACGAGAATGACATTGATCCGATTGCCGCTTGCAATCCTGGCGCTGTGCGCAATGGCCTGGCCTGCGGCCGCCCAATCCGGCGGACCGGCGATTGCCTATACAACGGCGAACCTGAACATGCGTGCCGGACCTGGAACCAACTATCCGGTCATTACCACTGTGCCTTACGGCGGTGCGGTTACAGTGTTCGGGTGTACGGCGAATTTCAGCTGGTGTGATGCAGCATTTGCAAACACCAAGGGCTGGGTGTCCGGGCGCTATCTGAATTATGGCGGTGGAGGCAACTACTATGGTCGGCCGATCCCGAACGCAGGTGTTTACGTCGGTGTGCCTCGGTACAATCGAAACTATCCGATTTATCGTCGGCCTCCAGGCGTCGTGCGCCCATACCGGCCTTACTATCCGCCGCGCCGTTACTAAGGTCTTTTGAAAGCGTCAGATAGTAGGGCGGTCCATTACTGGGCCGGCCTTGGACCTGCCATGACCAGGGACCAGAAAACCTTGTGCTTGGCATTGGCTGAGTACGCGGTCGCAATGCCGAGACGCGTTGCGTCGCGTGTCAGGAGTACCTGATTGTGATTGGGAGATTCCCGCCAGCCGGAAAACGCTTCGGCAAAGGTCCGGTAGCCGGCGCTGACGTTTTCAGCCGCAGCGGTTTTGGGCTCTCCAATGCTGTTCATGCGCGTGGCAAGTTGCTGGTTCGCAGCCAACGACGCCTTGACTGATCCCGCTGCCGCCATTGCGTCGGCCTGGCTTTGCGCAATGCCCGTCAGCTGGGCATCCGGTGTCACAGCCGGCAGGCCGTTGTTGATCCGGTATTGAGAAATCATCTGCGCCGCCGTTGCCGGGTCGACCTGTCCGTCGGTCTTTGCCAGATTCTGGTAAAATGGTGGCGTTTGCAGGCGTTCACCCATGCAGGCAGACACAATCATGAGAGCGAGGCCGGCTGCGGTCAGTTGCAGGGCGGATCGGGCCTTGGGTAAATCAATCACGAAATGATGCTCCAGACGCAAAAGGACAGCGATTCGCTTGCCGATCGACAGGTGATGGAGCGAAACCCGAGCAGAATTGCGGCAGCAGCTTAAGGAGTTGCAAATTTCGTGCAAAAAAAGCCAGCCCGCTGAGCGGACTGGCAAGGCTGCTTGAGGCTCTTAGTATGGCCTTCTGGGGAGCTCTTTGTGTTAGCGTTTGCCTGCTTCGAGCACATCTTCCAGGGTTCTCAGGCCTGTGGTCGGCGCAGAGACCAATACAGACATGTTTCCAGGTGCATGCTCGTTCTTCCACATCTTGGTATGGGCCTTGGGAATCTGATCCCAGGGGAAAACTTCAGACATGTAAGGATCGATGCGACGCTCGATCATGAGCTTGTTCGCGGCTGACGCCTGTTTCAGGTGTGCAAAGTGAGATCCTTGCAGCCGCTTTTGGTGCATCCACATATAGCGCACGTCGAAGGTACAGTTGAAACCGGACGTGCCCGCACAAATCACAACCATGCCGCCCTTCTTGCAGACAAATGTTGAGATCGGGAACGTTGCTTCGCCAGGATGTTCGAAGACGATGTCGACGTTGTTGCCCTTTCCGGTGAACTCCCAGATGGCCTTGCCGAACTTCCGCGCTTCCTTGAACCATTCCGAATATTCCGGGGAGCCAACCGCCGGGAGCTGTCCCCAACACTTGAAGTCCTTACGGTTGATTACACCCTTGGCGCCAAGCTCCATCACGAACTGGCGTTTGTCTTCGTCCGAGATGACACCGATGGCGTTGCCGCCCGCTGCGGTTATCAGCTGAATAGCATAGGAACCGAGACCGCCTGAAGCACCCCAGACCAACACGTTCTGGCCGGGTTTGAGTTCATGCGGGTGATGACCAAACAGCATCCGGTAAGCCGTTGCCAGGGTCAGTGTGTAACAAGCACTTTCTTCCCAGGTCAGGTGCTTGGGGCGAGGCATCAGCTGTTGGGCCTGAGCGCGGGTGAATTGAGCAAACGAACCGTCCGGCGTTTCATAGCCCCAGATGCGCTGGCTGTTGGAATACATCGGGTCGCCGCCGTTGCACTCCTCGTCGTCACCGTCGTCCTGGTTACAGTGAATGACGACTTCGTCACCCACTTTCCAGCGCTTAACCTTGTCCCCGACCGCCCAGACAATGCCTGACGCGTCAGAGCCTGCAATGTGATAGGGGGCTCCGTGGCCGTCAAATGGGCTGATGGGCTCTCCGAGACCGGCCCAGATACCATTGTAATTGACGCCTGCGGCCATCACCAGGACCAGCACTTCGTGGCTGTCCAGCTCCCAGGTCGGTACGACCTCGAGCTGCATTGCCTCTTCCGGAGCGCCGTGACGCTCCCGGCGGATTGCCCATGCGTACATGTTTTTGGGAACATGACCGAGGGGCGGAATCTCGCCGACTTCATATAGATCTTTCAAGGGAGCTTCTCCCCGCGTCAGGTTGTCATTGGCTTCAGGCGCTGCTGTCATACTTCCCCTCCCAGGGCATTTTTTGGTCGCCGCATAATTTCGCAATTGCACAAAGCGCGTTCGGATCGAAACCCGGTTTTGCGCAACTATTGTTCAAAATGACGCGTACATCTATTCGACTATTGCTTAACTTGCGTTTTGATGCCAAGCATATTTTGCATTGCGAGAGAAAAATCTCGCAAGCGCGTAAATTCGGGTGCACGTGTTGCGGGATGTCACAAACCGACCAAAGCCGTGTTGCCGAGTGCGAAAAAAACAGGCTGGAGAATGCCTTAGAACATCCATTGATCGTGGCTATACGGTCTGGGTGTTGGGCCAATTGAGGATTGATCAGGCGAACGGATTTCATGTGTAGTCTTGCAGGCCGGTCGATCACGGAGGAGATAGCGGTATGAGCGCAACAGGTGAAAAGGGGCAGGAGCGGGATCGGCCCTGGATTTTCCGGACCTATGCGGGTCATTCAACAGCCGCTGAATCAAACAAACTCTACCGGGGCAATCTCGCAAAAGGGCAGACCGGCTTGTCCGTTGCGTTCGATCTGCCAACCCAGACTGGGTATGATCCTGATGATCAGCTGGCACGTGGTGAAGTCGGCAAGGTTGGTGTGCCGGTTGCTCATCTTGGCGATATGCATACGCTCTTTGACGAGATTCCGCTGGAACGCATGAACACGTCCATGACGATCAATGCCACGGCGCCCTGGCTTCTGTCGCTCTATATTGCGGCCGCTGACGAACAGGGAGCTGACCGGAAGCTTCTTTCAGGCACCACCCAGAACGACATCATCAAGGAATATCTGTCTCGCGGTACGTATGTGTTTCCACCCGCGCCGTCGCTCAGACTGACAACGGACGTGATCGCCTGGACATATTCCAACATGCCCAAGTGGAATCCGATGAATGTCTGCTCCTATCACTTGCAGGAGGCAGGTGCCACGCCGGTCCAGGAATTGTCCTTTGCGCTTGCAACGGCTGTCGCCATTTTGGACTCCATGAAGGCTAGCGGTGCCATTCCTGACGAAGACTTTCCCAAGGCGGTCGGCCGGATCTCCTTCTTCGTCAACGCCGGTATGCGTTTCGTCACCGAGATGTGCAAGATGCGTGCGTTCACTGAACTCTGGGACGAGATCTGCCGTGAACGGTACGCTGTCGAGGAGGAGCGTTACCGTCGTTTCCGCTATGGCGTTCAGGTCAATTCTCTTGGCTTGACCGAACCGCAACCGGAAAACAACGTCTATCGCATCCTACTTGAAATGCTTGCGGTCGTGTTGTCCAAAAACGCACGCGCGCGTGCGGTCCAGTTGCCGGCCTGGAACGAAGCGCTTGGCCTTCCACGTCCGTTTGACCAACAGTGGTCTTTGAGAATGCAGCAGATTGTCGCCTACGAAACGGATCTGCTGGAATATGCCGACATTTTTGATGGGTCGACGGAGATCACGAAAAAGGTTGAAGCGCTGAAAGCGGAAGCGCGTGAGGAGCTGGCCCGGATCGACGCAATGGGAGGTGCCGTCGCGGCCGTGGATTCCAGTTATATGAAGCGCAAGCTTGTGGAGAGCAACTCGGCGCGGTTGGCGGCAATTGAAGCTGGAGATCAAGTGGTCGTCGGTGTCAATCGATGGACGGACAGTGAACCGTCTCCATTGGCAACAGGGGACGATGGTGCAATCCTGACAGTTCCCGAACATGTTGAAGGCGAGGCCATTGAAAAGCTCAAGGCCTGGCGCGATGCGCGCGATGATGCGGCTGTTGAGCAAGCCCTTGAAGATTTGAAGTCGGCCGCGCAGGAAGGCCGCAATATCATGGAGCCCTCGATCGCGGCGGCCAAGGCCGGCGTCACCACGGGCGAATGGGGCCGAACGCTGCGCCAGGTCTTTGGAGAATACCGCGCTCCGACCGGCGTCGGTCAGGCAGTGCGTGATGAAGCTGGTGACCTCGCAGCGGTTCGAGGTGACGTTGACGTCGTTTCAAAGACGCTCGGGCGACGGTTGAAGTTCCTGGTCGGAAAGCCGGGTCTCGATGGTCATTCCAACGGTGCCGAACAAATCGCCGTGCGCGCGCGCGATTGCGGCATGGAAGTGGTTTATGAGGGTATCCGACTGACACCGGCTCAAATCGTCAATGCGGCAGTCGAGGAAGATGTCCACGTGATTGGACTGTCGATCCTGTCCGGGTCTCACTTGGCGTTGGTGCGAGATGTCATGGAGAAGTTGCGTGCAACAGGCGCAGATGACATTCCAGTCGTGGTGGGCGGCATCATTCCGGATGAGGATGCTGCGAAGCTGAAGGCCATGGGCGTTGCGGCGGTCTATACGCCAAAGGACTTCCAGCTAACCGACATCATGGCCGATGTTGTGAAAATTGTCGGAACGCGTGCGGATGAGGCGGCCTAGGTCCGTGCAAGGCGGGACAGCTCGACCGAACTGGAGTGCGCGGATAGTTCAGCTCTGTCCTGACGCTGGGCTGGCTATTGTCCTATCCGAAACAACGGGTTAACTTAACGTAAAGCTTTGTTAACTCTTTGTTGAGATATTCAGGAAGGTTTGCCAGAAGGCGAACCCTCTCTGAATGGCCAGGAGGCCGGAATGGCGACGATTGAGCGGCCGCACTCGGCCCAGGTCGTGGCGCATGCGACAGAGTATCCAGCGGACCGCGACGGTGACGGCACCGGCTACGACCGCAGAAAGAAGCGTAACACCGCAGAGCGCCATGAAACACAAACCGGAGGGTCTGAGGACAATCCGGCGGTTCTTGTAGAGTCTCATCCTGTTGACAGTCATGCGCTTGACGGCGTCGCGGCCTATCGTGCGGCTGCCTTGAGTGCCTTGGAACCAAGCGTTGATCACGGTCCGGTCAACCCGCTCCGGGGGCCCGTGGACCGATTGCCGGCGGACAACATTCGTCATGCCTATGAAGACCATGGCGATACGGAGCCGCTGCCGCATGAAGTCAACGTTGCGACTTGAGTCATCGTTGCAGCCCACCCGGCAGTTGATCACCCCTTAGCTTAAGCGCTCAGCTCTTGCGTCCCGCTGGCCGAGCGGCTATGTCGCGGGTAAGTAATCCTACGTATCTCGCAATTTGCGATGACAAGGGTGGGGCAGATCTGGTGCAAACCACGATTGATCTCGAGGTTTGGCCGCAGCAGGGGCGCATTGGTCTTGGTCGATACGATTTTGAATTTGGCGGCACAAAACCTGTTGTCGCCTATCATTCTGTTTTTTGCTCTTGGCCTGGCAGCAGCTCTGGTCCGCTCCGACCTTTCGGTGCCGGAGGCAGCTGCAAAAACCCTCTCGATCTATCTATTGTTTGCGATCGGCTTCAAAGGCGGTGTCAGTGTCAGCGATCATGGTGTCGACGCCACGCTGGTTTTTTCGCTGATAGCGGGGTTGATCCTGTCTTTTCTCCTGCCGTTTGTTGCATTTGGCCTATTGCGAGTGATGACACGGCTTGATGCTTTGGACGCAGCCGCGGTCGCTGGCCACTACGGCTCGATTTCAATCGTGACATTCGTCGCGGCCACGTCGGTTCTGCAAAGCCAGGGCATAGCCAGCGAAGGCTATCTGGTTGCCGTTGCTGCCGTCATGGAAGCGCCCGCGATCCTGTCGGCCTTGTGGCTTGCCGCCAGGTTTTCAACACAGGCGGCCAATGAGGGCCGGGCACAGGATTCCAAGGGGCTCTTAAGGGAAATTCTTTTTAACGGTTCAATCGTTTTGCTGGTCGGATCCTTCGTGATCGGGTTCCTGTCGGGCCCACAAGGCTTGTCGGATATCGAGAGCTTCATTGTTGCTCCCTTCAAAGGTGTGCTTTGCCTGTTCCTTCTGGATATGGGTCTGGTCGCTGGCCGCGGCCTCAGGTCGAGTGCGCATTATCTGCGTCCCGGGTTGATCCTTTTCGGTATTGTCATGCCGATCATTGGTTCCTTTGCCGGTCTGATCGCCGCCAGCATGATCGGCCTTTCCACGGGAGGCACGGTATTGCTCATGACGCTGAGCGCATCGGCGTCCTATATTGCGGTGCCGGCTGCAATGAGGGTTGCCTTGCCCGAAGCCAATCCATCAATTTACCTGACCATGTCACTCGGGATTACCTTTCCGTTCAATCTGACGATCGGTATTCCGCTATATCTATCGCTTGCGCAGGTCATTTGAGGATGTCGCCATGGAAATGAAAGACGCCAAAAGAGTCGAAATCACCATCGAGGCACCGATGGAAACGCGGCTGACGGATGCACTCGATGGAGCAGGTGTGACGGGCTATACGATTTTGCCGGTTATGGGCGGCAGCGGGCGGTCCGGGCGCTGGAGTCGTGAGGGTCAGGTTTCGCGCGCTGGTGGCATGATCCAGATTATCTGCATCATCCGGCCTGACCGATTGGATGCGCTTTTGGAGGCGGCTTTCAGCGTCGTGGAACGGCATATCGGTGTCGTCACCGTGACAGACTGCTCTGTGCTACGCGCGGAACGCTTCTGATTTATACGGTAATATACGTATATCATCGGATTTTTTCGTTTCAGGAAGCTGATAAAAAGGTCTTTTGAGGAAGCTGCCACGCTGGCGGCGCAAATCGGGAGATCGGCATTTGAGCTTGCCCAAGCATCTGCTGGATGGTTACGAACGCTATCTGAACAAGGGTTTTGTCAGGAATCGTGAGACCCACGAAAGGCTCGCCCTTTACGGGCAAAAACCGGAGGTGATGGTCATCTCCTGCTGCGACAGCCGTGTAACCCCCGAAGGCATCTTCAACATGGGTCCTGGTGAGCTCTTTGTTGTACGCAATGTCGCAAATCTCGTTCCGCCTTATGAAGATACAGAAGGTCAGCACGGCACCAGTGCAGCGATCGAGTTCGGGGTCGGTAGCCTCAAGGTCAAGCATATCGTCGTCATGGGGCACGGACAGTGCGGCGGCGTTAAAGCGTTCCGTGAACATGCCAATGCGCCAATGGAAACGGGACAGTTTATCGGCCGTTGGATCAAGTTGCTGGAACCTGCTGCGATCGCAATGGCGTGCATGCCTCTGGATCAGGCGGACGACCCGCAACTGGCCATGGAATATGCCGGGATACGCCAGTCGCTGAAAAACCTGATGACATTTCCATTCGTTGAAAAAGCTGTTCAGGACGAGACCCTGCGGCTCCACGGTGCCTGGTTCGATATCGGTTCCGGTGAACTCAGGGTCATGAACGAAGACAGCCAACGCTTTGAAGAGGTCGAGCATCCGCCGATCAAAGTGATCGCGCAATCAGCAGGCCACTGACGTTGACGCATATTGATCCTGAGCTTTATCGACGCATGGCAGCCTATAATAGCTGGATGACGCAAAAGGCCTATGAGGCGGCAGGCAATCTGAGTGATGCGGAGCGAAAAGCGGACAAAGGTGCGTTTTTCCGGTCCGTGCATTCCACGCTCAACCATATCCTGTTCGCAGACAGGGCCTGGATGCGGCGATTTACCGGCCGTCCCTATGACATTAAGGGAATGGGGGTCGACCTCTTTGATAATTTTGACGAACTGACGACCGCGCACCTTCAGATCTGCGATGATATCAATGTCTTTGCGGATGAGCTGTCTGAAGATTGGCTCTCTGGCACGCTTGAATGGACGAGTGTGACTGATCGCAAGACGCGCCGGCGTCCACGTTGGCTGCTGGTGACACACATGTTCAATCATCAAACGCACCACCGGGGTCAACTATCGACCCTGCTGTTTCAGGCAGGAATAGACATTGGCGTGACTGATCTGCCTTTCATGCCAGATCTGATTGGCGAATATTCCGACTAACGAAAGATTTTATGCGCGCAGCTCTGGGTGCCTTGCGGCTAACAGGCAACGGTACGCCGTAATGCACCGAGATCTGTTTTGAGAATTGATTTTCGGAACGTGCGAAGAAGCTGCTGATCGAGTTTGCTGCCCATCTCCGACATGATCGAAAAAGCCTGTCGTGGACTGTAACTGTCCTTATAGGCGCGTTTTTCAGTAAGCGCGGAATAGATATCGACGATTGTGACCATCCGAACGGAATCCGGAATGCTTTCGCCGCTGAGGCGGTCAGGGTATCCAGAGCCATCGAGCATCTCGTGATGCCAGACGGCCATGTCGACCACTTCTTTTGGAACTTCCTTGCGCCCGCGCAGAATTTCCTGGCTGAAACGTGGGTGTCTGTTGACCAGATCACGTTCTTCGGCGTTCAGTTTTGCCGGTTTGTCGAGCACCGACAAGGGTATCCTGACTTTTCCCAGGTCGTGGACGAGTCCGCCAAGGCCCAGCATGTATTGCTTCTGTTCCGGCAAGCCGAGAGCTTTTGCAAAACCGACCGCATGTCCCGTCACCATCATTGTGTGGCAATAGGTGTGACTGTGGTGCTGTTGAACGGCGGAAAGCCAGTTGTCGAGCCCTTCAGTGCATATCGTATTTGTTATGTCCACCGCACTTCTTGCGAGTTTGGGAACAGGAAGCGGTGCGTCGTTCAGGATCGCCTGAGACATCTGATCGAGTGCAGAGCACGCGGCATTAACTGCACTTCCCATCTGGCTGGAGCAGTTCGTGCCCAGGTTCGGTTTCGAGTAGTTGCCGAGCAACTCTCGAAGTTTGACCATTAGTGAGGCGAAGTCGTCCTTGTGGACCAGATTGTAAATCCCGAGTTCCCGCGCCTGAAACACCTGATGACGGCTCTTTGTATCGAGCACACAGAGCTTTTCCAGAACGGAGTTGTTACTCATGCTCTTGAGCCGACTGAGACAGTCGCGCGTCATGTTTTCAAGATCGACGATGAGCAAGGCGGGGCTATCGAAGGACAGGGACTGGAGTTTGTCGTAGGCCACCAGCTCGGCCGGATATACAGCCGTGATTTGCAATAATTGCTGCGGAACAGACCCAAGGTTCTCAACTGCAATAATAACTCGTTTCATGAAAAACTACTTGTCCCGCGAGAAATACCGGACGTTTTTTCTATTCTATTTTCGTAAAAAAATAATTAGTGGAGTAAAGCCTTTCTGAGTGTCGATTTATTGTTAGTTGGTCCGTTCAGGAGCCTATCCATTCCTTAGTAATTGTCAAAAATACCTAATGTTGACGCGTTTATACTTATGTTCATTTAGACTTCAGGTTGCGGTGCAGCAAATTGAGTGTCTTTCCAGCGGCAAAAGATTGCCTCAATCGAAGGAGCGGCCACTGGCACAAAGACATCAGCGAAACCGCATGAACCGTGACTGTTGTCACAGGAGCTCTCTCAATTCTATTGAATATTTGTCATCAAGGTGTGCTCTCCGGCGCTTGACCGGGCCGCCTTTGAAACTTCTGTTTCACGCTTTGAAAAGGGCAAGAAGGGCTTAGACAAAATGATTATGGGAATAGACCAATTTTTCAGGTCGGCAGCATTGTTGCTGGCCTTATTTACTATTTCACTTCTGACCATTGGTGCGCAGGCACAAGATCGTGAACGCGCCATTCTTGTGCTGGATGGATCCGGCAGCATGTGGGGTCAGATTGACGGCGTATCGAAGATCGAAATCGCGCGCGGCGAAATCGCCCAGATGCTGACAGGATGGGACAAGAACATCGACCTCGGTCTTATGACTTACGGTCACCGGACCAAGGGCGATTGCAATGACATCGAGCTTGTTGTTCCACCTCAGCCATTGAACGGAAACGCGTTTCAAGGTGCTGTGAATTCTATCAGTCCCAAAGGAAAGACACCGCTTTCAACCGCAGTTCGTCTCGCGGCGGAAGAGATGCGCTTTACCGAAGAGCGTGCGACCGTTGTGCTTCTGAGTGATGGTCTTGAGACCTGCGAAGCTGACCCTTGTGCGCTGGCTTCGTCCCTTGAAGCACAGGGTGTTGACTTTACTGCACATGTGATTGGTTTTGACATCTCGGCCAATGAAGCAAAGCAGCTTTCCTGCCTGGCCGAAAACACCGGCGGCCAGTTCTTTCTCGCCGGAAATTCCGGCGAGTTGACGGAAGCTCTGGCTCAGACGGTGCAGACAATTGCCGTGACCGAACCTGAACCCGCTCCAGAGCCGGTGGTTGTTGCTGAAGCAAAGCCCGAGCCTGCGCCCGCACCTGCTGGCCCACAAGGCATTCAAGCACTCGCAAAGCTTTGTGAAACCTGCGACTTTCTGGAAAAGGATGTCTTTTGGTACCTTTATGAGGCCAAGGCCGATGCAAACGGCAAGCGCAAGGAAATCAGCCGCAACAACAATGCACAGCCGATTTTTGAGACCGGCCAAGGAGAGTATCATCTCGGCGCCAAGTATGGTGAGGCCTATGTCAGCAGTGATTTCACGGTTTCTGCCGGACAGCTGACCGAAGGTGTGATCAACCTGAATGCAGGCAACCTGCGTGTTCGGGCTGAAGCCGCGCCAGGCGGCACATCCCTCAACGACAAGATGTTTTATTATGTCTACGAAGCCAAAAAGGATCTCGAAGGCAAGCGCAAGGAAGTGAGCCGGTCTGGTGCTGCCAACCACGTCTTCCGGCTGCCCGCGGGTGAGTACCATATTGTCGCCATTCACGGCAAAGCGCGTGCAACTGCGGATCTGACTGTCGAGGCTGGCGCTCTGACGGACCATGTTTTCGATATGAATGCAGGGTATCTCAGGATCACAGGGGTCCCGACATCGGGAGCGGAACCGCTCAAGGACAATCAGTTCTACTATGTCTTTGAGGCGAAGAAGGACCTTGAAGGCAATCGCAGGGAAGTGGATCGGTCCGGCGCTGCGCAACCTTTGTTCCGGCTGAGTGCGGGCGACTATCACGTCGTTGCAACGCATGGCAAAGCGCGTACATCATTCGATGTCACGATCGGAGCTGATCAGCTGTCCGACGAAACCGTGGACATGAATGTCGGTTATCTCAGGATTGCCAATCTGTTGGCCGAAGGCCAGCCGCCGGTCGACAAGGACGTCTTTTACTATGTCTATGAAGCGAAGAAGGACCTTGAAGGCAAGCGTAAGGAAGTTGACCGGTCCGGCAATGCCAAGCCTTTGTTCCGGTTGAGTGCCGGCGACTATCACGTCCTTGCCACTTATGGCAATTCGAGCGTGACTGCAGATCTGACTGTCGACGCCGGTGCCCTGACGGACCAGACCATGGTCCAAAATGCCGGTGTGTTGCGTGCTGAAACAGTTCTTGAGGAAGGCGGCGCTGCGCTCGACAAAGGTGTCTTCTGGTATGTCATGAGCGGACAGCAGGATCTGGAAGGAAAACGGGCGGAAATCACGCGTTCCGGCAATGCCAAGCCGATTTTTCGTCTCAAGGAAGGCAGCTATCAGTTGAATGTTCGCTACGGGAACGAGACCTATAGTTTCCCGATGGACGTGTCAGCTGGAGAAGTGAAAGACGCATCATTGCTTCTGAAAAAGTAAGCCGACGAGACTTGACGCTCGGTCGCCGCCCGATATGGGCGGCGACCTTTTCGTTTGTCTGTCGCAACCATGCTGAGACGGTTGGGCTGACTTGCGGCAATCAGATTGTGCTGAATTTCGGTACCGGACGCGTGTCCACAGCGCGTGTGTCGAGGCCAAAAAATCTTTCACTTTGACCAGATTTAGATCCTGAAACGACCGATTCCAGGTCAGAGGGAGCACAATTTCTCGTTTAGAATGAATGCATTCAAAAAAATGAAACGTTTCATATTGACGAATCCCAAGTCCCGTGTTTTGCTTAATTGGCCAGTTCACCTCAGCAGCCCGATGTGAATGGGCATTACCTTTTTTGGGAGGAAAATCATGAAGTTATTGAAAATCGCTGCCGCGGCAGCGACCGGTCTCGCTTTGCTTGCTGGAACCGCTCAAGCTGATGACAAGCCGGTTGTAGGCCTCATCATGAAGTCTCTTGCCAACGAGTTTTTTCAAAACATGATGGCGGGCGCTCAGGCTCATGAGGAAAAGCGCGGCGACTACAAATTGCTGGCCGTCGGTATGCAGAACGAGACGGACTTTGAATCTCAGATCAATGCCGTCGAAAACTTCATCACCCAAGGTGTTGATGCAATCGTGGTAGCCCCTGCAGATTCCCGCGCAATGGTTCGCCCTTTGAAGAAGGCGATGGAAGCCGGCATTGTTGTCGTCAACTTCGACGTGGCCCTGGATACAGAGGCCAAGAAACAACAAAACGTTGAACTGGCTTTTGTCGGGCCGGACAACCGCGGTGGGGCCAAGCTGGCTGGCGATGCGCTGGGCAAGAAACTTGGTGCCGGCGGCAAGGTTGTCATCATCGAAGGAAATCCCGGCGCGGACAACGCAAACGAAAGACGTCTCGGTTTTGAAGACTCCGTGGCCGAGTTCGAACTTGATCTGCTCGACAGCCGCACGGCCCATTGGGAGACAGAGGAAGCAAATTCCGTATTCTCCAACATGCTGACGGCGCATCCGGACATTCAAGGCGTTATGGCGGCGAACGATTCCATGGCCATCGGTGTGGTCAAGGCATTGGAAAGCGCTGGGCGTGACGACATTGTCGTGGTCGGCTTCGACAACATTCCCGCTGTGGGTCCGATGATCTCAGATGGTCGCATGCTTGCAACCGTCGACCAGTTCGGCACGGACATGGCGGCGAATTCCATCGACCTCGCTCTCGAAGTGGTCAAGGGCGGACCTCAGCTTGAAGGCTGGGTAAAGACCCCGATCGAATTGGTGACTGCGAACTAAGCGATCACCATGCGCCCCCGCTTGGTCAGCCTTAAGGCGGGGGCGGCCCTTTTTCCAAAGCAAGTTGACTGGACACACTATGGCAGCCGTATCGCTTGCAGCCGTGCCCGATCCGGCCGAGACCCCTGCATTTCTGTCCGTGGACGGATTGAAGAAACACTTTGGTGGGGTCAAGGCGCTTGATGGGGTCAGTTTTTCGCTCCTTAAGGGTGAAGTGCATGCCCTGGTTGGCGAAAACGGGGCCGGCAAATCCACACTCATCAAAATTCTGTCCGGAGTCTTCCCTTACGATTCCGGCAGCATCTCCCTCGCGGGAGAGGATTACCGACCCGCCAATCCGCACGTCGCAAAGGAACTTGGAGTTCAGGTGGTTCATCAGGAGTTCAATCTTCTGGATCATTTGAGCATTGCCGAGAACATTTCCGTCGAGCGTATGCCGACGACCCGTTTTGGCCTTCTGGACAAGCAGGAGATGAACCGGCGCGCACGACTGGCGCTAGATGCCATCGGGCTCACGGATGTCGACGTGAAGGCGCCAGTCAGTTCTCTTGGCATCGCCCACCGGCAGCTCGTTGAAATTTCGAGAGCGTTGCAATGCCAAAGCCGGATTCTGATCCTCGATGAGCCGACCGCGACACTGACCGAACGGGAAACCAAACGTCTGTTCGACATCATTGCATCAATCAAGGCTGAAGGCGTCACGGTTGTTTTCGTGTCTCATCACCTTGACGAGGTTTTCGCGATTTGTGACCGGGTCACGGTCTTCAGAAACGGCGTCTCCATCGGGACGGATCGCATTGCGGACACGACGCCCGACGGCGTGGTGCAGAAAATGGTTGGCCGGCAACTGGCTACGACCGCGAACGAGGCGGACCCAGATCGCGTGCCAGGAGAGCTTGCACTCAGCCTTGATGAATTTTGCACGCAGGCGAACCCGAAGGAAACAGGGGTCTCGTTCGATCTCAGATACGGCGAAATAGTCGGTATTGCAGGACTTGTCGGTGCTGGCAGGACCGAAATTCTCAGAGGCATTTTCGGCGTTGATCCGATCCGATCCGGTCGCCTGTTTCAGGCTGGCAAAGAAGTGCATTTCAGCGGCCCGCGCGACGCGATTGCCGCCGGTATCGGTTTTGTCACCGAGGATCGAAAGGATGAAGGTCTGATCCTGGATATGCCAATCGCGGCCAACATATCGCTCGCCAATATGCATGCCGTCTCCAGATCCGGCTTGTTGCAGTTTTCTGAGGAGAACAGGCGCTCCCGCGATGGAGGCGCGAAGCTGAAGCTCAAATACGGAAGGATTTCCGACGCGGTTTCAAGTCTTTCAGGCGGCAATCAGCAAAAGGTCGTTCTTGCCAAGTGGCTCGCGCGCAATCCGAAGGTGCTTTTGCTGGACGAACCGACCCGCGGTGTCGATGTCGGTGCCAAGGCCGAGATCTACGCAATTTTGAAGGAGTTGGCACGAGAAGGCGTCGCATTGCTTGTGGTGTCGTCTGAGATGCCAGAGCTGATGACGCTTGCTGACCGGATACTCGTTCTTGCCGAACATGAAATCCAGGGAGAGCTGACGCGTCCCGAATTCTCGGAAGAAAACATCCTGAAACTGGCTTATGGCCAGGCCCGGCAGGCCGGAGGACAGAAGCAATGACAACGCAGACCCTTTCAGAAACCATGCCAAAAACCACCAGATTTTCCGTGCGCACCGTTCTGCAGAACGCGGGCATCGGTCTCGCGCTGCTTGCGCTCATCCTTTTCTTTTCGGTGTTCACGGAACACTTTCTGACACCGAACAACATCACCAACATTCTGACCCAGATTACCATCAACCTGGTGCTCGCCGTTGGCATGACCTTTGTCATCCTCATTGGCGGGATCGATCTTTCGGTCGGATCGGTGATGGCGTTTGCGGCGGTTGTCGCCGGCAAAGCGATCACATTGCCGGGCTTTGGTCCCACAGAGGCGATTGCGCTGGCCATCGTCGCGGCGACATTGACCGGTGTCGCCTGCGGGATGATCAATGGTGTCATCAGCGCCTATTGGGCCTTGCCGTCCTTCATAATCACTTTGGGCATGCTCAACATTGCACGCGGAGCGGCGCTGCAGGTCTCCGATGCCCAGACCATCTATTCGTTTCCCTATGCCTTCGAGGAATTCGGTTCTGCCATGATCTATGGCGTTCCCGTGGTGTTTCTGGTCGCGCTTTTCCTGGTTCTTGTTGCCTGGTTCGTGCTGAACTTCACTGTGTTTGGGCGACTTCTTTATGGCATCGGCAACAATGAAGAGGCTGTCCGTCTCGCCGGGCACTCGGTCTATTGGTACAAGGTTGCGGCCTTTACCATCTGCGGCTTTACCGCCGGAATTGCCGCGATCGTCTATATGGCCCGCCTGAATATTTCCAGCCCGATTGCCGGTATCGGTTTTGAACTCAACGCAATCGCCGCCGTCATCATCGGAGGCACAAGCCTCAGCGGAGGGCGCGGTTCGGTCATCGGTACGCTGCTGGGGGCCTTTATCATAGGCGTCTTGGCCAACGGACTGATCCTGATCGGATTGTCGGATTTCATGCGCCAGATGATTACAGGTGTTGTCATCATCGTCGCCGTCATTCTCGACTATTACCGTGCAAAGTACACGTCGAAATGAAGCGGACGGCCCTCCTGAACCGGCACTTGAGCGAACTGGTCGCTTCGCTCGGCCACCTGGACGCAATCATCGTCGCCGACGCAGGCCTTCCTGTTCCTCAAGGTGTCAGGGTCATCGACCTTGCCGTAAGCGAAGGTGTTCCAGGCTTTCAGGACCTCCTTAAAGCGTTGCGCGCCGAACTTGTGATCGAAAGTGCCATATGGGCGGAAGAAACATCGGATGAGATGTCCGCCCTCATGCAAGAGGAAATCGATCAGTGGTCTTTGGAGACTGAGCAAAACGTCACGACTTCGCGCGTGTCTCATGCAGAGCTGAAGCGCAAGTCGGGCCAGGTCCGTGCGATCATCCGCACCGGTGAATTTACACCTTACGCCAACATACTCCTGATAAGCGGGGTCCCGTTTTGAAACCTGTAGCAGTTGTCGGCAGCGTCAATATCGATCTGGTCAGCTATCTTGATCGCTGGCCGGACGTCGGTGAAACCGTTGCGGTTCGCGAAACGACGTCCTCTCTTGGCGGTAAAGGTGCCAATCAGGCCGTGGCCTCCGCGCGGCTTGGTGCCGACGTCACTCTTGTCGGGGCGATAGGCGGCGATGGTTTCGGCCAGGATGCCAAATCGCAGCTTGATCGATCGGGTGTTCGCTCTCGCTTGAGTGAGATCCCCAACGTCTCGACCGGTCTTGCGTTTATCGATGTCGGGCCGGACGGCAACAACATGATCCGTCTTTCCGGTGGCGCAAATCGATCCGTTTCTGCAGCGCAAGTGTCGCTTCATGCAGAAGCCATCCGAACGAGTGGCGTGCTGTTGCTGCAAAACGAAATCGGATTACCGGCGTCCCTGGAGGCAGCACGTATTGCCCGCGACGCAGGATCTCTTGTGATCATGGATCCGGCACCCGCCCCGGACCCCACCTGGAAACAGGATGTATTCACCTCGTTCGACGTTCTGACGCCGAATGCGCATGAAGCCGGAATGCTGCTGGGCGCGCAGCCGGCGACGCTCGAAGATGGTGAAAGAGCCGCCTCGTTGCTCGTGGAAATGGGATTGCGTGGTGCCATTGTGACGATGGGCAGTCTTGGGGTTGCCTGGTCATTCGATGGCACTCTGGGGTCGCTGCCCTCGTTCAAGGTGAAAAGCATTGATACGGTTGCGGCCGGCGACTGTTTCAACGGGGCACTTGCAACCTGCTTGGCGGAGGGGGCATCCATGCGCGATGCGATTGCCTTTGCATTACGCGCGGCTGCAATCGCGACGACGCGCAAGGGAGCCTCGGTTTCACTTCCGACCCGCCTGGAACTGGAGAATTTCCGCAACCCGGTCTTCGCCTGAATTTAAGGCGGTGCTTGATTGGCAGGCTCAGGAATGCTTCAAGGAAAGAAGGGGTTAAGGAGTGCTGCGGGAAATGCCAACGATCAAAGACGTCGCCAGGAAGGCCGGGGTGTCCGTTGGTACTGTTTCGCGTGTTTTGGCCAAGAACGAGACTGTTAAGCACCCGCTCAAGCTGAAGGTGCAGGCGGCGATGAAGGAGCTTGACTACAAGCCCAATCTCGCTGCACGCGCGCTGCGCACCAACAGTATCGATGTCATTGGCCTTGTCGTGCCCGACATCACCAATCCGTTTTTTGCCCAACTCGCCAAGAATATCGAAATGGAGGCGGCCAAACGCAGCCACTCCGTGATGGTTGCCAACTCGCATGACGATGCCGATACGGAAAAGACGCAGATTGCGGCACTTCTCGACCGAGCCGTTTGCGGTGTCATCGTCGTTGCAACAGCGGATGGGCGGAGTCTTGACGCGACCGATGTGCCAATTGTGTCACTGGACCGACGTTTCGGGGAGTTTCCGCTGATCGCCACGGATCACTTCGACGGATCTCAAAAAATCGCAGATCATCTTCATGCGCTTGGTCACAGAAGAATTGCCTATATCGCCGGTCCTTTGAGCATGGACGTTGCCCGGAGCAGACGAGAGGGCTTCGTCAGCCGTATCAAAGCTCTTTCAAGCGCCGAGGATCCGATAGAGCTGACGATTTTCGAGGGGCAGTTCGACTATGATTCAGGGGAAGAGCTTGGCCGAGAAATTCTCAATCAGGCTGGGGTTAATGACCGGCCGACCGCCATTGCCGCAGCCAGCGATCAGCAGGCCATCGGAGTACTTCGGTGCGCGCGGGATTTGAAGCTAGATGTGCCGGCAGATCTGTCGGTGGCCGGCTTCGATGATATCACTTTGGCTTCGTTGGTGGTTCCTCGCCTGACGACCCTTCGCCAGCCGATTGAAGCTCTCGCTGTGTCAGCTGTTGAACAGATCTTTCAGTCAAAGGCTTCACTGAAAGACATGGCGATTGCGGGCGATATCGTCGAACGGGAATCAACCGGGCCGAACCCTGTCGGAACCTGAGATCAGCTCTTTTCGTTCAAGTCTCAGCTTGCAAACAACAACCCACTTCCTGCAATCACCAGCCCGGCCCCAACCCAGGCGCCAAGCGCAGGGGCTTCCTTGGTTCGCCACCACATCATTGGCAGCAGGAGCGCGGGTGTTGTCGCCGACAGTGTTGCAATGATGCCGACGTCTCCTCCCGAGAGCGCAAACAGAATGAGCGTCATGCCGACACCCATGCCGAGGAAACCGGAAAGAGCGACCACGCTGACCACTGGAAACGTGAACCTTCCGGCAGGCTTTACCCAGGAAAAGGGCAGTCTGGACAAAAGAACCAGGCCAAGCGCCGCCGTCCCAACCCGGAGACTGGATGCTGCCACTGGGTCAACACCTGCTTCCATGATCGGGCGAGCGATCAAAGAGCCGATCGATTGTGAAAGAGCGGCGACCAAACCGCGCAAAACCCCGATCCAGAGAGGTCCTTTGATGCTCTCCCATTTGTGCAGCTGCGATTTTCTCTTGCCGAAGCGGATGGCCAACAGGACACCCAGGAAAATCAACCCGATCCCAGATATCTGAAGAATGGTGAGGTCCTCGTTCAGTAGCAGCCAGCCAAGTATGGCCGACATGGGAGCGTTCAGGGAAAACAGCATGGCTGTCCGGCGTGGCCCCATCCGGTTGAGTGTCAGGAAAAGAGCGGTATCGCCCATGAAGATCCCGACAAATCCGGACAGGACAAGTGGCAATAGATGGTCGTTGCCAATGGAACCCCAGCCATTTGTCAGCGCGACCCAAAGGCACAACATGATGGTGACGAGCACCATGCGCGTTGTGTTGAAGGCGATGGCGCCGAGATGTTGGGCCGGGGCTGCCGATAGAAGCCCGGTCAGAGCCCAGAGCGCGGCAGCGCCAAGGGCGGCGGCTTCGTAAATATACATTGGTCAGGACTGCCGGAATTCTTCCGGAAGGTCCGGTGTCTTGCCGGTCCAGGCCGCCTCGAAGAACGCGAATTCAAGTGCGCTCATGTGCCGAAACAGGCGTGAGACACGGTCCTGATCGTCTGGAGAAAGCGTCGGACCAATCCCGTTCATTTCCTCAATGATCCAGTTCACGAAGGCTTCAAAACCCGGTACGGCGTGCAGGTCTATCCATTCCGCGAGATAAAATGCTTCTGGTTTCGGCTTCTGCGCTTCGCGGCGACCCCAGGTGAGATAACACCATTCAGCGCACAAAAGGCAGGCAAGTCCGTCCGGATAGGATCCTTTGCCAGCCGATGAAACCAGCAGGTCGGCGAAAGCTCTTGTGGTTGGCCCCTGTGCTGCGGTTTCATAAGTTGATGCGGGCACTCCGAGTGCTTCGAAAGACCTAAGGAAATAGTCGTTTTCTTCCGAGGTCAGCAAAGCCAGAAACGCGGAAAGTTGCGTCTTGGACTGCATGCGCGGTGCTTTGGCAACCAGATAGCCGAGCGTTGAGGCCAGATCCGTAACGAAGGTATAGTCCTCAATCAGGTAGCGCGTGTAAGCCTCATCAGGCATTGAGCCGTCACCGATCGCTCGGGTGAACGGATGCTCGGTGGCCGCTGACCAAAATGGCTCCGCCCGGGCAACCAGCCAGTCCGAAAAAGCGGCGTTTGGATGCGCAGACTGAAACTGCGGGAAAGACCCGTCATACGGCGTGGGCATTGCTGCACCATGCTCCCTTTTGCGTCGGGAAACTGAATGAAAACGGGCGCTCGAAAGCGCCCGTCAAGACAACATCAGGCCGCGGCCTTCTTGGGTGTAATGAGCCCGCGGTTGACCAGCACTTCAGCGATCTGGATCGTGTTGAGCGCAGCGCCCTTTCGCAGATTGTCGGAGACAACCCACAGGTTCAGGCCATTTTCGACGGTTGCATCTTCACGGATACGGGAAATGTATGTCGCGTCTTCGCCAGCGGCCTCATAAGGCGTCATGTAGCCACCGTCTTCGTGCTTGTCGATGACGAGGCAGCCAGGGGCTTCGCGCAAAATGTTGCGAGCTTCCTCTGCCGTGATCTCGTTTTCGAACTCAATGTTGACGGCTTCCGAATGGCCGATGAAGACAGGAACACGGACGGCTGTGCAGGTGACCTTGATGGCCGGATCCAGCATCTTTTTGGTCTCGGCCAACACCTTCCATTCTTCCTTGGTGTAACCGTCTTCCATGAAGACGTCACAATGGGGAATGACGTTGAAGGCAATCCGCTTCGGATATTTGTTCGGTTCGATCGGATCGTTCACGAACACTGCGCGGGTCTGGTTGAAAAGTTCTTCCATGGCTTCCTTGCCAGTGCCGGAAACGGCCTGGTAGGTCGACACGACGATGCGCTTGATCTTTGCGTGATCATGCAATGGCTTCAGGGCCACGACCAATTGCGCGGTAGAGCAATTGGGGTTTGCAATGATGTTCTTCTTGGTGAAGCCGGCGACAGCATCGGCATTCACTTCAGGAACGATCAGCGGAACTTCCGCGTCGTAGCGCCAGGCTGAGGAGTTGTCGATGACAACACAGCCCTTGGCTGCAATTTTTGGAGCCCATTCCTTGGAAACACTTCCGCCCGCGGACATCAGGCAGATGTCGGTATCGGAAAAGTCGTAGTTTTCCATGGCCTGAACTTTCAGCGTTTTGTCGCCGAAAGAAACTTCCGTGCCCTGGGAGCGGCGTGAGGCAAGCGCCACGACGTCGTCTGCCGGAAATCCACGCTCGTCCAGAATGTCCAGCAGTTCACGGCCAACATTGCCGGTAGCGCCTGCAATTGCGATCTTAAAACCCATTTTCGACTTGTCCTTGTCCGTCTCCCCGCTTCACCGGCTCGTCCCTGTCAGATGGGCGTCGCCGGCTCCCGGCGCCTCCCATCCCCGGGGAGGCGGGACGAGCGGCACCGTTAAGCGGTGGTCTTGGTTGTCTTTGTTGTGCGTTTAGGTGCGGTTGCGGCATGTGTCGCGGTCTCGCTGCGTGTGAAGGTCACGCTGGCAAGGGCCTGAGACATCGTATCCAGAATGTCGGCTTTCAGCCGGTTCATTGGTGCTCGCAATCGTCAAAACTTGAGACGGCGGTGTTTTTGCCCGGAAATCCAGACGAGTCAACAAGGAATTCGATGGAATTGCCTTATTGGCAATCAACCTGTTGCTCGAAGGCGACGTCAGGCGAATCCCATCTGGTCATTCCAAGCTTACAGCCCGCACATTTCCAGTCTCGTGCGGGCAAAGCCGGATGGTGGCGAATTCACGATACTGCGTCGCCAGCCGGTTCGCTGCGCAATGTCAAAAGAGCGATCACGAGCGCTGTCAGGGCGCAGGCGGCAACAGCACCGACGAGTGGAAGCGCCGTCCGGTCAAAGAACGGACTGCAGATCAGGATCATGATACCGCCGGCAACCATTTGAAAGGTTCCCCCGAGGCTTGATGCCATGCCCGCATGTTCACCATGGTCTTCAAGAGCCATGACCATTGTCGGGGCAATCACCTGACCAAGGCAGGAATTGCCGATGAAAAAGAGCGCCATCAGCACCCAGAGATCGTCAAAACCGGCCCAAACGAGAACAAACAGCAAAGACGTCGCAGCAGCGAAACCGAAGACGGCGACCAGTGCCACCCGGCCCATGCCGAAGCGTTGCCCAAGCGAGGCCGCAAACTGTGAAGAGGCAAAAAAACCGATGGCATTGACCGCGAACACCAGGCTGAAAGTTGTCGGGGTCAAACCATATTGCGTCATGTAGACAAGTGGCGCGGACGCGATAAAGACAAAAAAGCTGGCGAGCGAGAAGCCGCCAATGAGGGTCAAACCCATGAACTTCCCGTCGCGAAGCAGGTAGAAAGTGCTCCGAATCATGGCAACGGGATCGATCCGTGCACGTCGGTCATCTGGCAGCGTTTCCGGCAACAGAAAGGCCATCTGCACCATTGCGGCCAGGGAAATCAGGGCAAGAGCGTAGAAAATCAGGCGCCAGCTGCCGAACTGTATGATCATGCTGCCCGTGAGTGGCGCCAGCATCGGCGAAATGCTGATGACCAGCATGACAAGCGCCATCAGTTTCGTTGCTTCCGTACCCGTGTGCAGGTCGCGGACGACTGCGCGAACGATCACCATCGGTGCAGCAGCTCCAAGAGCCTGGATAAAGCGGCCAAGCGTGAGCATTGAAACATCACTTGCCATCGCGCAGAGAATTGACCCGATGATGAAGATCACAAGTCCCAGAAACACCGGCGGCTTGCGGCCGAAACGGTCTGCAAGAGGGCCGTAAAAAAGCTGGGCGATACCGAAAGCGATAAAATAGACCGTGAAGGTCATATGGGCCGCAGCATCATCCGTGTTCAGGCTCTGCACGATTTCAGGCATCGCCGGGAGATAAAGGTCAATCGCAAAAGGACCGACCGCAGCCAATAAACCCAGCACCACGGCTGAGCGTGCAAATCCGATTTGCATTTGATTGTCCGAATGTTTGCGCCAGGAGCGCCGAAAAGTGGGAAGCAGCGAAGGTGGTTGAATTGCTCCTGATTGTCCAGCTCTTTCTGCACAAGACATGCTTGCAATCGAATTACCGGCTTTGCCCTGATGTCACAAAACCTTCATGCAACTGTCACCGATCTTGTAAGGAGGACAACTAGCTTTCGCGCACCTTCAACCCAGAAAATTGTTATGGGAGCTAGTGCAATGGCGAACCTTCGCGGACGTTTTTTGAAAGGCGTCAGTCTCGCAGTGCTGTTCGGTATCGGAGCTGTTTCTTCCGCGCAGGCCGACTATTTCGAACGGATCAATTCCTACCCGGTCTATAAGACTTTGCCGGAAGGCGCAGACAGGGCAATGGAAACTGTTGCTGAGATCATCTACGCTTCCAAAGACGGCCGTACACTTGCGTTTACCGACAGCCCGGGCGAGGCGATTGTTTTCATCAATGCCGCCAACCCGCTCAACATTCAGTCGATGGAAAGAGTTGCGCTTGGCGGCGAGCCAACGTCTGTCGCCATGGGTGATAGCGCTGCCTATGCAGGTGTGAACACAAGCGAAGACTTCATCAATGCCTCAGGGCATCTTGCCGTGATTGCGCTTGAGGGCATGGGCATTACCGCAAAATGCGATGCCAAGGGCCAGCCGGACAGTGTCGCGATTTCACCGGACGGAAAGTTCATTGCGATTGCGATCGAAAACGAACGCGATGAAGATCTGAACGATGGGGCGATTCCTCAAATGCCGGCTGGGCATCTGGCAATCTTCGATCTTGATGAAACCGGTGTGCCAACCAATTGCGATGCAGTTCGGATCGTGGATCTGACAGGCCTTGCCGAAGTTGCTCCGACAGATCCGGAGCCGGAATTCGTGTCAATCAACGAAGACAATCAGGCCGTCGTTACCTTGCAGGAAAACAATCATCTGGCTGTGGTCGATCTGGCATCCGGCAAGGTTGTTGCCGACTTTTCTGCCGGCGTTGCCTCGGCAGAAAACATCCCCGTGGCAAAGGCCCGCATGAGCGATGCGTCCGGCAACAATGAAAACGTTGCTCGTGAACCTGACGCGGTTGCCTGGATCGACACTGAGCGTTTCGTTACCGCCAATGAAGGCGATTATGAAGGCGGCTCCCGGGGCTTCACAATTTGGAACACCAAAGGCGACGTTCTTTTCGACAGTGGCAATCAGATGGAACATCTGGGCATGGCACATGGCCACTATCCGGCGAAACGTGCCCACAAGAAAGGTACTGAGCCTGAAGGTGTCGCAGTCGGTGTCTTCGGCGGTGAAACCCTTATTTTCGTAAACTCCGAACGCGGTAATTTTGTCGCGGTATACAAGGATACCGGCGGCGCGCCTGAGTTTGTCCAGCTGTTGCCGACGCATGTCGGTCCGGAAGGTCTTCTGGCGATCCCGAACCGTGATTTGTTTGCGGTCGCCAACGAAGTGGATGAAGACGGTGTACGGTCCCACATCTCGCTCTATCAGTTTGGCGCAGATGCCCCTTCCTATCCGTCCATCGTATCTGCCAGAGATCCTGAAAAAGGCGCACCGATTGGCTGGGGCGCGCTCTCTGCCTTGGCGGCGGATCCGCAGGATGCCAATACGCTTTATGCCGTCAGTGACAGCTTCTATGACGATGCCCGCATCTATACGCTGGATATTGCAACCCAGCCGGCACAGATTACCTCTTACGTCACGGTGACGGGTTTCGTTCAGTCGCGGCTGGATCTGGAAGGAATTTCAGTGTCAAAAGATGGCGGGTTCTGGCTTGCCTCCGAGGGCCATCCAGACAAAGACCGTCAGCATCTGTTGTTGAAAGTCAGTGCCAGTGGTGCGGTCGAAGAAGAGATCTCCTTGCCGCCGTCACTTGTAGAACAGGCCAAGCGCTTTTCTTTTGAAGGCGTTGCCGAGTTTGAAATGAGCGGACAAACGCTTGTCGCAGTTGCCGTTCAGCGGGAGTGGAGCGACGACCCGGAAGGACTTTCCAAGATTGCGATCTACAATCCGTCAGACAAGTCCTGGGGTTTTGTTCACTATCCTCTGGATGCGCCAAGGAGCGCTGCGGGCGGTTGGGTTGGCCTGTCTGAGATTGTCTCACTGGGTGAGGGTCAGTTCGCCATTCTGGAGCGTGACAACAAAGGCGGCGAAGACGCCGCCATCAAGCAGATCACAACGGTGTCCCTTGAAGGTGTTACGCCTGCCGCACATGGAGAAGAATTGCCGGTGCTGAAAAAGAGGTTCGCAGTTGACCTTCTTCCGGCAATGTCTTCCAGCAAAGGCTGGGTTCTGGACAAGCCAGAAGGCCTGGCGATTACAGCTGATGGCAGTCTCATTCTGGTGACCGACAATGACGGCGTCGATGATGCACCAGGTGAGACACAACTGATCGACCTGGGTCCGGCGAGCCGACTTAACTGATCAAGCCGTAAGGTCTCCCAAGACCGACCTGAGGACCCGGCAGGCTTCGACTGCCGGGTTCTTGTTTTTGATGGCCGCTTGAACGGCTTGGCGGGCGAGCAGGTCAAAATAGAAAAATTTGAACCTGTTTCGAATTCATTGGTAATTTCAAGCTAGTTTTCTTGTCATCTAGTTCCAGATGATTCGCGAGACTTCCCATGACGATCAGAAAAAGACTTTTTGTACTGGTTATCGTTTTGACAGTGCCAATCGTCTTTTGTGCAGGTTGGATCATACTTTCCGCCTATTCGGACCTCGAACGGGACAAGGTGAAACTGGCCAGTTTGCCGGCTCTTGAGAGGGTCTGGCAGGCCGGCGTCACGCAAGGAGCAAAGGAGCTTCCAAGCGACGTCCTGGCCAAATATCCGGCATGTGCACCGGAAAAAGCGGCAGGCTCAGCTGCAAAGGCACTTTCCAATGCGCACAAGGTCATAGATTGCATCGGTAACGACGCGGGTCTTGCTGCAAACACTGTTCAGACCACCAACTTGCTGGCCGAACTTGTGTCAGGACAATTGTCCGACCTGGTCGTGCGCACAGCTGCCGTTGTGCGCAACAGCGAGAATGTCGCAAAGAAGACCGAACTGAGCCACCTGGACTCCATGTCCGTTCTGGTCGGCGCTGGTCAGTTCAAGGTGCTGGCGGATCAGATCAGCTCGATTTCCAAAACCGGCCCCGGTGCCGTTGAAGAAGGCAAGGAAACCGCCTTCAGCAAAGCAGCACAAGCCTACCGGCAGGCGAATGGCAAATTCCAGGGAGCGCTTGCAAAAGTCGCTTCCAAGGTCGGGCAAGGCGCTGACGGTACGACACTTGATCTGCAACCGGTTCGAGACAGATATGCAGCCTTCCTGAGCGCGATAGATGGCCTGCACAAGGTGAGCCACAACCAACTTGCGGCGCAGTTGCAGTCCATGGTGAGCGACCTTCGGATGCGGATGTGGGGAGTTGCCGGGGCACTTTGTCTGGTGTTTGTGGGTGCGTTCGGAACATCCTGGTACTTCGGCAGATCAATCCTTCATTGCATCGAATCGCTTAACAGCTCCATTCGGAACCTTGCCGACTCAGATGGTGTGGAGAGTGAATTGCCTTTCTCATATGGCCACACGGAGATTTCTGATATCGCCCGTGCGGTTGGCTACTATCGGGACAAGACCATCGAATTGACCAAGGAGCGGCAACGGCAGGAAGGTCAGGCCGCGGCGGACCGTCAGCAGCGCATCGACGAATTGATCGCAGCGTTCAAGACGCGCATGGCCGCTTTGCTGAAAGATGTCGATGAAGCGCTTGGCGACATGCAGAGCACGTCCGGCGCTCTGAAGGGCGTCGCCCAGAATGCTGATCAAAAGGCTCGGGACACTGCTGCGGCATCGTCCGGCGCATCGGAAAATGTCGATGCGGTTGCAAGTGCGGCCGAGGAACTTGCCAATGAAATCGCGGCCATCAGCCAAAAAGCGCATGATGTAACGGAAATCGCGCAGACGGCGAACGAAAATGCGTCGGCCGCGAATTCCGAGATCGAGAGCCTTTCGGAAATCTCCAACGCCATTGGCGACATCGTTTCGATCATCAATGCGATTGCCGACCAGACCAACCTGCTCGCGCTGAATGCAACGATCGAAGCCGCGCGGGCGGGAGAGGCTGGAAAAGGGTTTGAAGTTGTCGCGGGCGAGGTCAAAACACTGGCCGGTCAAACAGCATCCGCGACGGACCAGATCACTGAACAGGTATCGCTTGTCCAGCAAAGGACAGTCCGTGTCGTGGATGCGATCCAGAAGATTATCTCCGACATCGGCGATGTCACCAATCACACGACCCAAATCGCGGCGGATCTTGAAACACGGCGACAATCCACCGACGATATCAAAGGAAATGTTCTTCAAGCAGCAGAGCAGACACGATCCGTGGTCGATGATATGGCCGGGGTCGAGGCGATTGCAGAACGGTCAAGCGATGCAGCCGCCGATATGGGGCGCCGCACAGGTGATGTCGTCAAGCGGACCGAAGAGTTGCGCGAAGAAGTGAATGCCTTCCTGGCTGAGGTCGCCGCTGCGTGATGCAATTTGACTGATACCCGGTAGCAAGCTGTTGCGGCGGCAGTCCGCCGGCCTTCTGTTGTGTCTTCATCAAAAGGCTGCCTTCGTCTACGTTGCAGCCAGCTCCCGCCATGGCCGTCAATGCTGTCAGATTGAGTGTTTTGGGTCAGAGGTGTGTTGTCATTTAATGTCTCACTACATAGCAAGACATGATTGTTTTTATTGTGTGCTCTATCTCGCATCTGCAGAAGGTTGAAGACGCACCATCATGAGTGCAGGTCTGCTTGGCCTTTTTGGCGTTTCATTTCTTGCCGCGACCTTGTTGCCTGCGCAGTCCGAGCTCGGTCTTTCGGGATTGATTGCACTTGGCCAGGACCCGGTGCCTCTTCTTGTTTTCGCGGCAAGTCTCGGCAATACGCTGGGGTCAGTCGTCAACTGGTGGCTGGGAAGAGGTGTGGCACACTTCGCAAATGCCCGATGGTTTCCGGTGAAGGCTGACAATTTGAAACGGGCAACCAAATGGTATCAGCGGTATGGGCGCTGGAGCCTGCTGCTGAGCTGGGCGCCCATTGTCGGTGACCCGCTGACCCTGGCCGCAGGGGTTCTGAGAGAACCGCTCTGGAGTTTCTTCATCCTGGTCGCGATAGCCAAGACAGCGCGCTACATCATCGTTGCCTTTTTAACTGTGCAAGCGCTCTCTTAAAACGTGTCCATACGGCAAGGAGAACCGAAACAGTTCAGAAGCCGCCGAACAAGTTCGCCAGAACGATGATCGCAACAAGCGCGATAAACGGCACGATGACAGCGGTAACAAAAATATCGAGATAGCTGTCCTTGTGAGTCAGTTTGGCAATTCCAAGCACCGTGATCACAGCGCCATTGTGCGGTAGGGCGTCCAAAGCGCCGGATGCAACAGAGGTTACCCGATGCATGGCTTCAAGCGATGTGCCTGTCGCATTGGCCATAGCGACGAAGGTGCTACCCAGAGCATCAAGAGCAATGCTCATGCCGCCCGACGCTGAACCTGTCAGCGCGGACAGTGTTGTTACAGACATGGCGACGGAGACCAGTGGATTACCGTCGCTCAGCGACATCAGGCCGTCCGTGATTTCGCCAAAGGCAGGCAGAGCGGCAATCACGCCGCCAAAACCGACAAGGCTTGCCGTATTGAAAATCGGCAAAACGGCAGCATCTGCGCCCTTGTTCAAGGTTTCTCGAATGTCCGGGAACCGGCGGAAATTTGAGAGGATCAGAAAGAGTATCGAAGCGGTGAGCGCGACCACGATGGCCCAAACGCCGCGGACGGCCTCGATCGAGGTTGCTCCGAAAAGCGGTTCGGCGAGATAGGCGGTTTCCAGTTGGGGGACCACAAATTCGACGAATAGAAAATTGACCAGAACAACGATCACGATCGGTGCTATCGCCAAAATAAAGGGTGGCAGGTTCCGGGTATCTTCGGTTGCTTCGATTTCGTTGACGTCAAAACCTTCATTTTGCGCCTGAGCCCGCATGACCGTGTCTGGCTCGGGCAGGCCGTCATCGTGGTTTCCGTAGCCTTCACCGGTGGCCAGAGCAGCACTTGCCCTGTGATTGAGCCAAAGCATGCCCAGCCCGAACATCATGATAGCCGCGATGATCCCAAGGCCCGGAGCGGCGAAGGCCGTTGTGCCGAAGTAAGGCATCGGGATTGCATTCTGGATGGCAGGAGTTCCAGGCAAGGCCGACATGGTGAAAGTAAAGGCACCAAGAGCGATTGCACCGGGGATAAGGCGTTTTGGGACTGCCGCATCGCGAAACAGGGCGGAAGCGATCGGAAAAATGGCAAAGGCCACGACGAACAAGGAAACGCCGCCATAAGTCAGCACCGCGCAGCAGATAACCACCGCAAGCATGGCGTTGCCCATTCCCAACTTTCCGATGACCCAGCGGGCGATCGATTCAGCCGAACCACTGTCATCCATGAGCTTGCCAAAAATGGCACCGAGGAAGAACAAGGGAAAGAACGCCAGGATGAAGTCGGCCGTGTTGATCATGAAAATCTGGGTGAAGGCCGCCAGCGGTGACAATCCTCCGGACAGCACAACAGCAAAGACGGCCATCACCGGTGCAAGCAGCAGAAGCGTGATGCCCCTGAAGGCGAAATACATCAGCAAGCCGAGAGGCAGAAGAATACCGAGCAGTTCAATCATGACTTCCTGAAGTTCCTCTCGGTGCCAGGTTCAAGATGCGCCGGTTGAAGGCTTTCTTCAAAGAGATCGCGCGGTCGCCAGGTGGTTTCTTTGCCTACCTTCGAGCCGTTCTGGTCAAGCCAGGTGTCTGCTGTCCGGTGACCGAGTTCATGCAGTTTTTCCAGGAAGACCCGTTCAGCGTTCAGTTTGCTGGAAGCGCCGTAGTGACACAGTTCGCTTTCCGAGCCGATCATATGCAGGTGGGCATCGCGATATGCCGCCCGGTCCAGTCCTTCGTGGTGGATGACCTCCCACAGGAAGCCAACGGAGCGCATTTCCTTGATCAGACTGCCGTTGAACGTGATCTCGTTGAGTCGATTTTCAATTTCGGCCGGTGTTGTCGGGATGCCGGGCCTTTCGAATGGATTTATCTGAACCAGGATGACATCTCGTGCTTCCGTCTCGTCGATCAACGGGAAGAGCGGCGGATTGCCCATATACCCACCGTCCCAATAAGCTTCACCGTCAATCTCAACCGCCTTGAACAGGGTTGGCAGGCAAGCTGAGGCCATGACAGCATCGCAGGATATTTCGGGCTGTCGGAAAATCTTGGGTCGTCCTGTCCGGACATTCGTTGCACACAGGAACAATCTTGGAGCCGCAGGCTGATTGATCAGGTCAAAGTCAAAACACTCTTCAACGACATCCCGCAGCGGATTGATGTCCATCGGGTTGAACTGGTAGGGCGACAGGACCCTGCCGAAGATCTGCGATGCGAAATATGACGGGGAATAGTCCAGTGTCCAGCGGCCCAGAAGCTTGTCCATAACGCTTCGGCGGATCGGGCTGTAGCGCGATGTTTCGCTGACTGCGTTCCAATACTCCCTGAGCAGTTCCTGCGCGCGCTTCGGGCCACCTTCGCAAAGTCCCTGCGTCAGCGCGATTGCATTCATTGCCCCGGCGCTTGTCCCCGATACGCCTTCAATCTGGAGCCAGTCTTCGTCAAGCAGACGATCGAGCACACCCCATGTAAAAGCACCGTGCGACCCGCCGCCCTGCAAAGCTACATCCACTTTTACGGGTTTGCGTTTCATGAGAGGCGGCCGCCTCCTTGTTTGCCCGGTTTAAAATTTTGCCATGTGCAATTAGTAGCAAGATTGTCCTGTGTCGTCTGCTTCTTAACGCCAATCAAGTTAAACTGCGATTGTGTGACGCATCCTGGGCAAATGAGGCAGGAGGGGACTAAGAAAGTAGCGCTTGTTCAGGTGTGAAAGCTGCGATCAATAGCTCTCGATAAGGTCCCATTTGTTGCCGAACAGGTCTTCAAAAACAGCAACCTTTCCATATGGCTCGGTTCTGGGCTCTTCCAAAAAAGCAACGCCAGCTGCCTGCATCGCGGCATGATCTCGGTCAAAGTTGTCTGTATTCAAGAATAAAAACACCCGTCCGCCTGACTGATTGCCGATGGTCTTTTGCTGATCCGGTCCATCGGCCTCTGCCAGTAGTATGCGGGTTTCGGAACTCCCCTTAGGTGCAATCAACACCCAGCGCTTTGTCTCCGAAAGCTTGGTATCCTCGACAAGTTCAAAGCCAAGATTTTCCGTGTAGTAGGTGATCGCCTGATCGTAATTCGGGACCAGCAGCGCGAGGGCTCCAATTCGTTGCTTCATTGCGTTTGTCCCTATTGTGCTTTCCGATAGACCGATATGTTCTTGAAGCTTGCAACATCAACAAGGTGCACGGTTTGGGTGATGGTCAGCGTGTTGCCGTCGTCGGAGAGCTGCCGCTCGGCCTTCATGATGGTCAGGCCGCCGCGCCTGGCTTCTGAGACGAGGTTGCGGTCACCTTCAAAGACAAGGCGCATTGCGTCGACCAGTCCGCTTTTGCCAAGCTTCACTTCCGGGCCGTCGGGCATCGCCTCGAAGGTGTCGTTGGTCACCTCGCCTTCGGCTGAAACCTGATTCATGGTGAAACAGGCCATTCCGAAATTGTCGTCGATTTTCAGTGTTGCGCTTTTGGGCGGATCGCCCTGCTCGAAATCGCTTTCCTCGGTGTCGAGGATCCAGGAGCCGAGAAAGGGTGCGAGTTTGTCTTCGATCATCTGACCAACATGGGTAAAAGGAAAAACCGCCACCGGCATAGCCGCTGGCGGTTCCACGTGCAAATTGTAATGGTTGTCAGGCGCTCAGTGCAGAGAGTTCAGCAACGATGGCATCACCCATTTCGGAAGTCGAAACCGTCGCTTGGCCCTCACTGGCAATGTCCTTGGTCCGCAGGCCCTTGTCGAGCGCAACAGCAATTGCCTTGTCCAGCTTGTCGGCCGCTTCCACTTCCTCAAAGGAATACCGCAGCGCCATGCCGAAGCTTGCGATCATGGCGATCGGGTTGGCTGCGCCTGTTCCGGCGATGTCCGGAGCGGAGCCATGGACGGGTTCATAAAGCGCCTTGCGCTTGCCGGTCGCCTCGTCAGGAGCGCCGAGTGAGGCCGATGGCAGCATGCCAAGCGAACCGGTCAGCATGGCGGCGACATCAGACAGCATGTCACCAAAAAGGTTGTCGGTGACGATCACATCGAACTGTTTCGGCCAGCGGACCAGTTGCATGCCGCCGGCGTCGGCCAGCATATGCTCCAGTTCCACGTCCTGATAACCGTTGCCATGCGTCTGTGTGACGACCTCATTCCACAGAACACCGGACTTCATGACGTTCCGTTTTTCCATTGAGGTGACTTTGTTATTCCGCGTACGGGCCAGCTCGAAGGCAACCTTCGAAATGCGTTCAATTTCGTATGTGTCGTAAACCTGAGTATCGACACCACGCTTCTGGCCGTTGCCAAGGTCCGTGATTTCCTTTGGTTCGCCGAAGTAAACGCCGCCTGTCAGCTCCCGAACGATCAGGATATCAAGTCCCTCGATGATGTCCTTCTTCAGCGAAGATGCATCGGCGAGGGCCGGATAGCAGATTGCGGGACGCAGGTTTGCAAAGAGTTGCATGTCCTTGCGAAGACGCAGGAGCCCCGCTTCAGGGCGCACTTCGTAGGGAACGTCGTCCCACTTCGGACCCCCGACCGCACCGAAAATGACGGCATCGGCGGCCATGGCCTTTGCCATGTCTTCTTCGGAGATCGACTGGCCATGAGCGTCATACGCCGAGCCGCCGACGAGACCTTCTTCCGTCTCGAAGGACATGCCGCCGTTTTCGTTGAACCAGCTGATTACCTTTTTCACTTCCGGCATAATTTCCGGGCCAATGCCATCACCCGGCAGAAGCAGAAGTTTTTGAGAAGCCATGGACGTTCCATCCCGCATTATTGAAAACCGATTGCGCTGGGTTACCGTGTTGGTTCCGCTCTTTCAAGGCAAAGGCAGTTGCGAAGAACTCAATCAACGGCGTCGGAAAGGTCAATAACGCCGCGGTGCCACAGCGCGAGGTACGATTCATATCGGAAGTCGCGGCACAATCTGACCGTAGCCGAATGCCTACAAACCGATCATCCATTCACGGCCCGCCTGAAAGAACAGGTTCACCGCCAGTGCGGTCATGACCCATTTGAAGCCGGTCTTGAACGTTTTCTCGTTCATCTTGCCGAGCAGACGAGTGCCGGCCAATGTGCCGAGAAATCCGCTCGCGATCATCAGAAGGATCAGTCCTAGCCATGGTGCAAAAGCAAAGCCAAGGGCACCGAACGCCAGAACCTTGAACACATGCATCATCATCGCCGTAATTGCCTGATTGGCGACAAACTGGTGGCGGGTCAGTTCAAGCGTCGACAGAACCGCGCCGCCAATAGGACCGGACGCTCCAAAGAACATTGACAGAAACGTGGACGCAAATCCTGCACCTGCCATGGCACGCTTGCGTGCCTTGCCGAATTTCGGTGCTTTGCCCCAGACAATCCAGATGACGAAACAGCCAATGCCGGCTCTGAGAACCGCCGCCGGCAATTCAACAGCAATAGCGCCCCCAAGTGCAGCGCCGATGATGGCGCCGCAAGCGAACCAGATCGCGATCAGCCAGTCGACATGTTTGATCTGAACGATGGCCCGCCCTGCATTCGAACCAAGCTGCACCATACCGTGGACCGGCACCAATGCACTTGCCGGCATGATCATCGCCATGATCGCAATGAGAGCAATGCCACCTCCAAGACCGACTGCGGCTGTCATCGCAGATGTGAAGAAACTCACACCGATCAGCGCAATTGTTGCTGTCGCGTGCAACTGATCGGGCAAAATCACGGCAAAGAAGTCTGACAACTCAGGACCATCTCGTGTTGGCGTAGTTGACAGCTTCCCGAACATCGAGCTTCCGGGTCGAATTGCCACTGCGCAGGTAGAAGACCGAGGCCTTGTTTTCTTCCATGTAAACCGCGCGTGGTGCCGGCCGAACGATGATCATGGCCACATCCCTACCGCCGACACTTGCAAAGACCGTGTGAATGTAAGGGCAGAGGTCGCCACCCAGGTTCTTGGATACGATGTCATTGACCGTTCGTTCAAAAGCGTCGAGATCTGGGCTCTTGAGTGTTGCCAGATCTTTGTCAAGACCAAGGGGCTCGCCCGCATCATTGACGCCGATCAGCAGATGTCCGCCTTCGGCGTTGTAGAAACCGGCCAACGTCTTGGCGATGACCTTCTCCAGGCCACGATTGATGTGGTTTTCCTGCATGTCCCAACGCAGCGACGACTTGAATTCGACCCGGCTTGTTTCCCCTCGCTTCATCAGGTCGGGGATCAGTGTGGTCTGCTCCTCCCGCAAGGACTTATAGGCCTCTGAGGTCTGCATGTAATTTCGGCTGAATATGCCAAAGGCCAGTCCGACAATTGCGCCGACCAGCGTATAGGCGACAGCAACGTCCAGATGCCTGGGAAGCAGAACGAGCCAGAGCCGCGCGGAGAGAAATTCCATCAGGTTGGGTGCTGTGTCAGAGAAGCGCGACAACTCCCACCAAACCACGATCAGGTTCAAGGGGTGAATGATCAGAACGCCAACAAAAGCGCCAAGGATCACGTAGTTTGCAATGAAAGAAAGTCTGAACGGAGAGAATGACATAGAAGGGCCTGAGAGAAAACGCCGGTCGCAACCGGCGCTTTCATATCACACTTTTTCTCAGGCCGCCGTAGGCATGGCTGTTTCCACCAACTTCACCCAGTAGGAGCAACCGACCGGAATCAAGTCGTCGTTGAAATCATATTCGGGATGGTGAAGACCGGCACTGTCGCCGTTGCCGGCAAATATGAAAGCGCCCGGGCGTTCTTCCAGCATGTAGGAAAAGTCCTCGCCACCCATCATCGGTTCGATCTGGCGGTCGACCTTGCCTTCACCGGCAATGCCTTCGGCGATATTTGCGGCAAAGTCTGTTTGATCGTCGTGATTGGCCGTCACCGGATAGCCGCGAATAAACTCCAGCTTTGCCGTCGCGCCGAAAGTTTCGGCCGTGCCGTTGACGATGGCTTCCATGCGCTCTTGAGCAAGGTCACGCATTTTTGGCGTGAGCGTGCGTACGGTTCCGCGCAGGAAAACCTCCTGCGGGATCACGTTGAACGCATTGCCTGCCTGGAAGACGGTGACCGAAACAACGACGGAATCGAGTGGATTGGCGTTTCGGCTGGCAATCGTTTGCAGCACAGACACCATCTTTGAACCGACGACAATCGGGTCGATGGTCATATGAGGCTTTGCGGCATGGCCGCCCTTGCCAGTGATCGTAATGCGGAACTCGTCCGTTGCAGCCATGATCGGACCCTTGCGGATCGCAAATTCCCCCACAGGCATGCCTGGATAATTGTGCATTCCATAGACTTCATCGATGGGCCAACGTGTCATCAGGCCATCGTCGATCATCGCCTTTGCGCCCGCGCCGCCTTCTTCTGCGGGCTGGAAAATCACGACAACCGTTCCGTCGAAATTGCGGGTCTCGGCAAGGTATTTCGCGGCTCCAAGTAACATGGCGGTGTGACCGTCATGGCCGCAGGCATGCATTTTGCCGGGTACCTTTGATGCATAGTCTTTGCCGGTTGCTTCCTCGATCGGCAATGCATCCATGTCCGCACGAAGGCCGATTGTCTTGCCGTCCCCACCGTTGCGACCCTTGATCACGCCAACAACGCCCGTCTTGCCTAACCCGGTGGCCACTTCGTCGACGCCGAAACTTTCAAGGAGTTCGGCCACTTTACCTGCGGTCCGGACGGTTTCATAAAGGATTTCCGGATTTTCATGGATGTCGCGGCGCCAGGCCGTGATTTCATCTGACAGGTCCGCAAGACGGTTTATGACTGGCATTTAGAACTCCTGATACGGCGAGCCGAAGGTGTTTGACACTCAAGCGGCTAACCTATCGCAAGCCGTCAAAAGGGAAAGTGGCAAAGGTGAAAATCTTTGTGCTGCCAACCGATCCGCGCAAAACGGGATCGAATATGAGCTGCTAGTTCAAAGGGCTCTGAACCGAAAAACCTGTGTCCGTTTTATCTCATTGTCTTCCAGTGCGCCGGTCACTGGAACAACAAATGTCGCCAGTTCTTCAAGACGCTCCTTCGGCAGATAGGATCTACCGGGATCACCAATCAAGACCAGCATTCCTTCATTCAGGGCACGTTCAAGCATTGCGAGGACCTTTGCCGCCATGTGCTGGTCGTAAAAGACATCACCGCAAAAGAGTATGTCTGCCTCGGGCATGCCCGAAGCTGTGATATCCGCGGTTTCCGGCATCAGGGAAACGTTGTTCAACGCGGCATTGAGTTTGGTTGCGGCAAAGGCAAAAGGGTCGACATCCACCGAGTGGCAGGATGCTGCACCAGCCATCATGGCGGCGATCCCGACGAGTCCGGAGCCGCAGGCAAAATCGAGCACCTTCTTGCCGCAAACCAGTTCTGGCGTGTCCAGAATGTAGCGGGCCAGACCTTGCCCGCCAGCCCAGGCAAACGCCCAGAATGGCGGGGCGAGACCAAGTTCGCCGAGCTGCTCTTCTGTCTTTTGCCACAACGCCATTGCTTCATCGGCCAGATGAAGCTGGATCTCCTCTGCATGAGGAACCGGTTTAACCTTCGTTTCCCTCAAGATGAATGCGGCCGGATCCTCGATTGCGGCCATATCAGGCCGGCTCTTTCAGTCCGCCCATTTCACAGACGACTTTCCATTCCGCTTCCGTGACCGGCTGAACCGACAGACGCATGGAAGTGACCAGAGACATTTTCTCAAGCCTTGGCTCGGCTTTAACCTGGGCAAGGGTCACCGGCTGGGGAATGTCGCAGACGGCTTTGAAATCAACACACTCCCAACGCGGGTCATCCGTCGTGCTGTCGGGATGAATGTCACTGCAGACTTCAACAACGCCGACAACTTCCTTGCCGATATTGGAATGGTAGAAAAAGGCCTTGTCGCCGATTTCCATGGCGCGCATGTTGTTGCGTGCCTGGTAATTCCGGATGCCGTCCCATTCTTCGCCGGCTTCACCCTTGGCTTTTTGCTGGTCCCAGGACCATTTGTCCGGCTCGGACTTAATCAGCCAGTATTGCACTTAAGATGCCTCCGGATTTTTGATCACCCAGTTCCATGGGCGGATCTCCACACTTTCGAACAAACCGGCCCTGGCATATGGATCTTCTTCCGAAATCGCCAGCGCTTCGTCACGGTTGGCGGCTTCAATAACCACCAACGAACCAGTCATGTTGCCTTCATCATCGGTGAAAGGACCAGCGGCCTTGAGCCCATTGCCGAGAGCCTTCAGAAAGCCGATATGGGCTTCTCTGTTGTCAAGGCGGGTTTGAAGCGCACCCGGTTTGTCGGTGCAGATCAGTGCATAAAGCATGTAAGGGAACCTCGAGTTGCCAATTCTTGCCAGAACCTAGGTCCGACGCTTTGCAAACTCAATGCTGATATGCCGCGTGAGAGTACGGAAAACTGCATTTTCCGTCCGATTACCCGATGGTACTGCCGTTCCACCCAGAAGTCAGAGGCGAGGCTTGCGCGTCAAACAACTTCCGATTCGGGTTTCAAAGGCCTTGCCATCAATGTGTTGAGGGCATCGTCAATGGACAAATCCTCATCGATCATTCTTGCCACCGTTTCGCAGATCGGAACATCAATGTCGTGTTTCTGTCCGAGTTTGACGGCAACGCGCGCCGAATAAGCTCCCTCGGCCAGTTTGCCGCCAGCTGAAATCAACTCAGAGGCCATGAAGCCTTCGCCCAACCGCAGGCCAAAGGAGAAATTGCGCGATTGGCTGGAAGAACAGGTAAGTACCAGATCTCCAAGCCCGGAGAGGCCTGTCAGTGTTTCTGATTGTGCTCCCATTGCAGTCCCGAGCCGACTGAGTTCGGCAAAACCACGCGCGGTCAGAGCAGCTTGGGCACTCGCGCCGAGTTTCCGGCCAACAACCGCGCCGCAGGCGATGGCCAGAACATTCTTCAGGGCCCCGCCGATCTGGGCGCCGAGAATGTCGATTGACGCATAGGGACGGAAACATGGCGATTGCATTGATTCGCAAAGGCTCAGAGCCGTTTTGGCCGAGCTTGCTGCGACGGTGACTGCTGTTGGCAGCCCACGCGCAACATCGTCAGCAAAACTCGGACCCGACAGCACCGCAGCTTCTGCGCCCGGAAGTTCTTCGCTGAGGACTTTGGACAGAAGCTTGCCGGAGGTCTGCTCGATACCCTTGGCGCAGAGGACGACAGGTCCTTGCGCCCTGCCGGTTTTCTTGAGCGCTGCCAGCATCGCACGCGTTGTTTGCGCCGGTGTGACCAACAGCAAAGCGTCCGCGCCGGCGACATCTTCGAGCGACGTGGTCGCGTTCAGGTCTTCGTCGAACGTGATGCCGGGCAGATATCGGCTGTTTTGCCTGCGGGATCGAATATCAGAAACAATGCCCGGATCACGTGCCCACAAGCGCACATCGCTGCCGGAGCGGGCTGCCGTGAGGGCCAGGGCGGTTCCCCAAGCGCCACCGCCGATGACGCCAATCGTCCTAATGGCGCCCATTGCTCTGCCTTTCCATGCGCGTCCGTAGTGTTTCAAGCTGCGCTCCAAAACCTTGAAAGAACCGGGTTTCGGCGGGCGCATCGTCGGCAAACAAGTCGAGCCAGAACAGGCGGAACCGGATCGGCGGGCCGCCTGTGCTCGGGGTCATTTCATAATGTTCCCATTCCACTGCCGGCTTTTGCAGGATACGGCCGTGGAAATGTCGCCGCCGATGCAGTCCGTCGAGACAATTGGGAACATTTTCGAAGATATGGTCTTGGTCGGCGAACGATTCGAGCGCGATATCCAATGAAAGTCCTGTCTCTTCGACGAACTCGCGTCTGGCACCCTGCAAATAGCTTTCGCCGGGATCGAGTGTGCCTCCTGGCACTTGCAGGTCCGGATTGGGATGGTCAGGCTCGATAAACACCAGAAGTTCCGGCCCACAGGTCAGATAAACATACGCCTTGTGGTAGATCTGCATGACCGCGTCCTCCGGCTCCAAGAAGGCTTAGGCTGCGTCTTGCAGAGGCGCTAAACGCTTGCGAAGCAGGGAGAGCGGAGCGCCGAATGCTGCAAAAAAAGTCTCCTCAGTCATCGCCTCTGCGCCAAAGAGATCAATCCAGAAAAAATGGCAACGAATCGGATCTCCTCCGCTGCTTGGAAACATCTCGAAATGCTCCCACTTCTCCTTGGGCCGCTTTGAAAGCGTGACATGATAGTTGCGGCGAATGTGGCGGCCCTTCAACGGGCGGTTCGGTGGAGCCAGAAACTGGCCGACCTTTGGAAAGGTTTCAAAGGGCAGGTCCTGATCTGAAAAATGATCAAAGGCTGCGTCAAGCGTCAGTCCGGTTTCCTCGGCGAACTCGCGCATGGCTCCCTTCAAAAAGCTCTCGCCAGGATCCACGGTACCCCCGGGAACCTGAAGGCCGAGATGCGGCGTGTCAGGTTCGTTGAAGACCAGAAGGTCCGTCCCGCAGGTCAGGTATACATAAGCCTTGTGGTAGACGCGCATTCAAATGGGATCCGTCTTGCAGAGCTGAAGTTTCCTATCAGGCTCCGGCGACATTCTAAAGAGCAAGTTTCAGCGGGACCCTCTCAGCCCACATTCCGAGAGGCGATCAAGGTGGTCTACATTGCCGAGATTTCAGACCTTGGCCCCTTTTTTTCCTGCACCAAGCACACCGGCGTTGGCGCTGTCCAGCGGCCAGCGCGGACGAGGTGAAAGCGCCATGTCGTCAACCGGACCGAGCTGCAGGCGTTCGATGCCGGCCCAGGCAATCATCGCTGCGTTGTCTGTGCATAGCGACATGGGTGGTGCCACGAAGCGGGCATTTGAAGCCTGGGCTGCCGAAAGCAGACTTTCGCGAATTTCCTGATTTGCAGCAACGCCACCGGCAACCACGATGACTGGTTCGGCGTCCGGGTGTTTTTCGCTGAAAAGCGCAAGAGCGGATTTGGTCCGGGTTGCAAGTACATCGGAAACGGAACGTTGAAAAGCCGCGCAAAGATCGGCGACCGTCTGGTCATCGATCGGTTCCAGTTTTTTGGCCTGTGTTCGCAGCGCGGTTTTCAAGCCCGCAAAGGACATATCCAGCCCTGGTCGGTCGAGCAGGGGGCGCGGCAACCTGAAACGGGTGACATCTCCCCGTTTTGCCATTTTCTCAACGTGAGGCCCTCCCGGGTAAGGAAGGCCGAGCAACTTGGCGGTCTTGTCGAAAGCTTCGCCAATCGCATCGTCGATTGTGGTGCCAAGCCGTTCATAATCGCCAACACCACGGACAAGTAGAAACTGGCTATGGCCACCTGACACCAGGAGCAGCAGAAATGGAAACTCCAGATTGTCGGTCAATCGGGCGGTGAGCGCGTGCCCTTCCAGATGATTGATGCCAACCAGTGGTTTGTCGGCTGCCATGGCAATTGCCTTGGCGGTCATGAAACCGACAATGACACCGCCGATCAGGCCGGGTCCGGCCGTTGCCGCAACAGCGTCGATGTCATCCCAGTCACAGCCGGCCTGTTGCATTGCCTCATCGATGATCCGGTCGAGAATGTTGATATGGGCTCGCGCCGCGATTTCGGGAACAACGCCACCAAAGGCCGTATGTTCGTCAATCTGCGAGCGGATCGTATTCGACAGGATTTTTCTGTCTCCCGGACCCGTTACGACCGCTGCGGCTGTTTCGTCGCAGCTGGTTTCGATTCCCAGAACGGTTAGTGTGGCCGTATTGTTGTTTTTCTTGACTGAAGTCATTGGTTTTTCAGCTGCGGCCTGTGATAGGTCATTCGATCAGACAAAATAACGTGCCCTGCGACGGAATGCCGGGCGTAACATCTGGACGGTAAATCTTGCAAACAAATCCTTTGCGCATTGGAACCCGAGGAAGCGCGTTGGCGTTGGCACAGGCACACGAGACCCGTGAAAGGCTCATGACGGCGCACGGGCTTGGTGAAGATGCTTTTGAGATCGTCGTAATCAAGACTTCAGGCGACAAGATCCAGGACAGGCCGCTGTCAGAAGTGGGGGGAAAGGGCCTCTTTACCAAGGAAATCGAGGAAGCATTGCTTGACGGGCGGATCGATATCGCCGTGCATTCTTCCAAGGATATGCCGACCGTGTTGCCCGACGGGCTGGCTTTGACGGCGTTCCTGCCTCGCGAAGATGTGCGAGATGCGTTTTTGTCGCCAAAGGCCGAAACCCTCACCGATTTGCCGCAAGGAGCTGTGGTTGGATCGAGTTCCTTGCGCCGTCAGGCCATGATCAAGCGGCTGCGGCCGGACCTGGAAGTGGTGATGTATCGCGGCAATCTGCAAACGCGACTGCGCAAACTGGCGGAAGGCGCAGTCGATGCGACGCTGCTTGCAGCAGCCGGCTTGAGACGGCTAGGGCTTGAGAAAGAGATCACCAGCCTTCTGGAAACCGATGAATTTCTGCCTGCTGTCGGACAGGGTGCAATCTGCATAGAAAGCCGTGAGGGAGACGAGGCAACGCTTGCCATGCTGGCCGCGATCCATGACCCGGAAACACAACACCGGCTGGATGCTGAACGGGCTTTCCTGGCCGTTCTTGACGGGTCCTGCCGGACGCCGATTGGCGGACTTGCCATGATTGCCGATGGGGTTATGCATTTCAAAGGCGTTGTGCTGAAGCCGGATGGTTCCGAGATGCATGAGACAACGAACGAAGGCAACGTGTCGGACGCTGTTGAAATCGGCCGGACTGCCGGGGAAGCGTTGAAAGCCAAAATGGGCCCCGGTTTTCTGGCGGATCACTAACAGGGCGATGCGGTTTCTGGTAACACGCCCTCAACCGGATTGCAGACGAACCGCAGACAAATTGCGGGCTGCAGGACATTTTGCCGTGGAGGCTCCGCTACTGGAGTTTCGCTCGTGTCCGCCTGCATCGTTCGGCTTGCAGACGGTTGCTGCACTTGCCGTAACAAGCCGCCGCTCCGTTACGGTTCTATCTCACCACACAGAAATTGAGCTGCTACGCAAACTCACTGTGTTTGCTGTGGGTGAGGCCACTGCTGGAGCTTGCCGTTTTGCTGGATTTGAACGTGTCTTCACTGCCGGTGGAGATCTTGAAGCGCTCGCGAATTTGGTTTGTAGACACAAGGCAGAGATTTCCGGTCGGCAACTGCTTTATCCAGCTGCTGCCGACCGAGCGGGAGACCTCGTCGGATTGCTGGCCAAGATGGACATCGAGTGCCGTCTTTCAGTTGTTTATGCCATGGAGCCGGTGGCAGGTTTTCCGGTCGATGCACTCAGTGCCGTCAGGCAGAGGCGTACGGATCGCATTCTCGTATATTCGAGGCGAACTGCAGAAGTGCTGCAAGACCTGATCGTATCGGAAGGTCTTGAACACAATTTTTCCGGTTTGCCGGTTTACGCCATTTCGCAGCAGGCTGCAGAGCCAATCTCTAAGATCATGAAGGTGCATGTCGCGGACGCACCAAATGAAAAAGCCCTGCTGGATCTGGCGTTAGCGGAGTGTTAACCAGATCCGGGAGAGTCGTTCTTTTGCAGCGCGCAAAAGACTTTGGCGCAGTGGTACCGCTTCGCAAAGAGGTGTGTATAGTGAAGATCTTGGAACCGATTGGGTTCAGGAGGAATCGAAATGGCGACGGACAAGAAATCTTCTGACGGGACATCCTCTTCAGGCGGAAGCGGGTCCAAAGGCGATGGCGCTGCCGGGGAAAAAGGCGCTGCCAAATCCTCTTCAGGTAGCACAAGCGCGTCCTCAGCTGGTTCGAAGCGTCCGGTGACCATTGATCTAAAGGCCGAAAAAGTGGATGCCAAATCCGCAGGAAGCACGTCTGCAGCGCCAAAGAGCGGTGCAGCCGGGAGCACATCGCCGACAAGCCCTAAGTCAAGCAGCGGCGGTACTTCGGGTGCGACGTCTTCTGCGGCCAAATACGGAACCTCTGCGTCCTCTGCAGCTGGATCCAAAGGCGCGAAACCGGGCAGTTCCACAGCAGGATCTTCTCATAGTTCACCCAAAGGCGGGACGACGTCCGCGAGCGTGCCGTCTTCAGGTTCAAGTTCGGCTTCCAAGCCTTCGACTGGCTCAACGGCAACGAAACCTTCCAAACCGGCAAGTGGCACGTCTACCGGTGCGAGCCGCAGCAGCTCCTCGACCAGTTCTTCGCAGGCAACCGGTTCCACAACGTTTTCAAGTCCACCAGCAGCGGAAGACCGCGGCGGTGTCGGCGCATTCGGTGTTCTGATTGCTGCCGTGATCGGTGGCATCATCGTGCTCGGCGGTGGTTTCGGGCTTCACCAGGCCGGCATTTTGAAGTTGACGCCCGAGCAGGATCAGCAGGTTGCCGGTGCGTTGTCGGCAGCGGAAAGCAAGATCGCAGATCTGGAACAGAAGCTTGGCGAGATCACGTCGAGCGCTGCCGGGTCCGATGCGGGCGGTGCCCTGTCAGCGCTCGAGGGTAAAGTTGCCGCGCTTGAAGGCAAGCTCGAGGACGCAGTATCGGCGACATCCACCGATGCCGGGTCAGCAGTCGATGCGCTCAAGCAGGAGCTTGAGGGTCTGAAAAGCGAAGTGGCTTCTGTCAGCGCTGTTGGCGGTGGGGGCGCTGCTGTTGATCTGACACCCCTGCAGGATCGTGTGTCGGCATTGGAGAATTCCCCAAGCGGTTCGTCACCGGTCGACGTCAAGCCAATTGAAGACCGTCTTGAGAAGCTGGAAGCAGCAACAAGCTCGTCATCTTCCGAGGCGGAAAAACTGTCCGGATCAGTGTCCGGTCTGGACACTCAATTGGGTGAACTGAAGTTGTCGCTGGGTGAATTGCAGACACAGCTGGATAACACTGCGGCGACAGCCAAGGCCGCTCAAACCGCCGTCTCCACGTCCGACGTTTCGTTGAAGACCCTTGCCGATAGCCAGGCGCGCGCAACGGAAACACTGTCCAGCCTTTCGGCGGACATCAAGTCAGTCGGCAGTGCGAACAATTCGGCAATGGAAACCATCAGATCTGAACTGGAAGCGATGTCCAAGCGTCTTGCCGCGGTCGAAGCCACCATGGGAGATGCCACGGCCCGTGAAGTTGCCGCCCGTGCACTTTCTGTGTCAGCTTTGAAATCAGCCGTCGATTCCGGTCGTCCCTATGAAACCGAGCTGGCGGCAGTGAAGGCCGGCTTGCCGTCGGATATTGATCTGAATGCGCTTGAGGCACATGCGTCAAAAGGGGTTGAGCCGGTTGCTGTTCTTATTGCCCAGTTCCCACCTGTCTCGCAAAAGATCTACCAGACATTTGCAGAACCGGACCGCACCGGCGACGTGATTGACAACCTCCTGTCCAGCGCCAGATCGATCGTCAGTGTGCGCGGCCTTGGTGACGGAGAGGGGAGTGGGCCAGAGGCTGCATTGCACAGGATGGATACTGCGGTCAGCCAGGGCGATCTGAAAGCGGCAATAGCTGCATATCAGGAGCTACCTGCTGATGCTCAGTCCGTAGCGGCAACCTGGGTGGCACGGGCTCAGGCCCGTGTTGAAGTCGATGACCTGACCAACAAAGCCTCAGAGGAAGTGCTCAATGCGCTTGCCAACAAAGAAAGCTGACCGGCAGCTGCTGCTTGCCGGAATAAACGATACACGACCGGTTTCGACCGATAATCCTCGGGAGCGACTTTCATGATTCGGGTCCTCGGCTTTTTCATAATTGTGTTTCTCGTCGCATTGGGCTTTGCGTGGCTCGCGGATGTGCCGGGGATGGTATCCATCCAGTGGACAAGCCCGGACCCTGAAAGGGTTCCGATCGTTTGGCAACAGACACCAGCGGTCGCAGCTGTCGTGGTGGGTGTGCTTCTGGCAGTCTTCCTTCTTGCTGTCTGGATCATCCGCGTGATCCTCAAATCGCCTGTCATTGCGAGCCGCTTCTTTCAGCGCAGGCGCAAGGACAAGGGCTACAGCGCGTTGTCTCAAGGTCTTATTGCGCTTGGGACCGGCAACGCGAAACTGGCGCGCCGTTTCGGCGTCGATGCCGATAAACTTCTTTCTGAGGAGCCGGCGACGAAGCTCTTGCTTGCCCAAACCGCACAATTGGCCGGTAAGGATGACGAGGCACGGCTGCGGTTCGAAGCCATGTTGGACGATCCGTCGACAAAAGCACTTGGGCTGCATGGGCTCTTCGTGGAAGCCGAACGCCACAGAGAACCGATTGCAGCACGTCACTATGCTGAGGAAGCCGCGAAGACATCACCTGGACTGGAGTGGGCCGGCAAGGCTGTACTTGGCTATCAGGCCGTTGCTCATCATTGGGACGAAGCGTTGAAGACCCTGGAGCGCAACTATGCTGCGAAGTTGATGGACAAGAAGACGTATCGGCGTCAGCGCGCCGTCATCCTGACCGCGCTTGCCCAGAAGCTTGAAGATGGTGAACCCGAACGGGCATATTCCCTGGCCAAGGAAGCGCACGGACTTGCATTGGATCTTGTGCCTGCTTCGGTTCTGACATCGCGCCTCGCGACGCGGCGGGGCGATATTCGTAAGGCCTCAAAGGTTTTGGAGGCGACCTGGCGCCTGTTTCCGCACCCAGATCTTGCCGAGACATATGCCCATGTACGCACGGGTGACTCAGCTGTAGATCGGCTCAAGCGCGTGAAGGCGTTGTCGGCTCAACGCGCCAACACGCCCGAAGGCGCCATGGCCATTGCCAAGGCCGCAATGGAAGCGCGTGAGTTCGAAGAAGCCCGCAAGCAGCTGAAGAAGGCTCTCCAGAGTGAACCGACCCGCAAGGCGTTTCTTGCCATGGCGGAACTTGAAGAGACCGAAAGCGGCGACAAGGGCCGCATGCGCGACTGGTTGGCGCGTGCCGTCAATGCACCGATGGACAAGGCCTGGGTTGCCGACGGCATCGTTTCTGCCGACTGGCAGGCTGTCTCGCCGGTCACCGGACGGTTGGACGCATTCGAATGGACCACGACCGGAAACTTCGGTGAAGAAGCGGGCGATGTTCTTGAGGATAGCCTGTTCGAGGCACCTGCACTGGCGCCCGCGGCGTCGATGGCAGACTCTGAACCTGTTTCACCGCCGGTTGAAATTGTCTCAGAAACGGCCGCCGTGGATCTTGAAGCTGAGCCCGTTTCCAAAGACAGCCAGTTTGCCGGCGCATCAACGCAAGCTGACAATAGTGCGGAAGCAACCGCAGATGTTTCGTCGGGTGAAAAAGCAAAGGCCGGAAAACAGGGCTACGAAGGCACGACAGACGATGTCAAATATAGTCCGGCTTTGAAGGATCTTCCTGAAGCAACGTCCTCTGCCGCGGCACCGGCGCCTTCTGCGAGCAAATCTGAAGAACCAAAGGCACCGGAAAAATCCGATGACAAAGCAGGTGCTGGCGCAGAAGACGACAATAAGAAGGTTGTTGCGGTCGATGCCGATGCAACCGAAGAGCCCGAAAAGCCCAAGGCGGATGCGGCCGAGCCAGATCTGGACAAGGAAGACCTCAATCGGCCTATCGAGTTTCCGTTGTCCAGAATGCCGGATGATCCCGGTCCTGATGATGATGACGACGACAAAAAGGCGGCCAAGACCACGCGACCCCGGTTTTTCAACTAAACTCCGGGCTCGCTGATCAATTGCCTGATTTGTCTGTTGGCCTCAGGTTTTTTTCAGCAGACTTCACAGTCCCGGCGCTTTTCGGGAAGATGTGATGATCCGGAAAAGAGCTGGTTTTAGGCTCTTGCATATGATGCCAAGCTCCGGTAATTAGCGGCCCACCCGAGGAAATCGGGTGCGATCGCGCAATGCGCGCGGCTTGTTGGTTGCAAGCAAGTGCTGCTGTAGCTCAGTTGGTAGAGCACGTCATTCGTAATGATGGGGTCGGGGGTTCGAGTCCCTTCAGCAGCACCAGATTTCCACATGCTTAGTCCGAAGATTTTGGTAACGGTCTGTGCCGGAGACACGAGCTTTGAGCTCGAGCTGAAAAATGTCGTTATTTGTCAAAGAGAAGTGCCTGCAGGGGCCAAGAAATCGTGCGCCAAGGGGCGTGTCTTGCATGTTGTCCGTGCGCCGGGCAGTATCGAGTATGATTTGTCGACGGGAAAGACGCTGGTGCCGACTGTCCTTGCTCGTCCTTGGTCTTGCTTGTTTGCTTGGCAAGACCCCGGCAAACGCTTCCGACAGCCTGACGCTTTATATGTACTACCTCCCGCATCGCCTGACGGAAGACAGTGGCAGACAATATGATCGTTTTCTGGAGGTTTTGTTCGATCGAACAGGATTGGCGATAGAACGGAAGTCGGCACCTTTGCTGCGTGCAAGCAACCTGTTCAGACAGGACCAGCAATCCTGCATCTTTCCGTCAAACATTCGTGCACTCAAACTGGACACGGTAGCCTCGAGGTTTGGAACGTCCGACACAGTGGATATCGTCTCCTTGCGGCTTTATACGGCAAAGCGACAAGCAACTGGAGCAGCGCTTGCTGATTTCCGGCCTGAACGTGTTGGCTATATTCGTGGTTCGGGTGCGGTGCATTTTCTTGGAGAAAACTCCGACCAGTATGTTCCGATCGCCTCTGAGGAACAATTGATCAGGATGCTGGAGCTGGACCGGATTGACGCTTTTCTGGGACACCATCCGGATACTGCCCTTGCTTTGGAAGATCTTGACAGGCCGGATGCGCTGCATGTCAGTCCGGTTGCGCCGGATACGTTGAGATTTCCCATTACGTTCGTTTGCCATGACAGCGCGGTCAGCAGAGCGTTTTTGAAGACAGTCAATTCAGAAATTGCACGAATGCACGCGTCCGGTGTGACCCGTGACATCTTTGGAAAACACGCAGAATTTGAACAGCCTGACGAACACACGGAAGAGGTTCCGCTCACTGAGTGAACAGTGTGTGCGGCAACCGAGGGTATGTCCAGCCTTGGTAATAATCGAGTTTTTTGTCGTACAAATTGAAGAAGTTTTCTCGCAAATAAGAAAATATTCTATATTTTTCAATCCGCTCATCCATTTAGAACGTGTATTCGATTAGTATATCTTAGGTTGTAATTTGTGCTTAGGATTGAGTAACTGAAAATATACAATTGTTCAGCTATTTTAATTGTCAAATTCGACAGGTCCGCAAGGTGCGGATGACTGAGCATGTAAAGGTAATAGACATTGCTTCACAAAATGATCCGCATTTTGGTCGCTGATGCCAGCTCTATTGCCCGTGATGTGGTTAATGATGGCATCAACGTTCACCGTTCCAAACGGTATATCGAGGTCGACATCGTCAACAACGGGCTGGCTGCACTTGAGGTCCTCAAGCAAAAACAGATCGATCTTGCTTTCATCGATGTCAATCTGCCGGGCCTGAGCGGACCGGAAGTGGTTGCTTCAATAAGGGGTACGAAGTCCGACAAATGTCTTGTTGTGGCCATGTCCAACAGTCTGGACGAGCAGGCCGAAGTCAGTTTGCGGCGAAACAGCGCTTACCATTTTCTGAAGAAGCCATTTCATCAGGATGACGTATCCAACCTCGTTGCGACTCAAATCAAGATGGGGACCGCCTGTCCGATCCTGATTGTCGATGATTCCGCGACGATGCGAAAAATGACGTGCAAGATCCTGGAAGGCAGTCGTTTCAGCTTCGACATTTCAGAAGCAGATGGCGCACAGTCAGCGATCAAAGCGATGAGATCCGGCAAATTCAAATTGGTGCTGACGGACTTTCACATGCCAGGTGCCGACGGGCTTGAGCTTGCCGGATCTATTCGCGATCTGTCCAGCAAAGTCGGTGTCTACATGATGTCGACCAACGAGACATCTTACCTGCAAAGATCTGCGGCCTTCGTCGGCATCTCCGGTTTCCTGCAGAAGCCCTTCACGCCCGAAGATATTGACAGTGTCATGCATCGATTCTTGCAAATCGACGCGCCAAAATTTGGAAAGTCGCGCGGGATGTTCAGTTTCGACGAACCTGAGATGAAAGCGTCCTGACCCTTTCTCAGACCAACAATCTTCTGAATTCAAACGACATTTATTGATTTTGGAATTGTGGTGTTCACCAGTTCCCGCGATTGGTTTTGGATAGCTTTTCCTGAATGTTGATTTGGAAACCAACTATTGATTCAATAGAAGAATCAGTAAGTCTTCCAGCTTAAATCAGTTTCACTGTCTGGCAACGTGGAGAACGGGTTGGGCAAAACAGCAAAACTTGAATTCGTTCGCCGCATCGTGCCCTTGGCGCTCTGCCTGCTGGGTGTGGTCGGTGGATACTTTTTCATGTCCATCCTGAGCAGCTTGCTCTGTTTTGTCGCCGGGGCCGGCATTTATGCCGCTCTGCCGCGTCCAACGATGCCGTCCGGTGCTGTTAAACCGATTTCCAGACCTGCAATTCCGGTACTGGATGCAATCGGATTCGGATTTGGCGTTGTTTTTTTTCCGCTCGCATTCATCGGAATGAGTGTCTGGAGTGGGGCCGCAGCGCTGTTGGCGCTGATGTGTCTGTTGCCCGCGTGCCTATCGATGGTGTTTTTCACTGTTGCCGTGCGGCAGGAAACATCCTGGGTCCGCTTTTTTGGCAATGGGTTTGAATTCACGCAATTCGGCTTGCGTGTTCGTGTTCCTTACGAAGATGTGAAATCGATCGAAATCAAGCATTGGCAGGCTTCCGGCTGGGTTGCCTGGTTTCAGTCGACTATCGGGTCGGCGGGGCCGCGCAAGGCTGTGTTGCTGAACGGCGCGGAAAGCACAAAAACGCTCGTTTTCAAACGCAACGACAGTGCGACTTTCACAATTTCGTCGGAGCTTATTCCGGACCTGCAGCGCGTGCTCATCAGTATTGACCGGGCTGGAATGGAGCTTCCTGATGGCATCAGCGACTTTCAGCGCAAGAAGATCCGGCGTAAGCGAGAGCGCATGTATGGTGGTGCGCCGGAAGACGAGCCCGTGATTGAAGAAAAACAGGTTGCCCGGATTGCGGCGTTGATCGAACACGCAAGACGCGGCGGTAGCTGAAGCTGGACCGTCAAGTGACGGTCCATGTTGGTTTCCGTTTTTCAAAAAACGCAGATATGCCTTCGCGGGCTTCCTCTGTTTCCCATGTGTCTGCCAGCCTTCGCACCGTGTCTTCGATCACGGCTTCGCTGATGTCAGATCCGAGAGATCGGGCAAGTGCCTTTGAGGCTGCGACGGCCGCCGGAGCTGCCGAAAGATAGGGTTTTATTTCCCGCTCCACTGCAGCGTCCAGATCTGCCTCTCGAACGACGATCCTCGCAAGGTCGAGAGAAACCGCTTCTTCCGCGCCAAAGATGCAGGCAGACATAAAGACCCTACGCGCCTTGCCCTCGCCCATGCGCGCCAAAACATAAGGGCTAATGGTTGCCGGGATGAGGCCAAGACGCACTTCGGTTAGTCCGAACTTTGCGCTCTCAACAACGACAACCGTGTCGCAGACACTCATCATACCGATGCCGCCGCCAAAGGCCTGACCCTGTACGCGGCCGATCAACGGTTTCGGCATTTCGTTGAGACTTTTTAGCATCATGGCAAGTTTACGCGCCTCGGCCATCCGTTTCTCACGGTCCGCTTCGAATTGCTCGCGCATCCAGCCGAGATCACCCCCGGCACAAAAACTGCTGCCGGCACCCGTGAGGACAACAACACGAACACTGTTGTCGGACCCCAGATGCTTGGCTGCGGCACTCAAGTCGTCGATCATGGTAGCGGACAGCGCGTTGTGCTTCTCTGGCCGGTTCAGTTTGAGTGTCGCAACGCCACGTTGGTCAACTGAGAGCGACAGGGTCTCATATCTCATGTGTCCGTGCTCCTAAGGTTCTGTGCATATTCGGCAACTTCAGTCAGCAGGTCGCGGCGGATGCCCGTTTCAAAGCCATTGCTTTCCATCAGGTCAACAACGGCTTCTGTCGCGACGTTGCCCTTGGCTCCCGGCGCATACGGGCAACCGCCGAGGCCGCCAATCGCGCTGTCAAAGGTCCGAAGACCCTTTTCCAGGCTTACACTGATGTTTTGAAGGGCCCGGGCTTTGGTGTCGTGATAATGCCCGGCGAGTTTGTCGGCCGGCACTCGGTCCAGCACAGCATCGAGCATCTTGCCGATTGTTTCCGGCCTTCCGGCACCGATCGTGTCGCCAAGAGAAATTTCGTAACAGCCAAGCTCGAAAAGTGCGCCGGCAACTTCACCAACCTTTTCAGGTGGTGTCGGCCCGTCAAAGGGACAGTCGGTTACGCAGGAAACATAACCGCGAACGGGCATCTCGTCATGGTGGGCTTTCTCGAGCAAAGGTTTGAAACGTTCGATGCTCTCCGCCACGGAGCAGTTGATGTTCTTTTTCGAAAACCCTTCGGATGCGGAGCCGAATATCGCGACTTCATCCGCCGAAGCTTTCCGGGCGGCGGTGTAGCCCTTCACATTCGGTGTCAGGACCGAATAGACCACGGCAGGATGCCGATAGATCCCGTCCATGACGTCTTGCGCATCGGCCATTTGCGGAACCCATTTCGGGCTGACAAAACTGGTCACCTCGATCTTGCGAAACCCGCAAGTGGAAAGCCGGTCGACCAGCTCGATTTTGTGAGCCGTCGGCACGAACACTTTTTCGTTCTGAAGGCCGTCACGAGGACCCATTTCAAAAATGGTGACGAATTCGGACATGTGTGGGCTCGCAATACCTTTTTGGAGGAGGTCTGATTATTTGGTGAGAAGCCGTTTGAACGGGAATGGAATCTGTTTGGGGCACGAATCGCGCATCACCCCTCCTTCTCCGCCCTTGCACGCAGTGCTCGTCGAATAACTTTTCCGGTTGTCGTCAACGGCAGAGAATCGACAAACGTAACTTCCCTTGGATATTCATGTGCAGCCAGGCGCGTCTTTACGAAGTTGGCAATTTCTTTTGCCAGTGTGTCTGAAGGCTCGACGCCGTTTTTCAAAACCACATAAGCCTTGACGATCTCGGTGCGCTGCGCGTCGGGTTTGCCGACGACGCCTGCCATTGCAACAGCGGGATGCTTGATCAGGCAGTCTTCGATCTCGCCCGGCCCGATACGGTAGCCGGAGGACGTGATGACGTCATCGTCCCGTCCGACAAAACGAAGCCACCCATCGGCGTCGCAAAGACCGGTGTCGCCGGTTAGCAGCCAGTCTCCGGCAAACTTGTTTTCTGTCGCTTCGGGGTTGTTCCAATAGCCGAGAAACATCACGGGATCCGGTCTTTTGATCGCAATATTTCCAAGTGTTTCGGCAGGCAGCTCTTCGCCCTTGTCGTCCACAATGGCGACGCGGTGTCCAGGCACCGCTCGACCCATGATGCCGGGTCTGGAGGCCATCAACCGTGTGCAGCTTGAGACCACCATGTTGCACTCTGTTTGACCATAGAATTCGTTGATTGTCAGACCGAAGGTCTTCTTGCCCCAGTCGATCAGTTCAGCGCCGAGTGTCTCACCCCCGGATGCAACGGAGCGCAGATCAAGCTTCCAGTGCGCCAGCGGGTTCTCGCACTGACGCATCATCTTGAGCGCTGTGGGTGGCAGGAAGGTATTGCGGATTTTCTGGTCCTGCAGGAGTTCAAAGGCGGCTTCTGCTGTAAATTTTTTAAATCTGCATGCAACAACCGGAACGCCGAGAAAAAGCGCCGGCATCAGAACATCCAGAAGGCCGCCGATCCAGGCCCAGTCCGCAGGTGTCCAGATCCGGTCGCCGGGTTGCCCGAGAAAATCATGGCTCATTTCTACGCCCGGCAAGTGTCCAAGCAGGACCCGATGGCCGTGCAGCGCACCCTTGGGCTGACCCGTCGTGCCGGAGGTATAGATGATGATTGCCGGGTCGTCCGGAGTGGTGTTGAACGCTTCGAACGTGTCTTCGTGGCCAGCCATGTGGCTCGCCAGATCCTGTGCATCACCAGTTTCGCCGTCGACGCAAAATACGGTTGTCAGTTCGGGCAACCGGTCGCGCAAGCCCGCCAGTTTGTCTGCACCGTCCTGATCCGTGATGACAACTTTCGCCCCGGAATCGCGGAGCCTGTATTCCAGGGCCTCTTCGCCAAACAGGGTGAAAAGCGGTATGGAAATAGCGCCAAGTTTCAGAGCCGCAATGTGGGCATAGGCTGTTGCGGGGCGTTGTGGCAGGAGGACCCCAATCCTGTCGCCCGGCTGAACACCTCGGCTTCTCAGAAGGTTGGCGAGCTGGTTTGAGAGCCTTTGCAGATCCGCATAAGTGTAACTTGCGATATCGCCGTCTTCGTTGACGAAGACCAGGGCTTCTCGGTTCGGCTCTTTCTCGGCCCACACATCGCAAATCGCGACACCGATGTTAAAGCGTTCCGGAATGTCCCAATCGAATTTTTCAGTCAGGTCTTCGTAGCTTCCTGCATCATGCGGCAGCATCGGCTTCCTCCGCGAGTGCAAGAAGCACGGTTCCGTCTGTAACCTGTTCACCTTCAGCCACCAGGACTTCGCCTATGACGCCATCTCGAGGGGCCTTCAGTGTGTGTTCCATCTTCATGGCCTCAAGAATGAGCAACGGCTGATCCTTCGCCACTGTGTCGCCGGCACGCGCACTGAGTACCTTCACCAGGCCGGGCATGGGTGCGACCAGCGTATCATCCGCGCTGCCCGCATCCTCGTCCGCGCTAAGGGAATCTGGAAGGCCTACCGGAAAAGCAAAACCATTCAGGAAGACGGTCAGACCCTTGCTGTCTTCCACGACAACGGCACGGGCACGATGGCCTTCGCAGTCATAGGTGATGGAATTGCCACTGACCTCAACCAGGGAATAGTCGCGGCTGCCATCGGCCAAGTGCACGGCAAACCGGTTTTGTCCGAGCGCGTGAACTTCCACATCGCGGCGGTCTCCGCCAATTTCCAGAAGAGCGAATTGACGGGACGCACTCCATATTCGCCAGCCGGCGAGTGTTTCAAATGGATCGGTGCCGGCGACAGGCCGTGTCAGGCCGAGGGATGTCAGCGCAGCCAAGGCAACGGCGTCCTCAGGCACCGCCGGTTCGTCGATGAGCTGGTCCAGATCGCGATCTATGAGGCCGGTGTCAACGTCTCCAGCGGCGAACCCCTGATGCCTGCAGAGCGCAGCCAGGAAAGCAGCATTGGTCACACAGCCGGCAACTTCCGTCGCTTCCAGACTTGCCAGCAACTTGCCGAGCGCTGCTTCACGGGTTGGACCGTGAACGATGATTTTGGCAATCATCGGATCGTAGAAAGGGCTGATTTCATCCCCGGCACGCACTCCGGCATCGACGCGTGCGCTGTGGTCAGGAAGCGAAAGATGTTCAAGCGTTCCGATCGCCGGCAGAAAACCCTTTGGCGCGTCTTCTGCATAAAGTCTCGCTTCAAAGGCCCAGCCATCGAAGGACAAATCTTCCTGAGCTTTCGGCAGGTGCTCACCTGAGGCGACGCGAAGCTGCCATTCCACGAGATCCACGCCGGTGATGAGTTCGGTAACCGGGTGCTCGACCTGAAGGCGGGTGTTCATTTCCATGAAGTAAAACCGGTCGGACCGGAGGCCCTCGGACACGTCTGCGATGAACTCGATCGTGCCCGCACCGGCATAGTCAATTGCCTTCGCCGCCTTGACGGCAGCCGCACCCATGGCCGAACGCATGTCGTCCGGCATGCTGGGTGCGGGTGCTTCTTCAATGACTTTCTGATGTCGGCGCTGCAGGGAACAATCACGTTCGAAAAGGTGCACCGCGTTTCCGTGGCTGTCGCCAAAAACCTGGATTTCGATGTGTCGCGGCTTGGTAAGATATTTCTCGATCAGCACCGTGGCATCACCGAAGCTGGCTTCGCCTTCGCGTTGAGCGCCTTCAAGTGCCGCAGCAAAATCGCCAGGTGCATCCACGCGGCGCATGCCCTTGCCACCACCGCCTGCGCGGGCCTTGATCAAGACCGGATATCCTATTTCATCCGCTTTGCCTTTCAGGAATATCGGGTCCTGATTGTCACCGTGATAGCCGGGCACAACCGGGACGCCCGCTTCTTCCATCAAGGCCTTGGCAGCATCCTTCAGACCCATGGCGCGTATGGAGTGCGCACTTGGGCCAATGAAGACAATTCCTGCCTTTTCCAGTTCTTCGACAAAACCCGGGTTTTCTGAGAGGAAGCCGTAGCCCGGATGTACCGCTTCAGCACCGCTTTTGCGGCAAACATCGACAATCCGGTCGATCCTCAGATAACTGTCGGCAACCGGTGCCGGTCCAATCCGATAGGCCTCATCGGCCATCGCGACGTGTTTCGAGCCTGCATCTGCGTCCGAATAGATCGCAACCGTCTTGATGCCGAGTGTTCCGGCGGTTTCCATGACCCGGCAGGCAATTTCGCCGCGATTGGCAATGAGAATTTTCTTGAACATCAGTCTTCCGCCCTCCCAAGCGCGGCCAAGAGATGACGGTGATTTTCTTCACTGAAGGCAACGAGAATGACGGATCTGATATTCAGATGGTCGACAAGCGATCTCGAAATCGTGGAGGTGGCAATTTCCGCTGCCTGATCCGTGGGATAACCATAGACGCCGGTTGAGATTGCCGGGAAGGCGATGCTTTCGCAGGCGTTTTCCGCAGCAAGCCGCAAACTGGATTCATAGCAACTGGTCAAGATTTCGGCTTCACCGTTTTTACCGCCTTGCCAGATGGGACCGACAGTGTGGATCACATGTCTGGCGGAGAGGTCATAGCCACCAGTGATCTTTGCCTGACCGGGTTCGCAACCGTTGAGCCTGCGGCATTCCTCAAGCAATTGTGGGCCTGCTGCGCGATGGATCGCTCCATCGACACCACCGCCACCAAGGAGACTTGTGTTCGCGGCGTTGACAATTGCATCGACGGAGAGACTGGTGATGTCTCCAATCAGTGTTTCGATGCGGTCGGGAGCGTTGGACACCCCATCGCGACTTTGGAAATTTTCGACAAGCTTGAACCGTTCGCAGACAAGGTCCATCTCCGGTGAAAACCCGCCATTTCGTTCAAAATAGGCCTGATGTTCTCTTTGCCATCCGCCAAGATCGTCATTTTCACCCTCGGCAAGGGCAAAGTCTTCGCCAACGTCGCAAAAGCGATTGATTGTCACATCGACGGTTTCAATGACAAATGCAGGAGTGCCATCCCAATTGAGCGCTATGTCGCGACGACCAACTACGGGAAGGGCTTCATCGCCGTTCTGAAAGTCTCGCAAAGCGCCGCAGGTAGCGGTTTTCCTTCCGTCTCGAACCAGTGCGATGAGTTGGTCGCTCAGGTCCTTGCTGTCACCGAACTTGAAGGTTTCAGCGCCGGGATATTTCTTTTTCAGATCATCAATGAACATCGTTTAGCTCCCAGCCCTGTGTTGAGCCTGCAAAAAACTCTGCACATGAAAGGCAATTGCTTCCGGCGCGTCTTCCTGCATCAGATGTCCTGCATTCGGGATAGAGACGAAACTTGATCCAGGGATCATTGCATGCAGTTCGCGTCCACGGTCTATCGGGATCCACTCATCTTCCTCGCCCCACAGGATCTGCACCGGGCAACGGATCTCTGCATATCGGTCCTGAACCTCGTCCGTATAACGCTGGTCCATTTGGGCGATCTGGCGGTAAAAGGCGGCCTGTTTTTCTGCGCCGACCCACTGATCTGCATAAGGGGTCAAAACCTCGGGGCCTGCCTTGTGATGCATTGCCGATTGCAGATAGGCGGGCAGAATGGCCTCGTGCATGTAGCTGGGCATTTCGGCAAAGGCGGTCTCATGGTGTTTCACATGCTGCACCAGAGGTGAGCCCCACGGCCTCAGGGCGACAGGATCAATCAGTGTCAGGCTGTTGTAGTCGACGGCATCGATCAGGTGCGCGCGCAGTGCGGTCGCGCCGCCGAAGTCGTGTGCGACGACATCGGGCCGGTCCAGCTTCCAATGTTCTGTCAGTGCGGCAAACAGGCGATTTTGGATACCGAGTGACACGTCACCGTCAGGCCTGTCTGAATTGCCGTAACCCAGCATGTCGTAGAAAAAGACCGTGTGGCTGTTGGCCAGCAAGGGAGCCAGTCTTGACCATTCATGAGACCAGAACGGCGTGCCGTGCATCATCACAAGAGGGGTGCCCACGCCGAGGCTGCCCCACCGGATTGAATGACCTTCAAAGTCGAATGTCTGCGGTGTCTGCCAGGTCATGATACGTCCTCACATTCTGAACAGGCCGAACCGGGTGTCTTCAATGGGAGCGTTCAGGGCCGCAGACAGCGACAAGCCGAGAATGTCGCGGGTTTTTCGCGGATCAACGATGCCGTCATCCCAAAGGCGTGCCGTCGCATAAAGCGGATGGCCCTGTTCTTCGAATTGGTCGACGATGGGTTGTTTAAACGCGTGTTCTTCTTCCTGCGTCCAGCTGCCGCCCTTGCGCTCGATGCCGTCACGGCGAACGGTTGCCAGCACGCCCGCAGCCTGTTCTCCGCCCATCACCGAAATGCGTGAATTCGGCCAGGTCCACAAGAAGCGCGGTGAATATGCCCTGCCGCACATGCCATAGTTGCCTGCGCCGAACGACCCGCCGACCAGCATTGTGATTTTCGGAACCGAGGTCGTCGCGACAGCGGTGACTAGCTTCGCGCCGTCCTTGGCGATCCCGCCGCTCTCATATTTTTGGCCGACCATGAAGCCGGTGATGTTCTGCAAAAAGACAAGCGGAACCTTGCGCTGCGAGCAAAGTTCAACGAAATGCGCCCCCTTGACCGCACTTTCGGAAAACAAAACGCCATTGTTGGCGATGATGCCGACCGGCATTCCGTGAATGTGGGCAAAACCGCAGACCAGCGTGGTGCCGTAACGGGCCTTGAATTCATCAAACCGTGAGCCGTCGACAGTGCGTGCAATGACTTCGCGGATGTCATAGGGCGTTTTCAGATCGGCTGGAACAACACCCAGAATTTCCTCCGGGTCGTAGAGCGGGTCTTCTGGCGTTTCCATGGCAACGATGGAGGATTTCGTTCGGTTCAGGCTGGCGATAGACCGACGGGCTAATGCGAGCGCGTGGGCATCATCGCGGGCCAGATGATCTGCCACACCGGACAGGCGTGTGTGCACGTCTCCACCGCCGAGGTCTTCCGCCGTAACTTCTTCGCCCGTTGCGGCTTTGACCAGAGGAGGACCAGCCAAAAAGATCGTGCCCTGGTTTTTGACGATAATGGTCTCGTCGGACATGGCCGGCACATAAGCGCCGCCCGCGGTGCACGACCCCATCACCACTGCTATCTGGGCAATGCCCTTCGACGACATCTGAGCCTGATTGTAGAAGATTCTGCCGAAATGGTCGCGGTCAGGAAAGACCTCGTCCTGATTGGGCAGGTTGGCGCCACCGCTGTCCACCAGATAGATGCACGGCAAGTTGTTCTCAGCAGCAATTTCCTGAGCGCGCAGATGCTTTTTTACGGACATTGGGTAGTAGGTGCCACCTTTGACCGTTGCATCATTGGCAAGGATCATCACTTCCTGGCCTTCGACACGGCCGATCCCGGCGATCATGCCAGCCGCTGGTGCTGCACTGCCATACATATCGTGTGCGGCAAGCATACCCACTTCCAGGAAGGGAGACCCCGGATCGAGCAGACGCGAGACACGTTCACGCGGCAAGATCTTGCCTCTTGAAAGGTGACGTTGCCGTGCGTTCTCGCCGCCACCGTCAAGCGCGGATTGCGCGGCCTGTTTAACAGAGTCCATGGCCTTTTCATGGGCTTCACGGTTCTGCGCAAATTGTGCGCTCTTCGGCGAGAGGCTCGATTTGAGGATGCTCATGTCACCCGGTCTCCCTTTGGGATGTGTCCTGACCTGGCGCGACTGCCTTGCGCACCAGTTTGAGATAGAGATCTTCAATGTCCTTTTCGGACAGATGGCCGCCTTCACGGTACCAGGCAGGAATGCCGGTCAGCATGGCGATGATCGCCCTTGTTGCAACCTTCGCATCGTCCACGGCGTAGCGCCCCAATTCGCTACCACGTTCCAGGATCTTAGTCAGGATAGCCTCATAGCGGCGACGCTCGACTTCAACGAGTTCGAAGTTCTGCGGCTCCAGATTGCGCAGTTCCATATAGGAAATGAACACCTCGTCCGCGCGTTCCAGGTGGTAGCGGATGTGGAAGCGGACAAACCTTTCAAGCGGGTCCATCTTCTCCTCAACGGATGCCTTGTCCCAGGCGGCCAGCAGTTCGGCCATGTGGGTCAGCATCAAGTCCTTGAGAATGTCCTGCTTGGTCGGAAAGTGGTTGTAGAGCGCTCCTGGCCGGACGCCGACATCGGCAGCGATTTCCCGCATGGAGACAGCCGCATAGCCCGACGTGGCGAACCTGCGAAGTGCGGCACTGCGCACACGCGCAGCAGTTTCCTGGCCTTTTGCCCTGGGTTGAGGCCGGACAGGCGTCTTTGCAGCTGTGTGTGCCATTTTTCCTCCAAGACTGTAAATAAATGAACGATCATTCATTTACAAGAAAATTTTCACAGGAAGACACCCTGGGCTGAGATAAATCATTGCGAAGTCGGGGCTCTGTCAAAAAACTTACATGGATAAACTGTTCACAGACACTGAGCATTTCGCCTTGATTGCTAAAGGGACCGATTGATGACCGATGCCGACGCAAAAACCTGGGTTGAGGCTGAATGGGCCGACAGCCTCGATGAAGAAATCGAAATGGAGATTGACGACAATCTGATCGCTAAGGATCTCGCGTTCATCTCCGACAAGAAGCACAAGTCGTCGATAAGCCGGAATACCTATTTTCACGAATTGCTTCGAATGCAGGCCGAACTGGTCAAGCTTCAGGATTGGGTCCAGCACACCGGAAAGAAGATCGTCATCGTTTTTGAAGGGCGGGATGCCGCGGGCAAGGGAGGCGTGATCAAAAGGATCACGCAGCGCCTCAATCCAAGGGTTTGCCGTGTTGTTGCCTTGCCGGCACCGACGGAGCGCGAAAAGAGCCAGTGGTACTTCCAGCGGTATGTTCCGCACCTTCCGGCTGCCGGTGAAATCGTGCTTTTCGACCGTTCCTGGTACAACCGCTCAGGTGTCGAGCGTGTCATGGGGTTTGCCGACGAAAATCAGGTCGAGGAGTTCTTCAACGACGTGCCTGAATTCGAACGCATGCTTGTGAGGTCGGGAATCACGCTGATCAAATACTGGTTCTCCATCACGGATGAAGAACAGCAGCTCCGCTTTCTGATGCGTGTCCATGATCCCCTGAAACAGTGGAAACTGTCGCCGATGGATCTGGAATCGCGCGTGCGCTGGGAAGATTATACCAAGGCCAAGGAAGACACGTTTGAACGCACCAACATTCCCGAAGCGCCCTGGTTCATCGTTGAAGGCAACGACAAGAAGCAAGCGCGCCTGAACTGCATCAATCACCTCTTGTCGATGCTACCTTACGAGGAGGTGCCCCATGATCCGGTTGTGCTGCCCGAGCGGCGTTACAATCAGGACTATGAGCGCAAGGTTTTGCCCGAACATCTCTATGTCCCGGAAAAGTTCTGATCAAGCTGCCTGCTTTCAACGATACGCTCCAACATGCAAGTGTGCCGAGGGTGCTCTGGACATGCCTGCAGAGGGGTCTCTTCACGCAACCGCGCATTGTCAGCAGCGCCGGCAGACGGCATACAAGGGGCGATTGACGAAGAGAGCGGGCTAACCGGTCTCCTCGTCCCATGACCGACGCCGTGACAGGAGAATGGAATTTGGCAGACAAGATCAGATGGGGAATTGTTTCGACGGCAAAGATCGGCGTCGAAAAGGTCATTCCGGGCATTCAACGATCGCAAACGGGAATTGCCGCAGCGATTGCTTCAAGGACGCTGGACAAGGCACAGGAAACGGCCAAGGCGCTTGGAATTGAGAAGGCTTACGGAAGCTATGAAGATCTCCTGGCCGATCCCGACATCGATGCGATCTACAATCCGCTGCCAAACCATATGCACGTGCCCGTCACGATCCAGGCGGTGAATGCCGGCAAACATGTTCTTTGCGAAAAACCTATCGCGCTGAATGCCGATGAAGCGCAGCAGTTGCTTGAGCTTCCAGAGGACAAACTGGTCGCCGAAGGCTTCATGGTGCGTGCTCATCCGCAATGGATCAGGGCGCGGGAGATTGTGCAGTCCGGCGCTCTTGGTGAACTCAAGGCCATTCAGGCCTTTTTCAGCTATTTCAACGCCGATCCTGGCAACATCCGAAACAACGCTGACATCGGTGGCGGCGCGCTTCTTGATATTGGTTGTTACACAATGTTGGCAGGCCGGTATTTCTTTGATGCGGAACCGACCCGCGTTGTATCACTGATCGACCGCGATCCTGATTTCGGTACGGATCGCATGACCAGTGCCTTGCTGGATTTCGGACAGAACAGGCATCTCAACTTTGTCGTATCCACCCAGTTGGCGGCTTATCAGCGATTTCAGCTTGTTGGGACCAAGAAGCGTCTTGAGATCATGATCCCAGTGAATGCTCCTCAGGGTGAGCCGGTTGAGCTTCGTCTCGATGATGGGTCTGCTTTGGGGGATCGATCGAGTGTTTCAGAGACGATTGCAGCCTGTGATCAGTATGCCGAGCTTGTCGATGTGTTCGATCGTGCAATTACAGGCGAGACGCCTTTGCCGTTTGGTGTCGCCGACGCGATTCAGAACATGAAGATCCTGGATGCAATTTTTGCGTCGGCAGACCGTGGAGGCTGGGTAAATCTTGAAGGATGAATTCCTTCAAAGAGGCTCAAACGCATAACCTTTTTCGCGGCGTGTCAATGTGGCAAACGCAGTCGTGTTGACGTGGGTCGCGCCGAAGGTAATGCGGTCCGATGCGATCTTGTCAAACAGTGTTCGGCGCGTTCGAACAGCGTCACCAGGATTGCTGTCGAGCGCATAGGTGATGTCCGGATTTGAAAATTGAAGCTTGTCCGAGACCACGGCGTCGGCCAGGAGCAGGCAATCCTCCCGACCAGACGCCAGGTGCACGACCTGGTGGCCTGGCGTGTGGCCCTGGGCGAGCAACAATCCGATCCCATTGCCAAGATCCACGTCACCTGAGTGCTGAGTGAGCTGATTTTTCAGCGGTTCTGCAAGTGCCTGTATCAGACCAATCATCGGCTTCTGTGGGTCCTCGGCGGACGACAACAATTGCGGATCGGTCCAGAACGCCCATTCCCGAGCCTGAATGTGAATTTCAGCATTCGGAAAGAGACTGTTGCCGTTGGCGCTCAATCCGCCAATGTGATCTGCATGCATATGCGTGATCACGATATCGGTAATTGTTGACCGTTTGAGTTCAAGATCCGGGTCTTGCCAGTTCAACCGTCCTGTTTCCGGGAAGCGTTCCTTGAGACAGCTTCCAGATCCTGCGTCTACCAGAACGTTCCTGTTTTTCGTTTCGATCAACCAGGTGTTTGCACCAATGCGCGTTGTCGGTGTAACCGCTTCGCGCTCATGAGGCTGCGTATTCAAAAAATAGTCTGATGGGATTTGAAGATGACCATCGGAGAGACTGGTGATCGTCAGATCGCCAAGTGCAAGGGTCGCGGAAGTCTCGTTAATATCTCGCATGTGGTGCTCCCAGTGTTTGTAGCTGGGGCGAGACTAGTTTCAGGACATGGCCAAGACGATTGGCGTATTAGCCAAATGATGTGCTAAATCGGCCAAATGACCAAGGCCTTTCATTTTGCCATCCTTGCCTACCCGGGAGCAATGCATTCAGCTGTTCTCGGATTGCAGGACATTCTGGCATTCGCGTCCGAGAGCAGTACGGAGAAGCTTCAAATCAGCGTCCTGACAGACTTTGAGGCCATTTCCGCTGGGTATGATGCGGTGATACTTCCCCCGTCGACCGACGAAGTGAAGGTCGAACAAGTGCCGCACTTGCCGCCGTTTTTGAAAAGGGTGCACGAAAAAGGAGCTGTCGTCTGCTCCGCCTGTACCGGCCTCAGTTTTGTTCTGGCTGCGAAGCTGGACGGCGGAAGGACGGTTACAACGCATTGGGGACTGGAACAAAGGCTCAAGGCAAACCACCCGGAACTCAGCCTGGATACGGGAGCCATTCTGGTCGAATACACCGATCTCATCACCGCCGGCGGTATGATGACCTGGATCGACCTCGCACTTGCCCTGATCGAACGCTTTCTGGGCTATTCAGTTGCAGCCAAGACGGCACGGCATTTCATTGTCGAATTTCGCCGTCGCGATCAGCGCCGGTTCCGCCGCTTTGTTCCTGAATTGCGCCATGGTGATGGTGCTGTTCTGAAAGCGCAGCACTTTTTGGATCGCGTTGCATGTGAAGACGTAACTGTGGAAATGGTCGCAAGGTCTTCTGGATTGCCTGGCAGGACGTTCTTGCGGCGCTTCAAGACCGCCACCGGCTATTCACCAAAGGCCTATCTTCAGGAGCTGCGTATCGAACGTGCGCGCGACCTGCTGATCGAGACCGACAAAAGCGTTGCGGAGATCTGCTATGCCGTTGGGTACAACGATCCGCCCTCTTTCGTGCGTTTGTTTGTTCGCCTGTGCGGACTTCCACCGGGCGGCTTTCGCGAGCACTTCAAATAAACGCTCCTGTCCCGGCGTTCGCAGGACAGGTCCGGCTGCTACGTTTTCGCAAGTGGCCTTGCTTTCAACCAAAGAAATAACGGAAGTCTTTGCCAGTTTTTCAAGCGGTCGGGTGTGGACTTCGGATCTGGTACGGGTTCCTTGATCGATGTGATGGCAAGGCCGGCCTGTTCCAATGCGGCCGCGTAATTCTGCAGCGGCTGCGACCAGCCGAAAAAAGACATTTCCAATCCGTCCTGGACCATCGTCTCTTCGAACTGTGTCCGCTCGAAGTATGGTTCGGTTATAACGAACGGCGCATTCGGGCCTGCGTTCTGAAAGCTGCCGATATCTGCGAATGGGTGCACGATCGAAATCGTGAGAATGCCATCGGGTTTCAGCACACGGGCGACTTCAGAAAGTGTTGCCGGTACATCCTCGACATCCATCAGGACGTTGTAGGCGGTCACCTGATCGAAGCTGTTGTCCGGAAACGGGATGGTGTCAGCTGCACAGACTGCAAAGGTATTTGCCGACATTGCGCCCTTTGCCGCGTCGATGAAAGCCTCCACGGGATCGGTTGCCGTTACGCGAAAGCCGCATTCCGTCAACAGCCGGGACACCCGGCCTTCACCGCAACCGATTTCGAGCGCTTCGCCGGGGCCCTTGCCGATGAACTCGGCTAGTTGATCGCGATAAGCCCAGAATGCATCGTGACCAGGTGTACGCGCCCACTTGATCCAGTCATTGGCGATCCTGGTCCAATGGGCTCTGTCCTTGCCTTTGCCATCCATCATCTTCAGCTTCCAAAATATCGGTTGAGTTCAGATTTCGACTGAATAAAAAACCCCGCCGAAGCGGGGTTTCATGAAATCAGATTGGCCTGCCGTCTTATTTGATCGGAGCAAGGACCATGACCATCTGCCGGCCTTCAAGCTTCGGCGACGATTCAACCTTGGCGATTTCGGAGGTCTCCTCGCGGACTTTGTTCAAAAGTTTCATGCCCAGATCCTGGTGGGCCATTTCACGGCCGCGGAATCGAAGCGTAACTTTCACCTTGTCACCGTCATTGAAGAAACGCAGCATGTTTTTCATCTTCACTTCGTAATCGTGAGTGTCGATGTTCGGACGCATCTTGATCTCTTTGATCTCAACGGTCTTCTGCTTCTTGCGAGCTTCTGCAGCTTTCTTCTGGGCCTGATATTTGTAACGGCCGTAGTCCAGGATCTTGCAGACTGGGGGGTTGGCATTTGGCTGGATTTCTACCAGATCCAGGCCGGCATCCATCGCGATATCCATCGCTTCTTCGGTCGGCACGACGCCGCGGTTGGCGCCTTCATGATCAATCAACTGGACTTCGCGAACGCGAATTTCATTGTTAGTGCGCGGGCCTTCCTTCGTAGGAGGCGGGGCGCGGAACGGACGGCGAATGGTCGCAATCTCCTCTATCGTTTCACTTAAGCGTCAGGAACTGGCTCGGTTCCTACACGAAAAACCCTGGAACACAAGTACCAAGGCCACTGTCGCGTGTCTCCTGACGCCGACCTAAAGCTCCTGCGAAACCGGTGAAAAGTCAACCGAAAACAGCGGTTTTCAGTAATTCAGAAGGCGTTTGCAGGAGCGCAAGTCGTTGTTTTGCGGGCAAATGCATGCAATTGGCGCGTTGGAAGCGAAGGCGATGCGTTCTGGCTGTTGCATTCCAGCTGCCTGATGGGCAAGTAAGTACCGTGGCGCTTTGACACAAGGAAGAACTCGAATTGGACGGCGGAAAATTCTTATTTCAGCTGCTTAAGGTCATCCTGGGCTTTGTTCTGGCTGTCGTCGCGTGCGGTTTGTTTCTTGCCTGGGGGTTCTTCCGTGCATCTCATCCCAATGACGACCCGATCGCGTTTGCAGCCATGATCGGGACGGGTTTGGTCGGTGGCAGCGTTGTTGGAGCAACGGCAATTCTGCCCGCTTCGATACTCATTGCAATTGCGGAAGCAGCGCGTCTGCGCAGCCTCGTCTTTCATGTCGGGGCCGCCGGTGCAATCGCATTTGGGGTCTGGACACTCAGTGATCCGGCAACAGCAGACGGATTTCGACCTGGCAGCGTTGTCGCTCTTGCTGCCGGGTTTCTGGCCGGGGCAATTTATTGGTTGATTGCCGGTCGCTCCTCCGGTGCCTGGCATTCCAACTCAAATCCGTCACCCGTGAAGGATCAAGAGAGGTCGAGCGGTTCCAAAGACGGCAATGCCTAGCTTTCTCCGTTCTTTCGACTTCTGCGCTAAAGTTCGCCGTCCTTAAGCGCCTCGCGGGCAGCCTGATAGTGGTCTTCCCGCATATGACTGCGGACCATGGCGATGGCCGCCATGAGCACGGTTGCGTCGTCGCCGAACCCGACGCCAATCAGGAAATCAGGAATAGTGTCGATTGGAAGAACAAAATAGGCGAGTGCGGCAAACACCGTCGCGCGGACCTTGGTTGGTGTGCCTGGATCCAATGCGCAGAAATAGCCGGCAATCACATCTTCCATAAACGGAACCTGACGGGCCGCCTTGCGAGCGGTCGCCATCAATTTCTGCCGGATGGTTTGCTTTTGCTCATCCTCAGGCCCGAGAATTTCCGGGTCAAACCCGAGATCTTCGAAGGTCGTGTTCATAGATTGTCCCGCCTGCTTCACTATGAAAAAGATAAGGGCAGACGAGCAGATCTTCAACTTTGGTTGCGTCAAGCCTTGGCTGTTCAGCGAATGCGAAAGTTGAGAAAATCCATCAATTACAATCATTTAATGAAGCGAAAGAAGCAGTCTCAGCGAGGTGTGCCTGTTGCCATTTGATGCCGAATCGAGCCTGTTTTCGCAGGTGAAAAAAATGGCAACAGAACTCCTTTCAAGCAAGCCTTTCCAGCTCAGGGGCTTCGAGCCAAGTCAGGCGACCTTCAACCTTGAGCCGACCAACACCATGCGAAGGGCGTCTTCACTGGCGTTCCGAAGCAGCTTTCCGGCATCGGAGATTGCATCTTCCAATGTGCAGGGACGTTTCAAAATCGAGGCAAATGCATCGATGCCGGTTTCAAAGGTTTCGCAAACCCCGCTGCCTATTGTGCCCGCCAATGCGATCGTAGGTATGTTTCGCTTACGCGCCCGTTGCGCGACCTCACAAGGCACCTTGCCAAACGGGCTCTGGCCGTCCAGTGCACCTTCCGCAGTGATGACAAGGTCGGCGGATTTCAACAAACTGTCGAATTCCAGGTACTGCATCACGATGTTGAAGCGTGGGTGCAGACGTGCACCCGCAAATGCGATCAGTCCGGTTCCCAGTCCGCCGGATGCACCTGACCCGTTTCTATGACCAAGATCCAGGTCGAGATCACGATTGAGAAGCAGGGCGTAGATCTCAAGGGCTTCCTCAAGTGACTGAACCTGGCGCGGTGTTGCGCCCTTCTGCGGTCCGAAAACACGTGCGACCCCACGATCGCCCAGCAAAACATTGTGCCAGTTCACCGCGGCATCGATCTGCGTTTCACGCAGGCGTGGATCAAGTCCAGAGATATCGATCCTCGATAAGTTTGCGAGTGCAGCTCCTCCGCGCCCGATACAGATGTTGTTCGCATCAAGCAGGCGCGCGCCCAAGGCCTGAGCCATGCCCGCGCCGCCGTCGTTGATGCCGCTGTCGCCGCAGCCGATCAGAATACGTTTCGCGCCTGCATCAAGGGCGGCCAGGATCAGTTCGCCCACACCGTAACTCGTTGTTCGGGTCGGATCCCGCTGATCGCGGGGAACCAGGCTCAATCCCGCAGCGGCTGCCATTTCGATAACTGCCGTCCGACGATCCTTGCCCCCAAGCATGCCGAAAAAGCTCGAAACGGTTTGTCCTACAGGTCCCGTGACCATGATTTCGTGAAGCTTGCCGCCAGTCGCGTTGACAAGGGCTTTTGTGAAGCCTTCGCCTCCGTCGACCATCGGAGCTTTCAAGATGGTGCACTCGGGAAGTGCGCGTCTGCAGCCTTCCGAAATGGCTGCGACCACGTCGTCCACATCCAGAGACTCCTTAAATCCCGACGGTGCGACAAGAATATTGAGAGTCATTTTCTTCTCCTATGCTTGGGGGGTGATAGGAGTAAGACGATTCAGGTCAGTAATTATTCCCGGAATTTTCAATTAATTCTGCCATAATACGATAAATACATCTGGCCTCCTATTTGACGCCAGATGTATTCATGTTCAATTTCTGCCGCTTGTTAAGTCAGGGTTTCTTACGCGGTGTTGGCACTATTTCATTATTTGAAGTTGGCTTTCCGCTGCAGGACATTCTGGCGCGCGTGACAGACGCCGCCTCTAGATTGACCTCCGCAAATTTGAGGGAGTGGGAGCGAAGCCTGACCATGTCCTGAGACTTGTAGATGTCCCTGACAGCAGATTTTTCAATCGGCACACCATCCTTGCGCAGCCTGTCCCAGACGTGCCACCAACCTGCCGCCCACATACGGCGTTCGTAAATGGTTGCCAACATCAACGCTTCGAGTTCGGTTCTGGTGCAAAGTGCGCCCCTCATCGGTTCCTGAGGTTCGAATTGCAGCGCGGTCAGACGAACGGGATCCGGGTTCGACAGTCTGAGGGCGTTTGCTGTTGGGCTGAGGTCAGCGTCGTTGACGGATTGTGATGGCGACTGAAGGGGCCAGATGAACATGGCAAAGGCTGCTATCAGACCAACTTTGAGGGGCAGCAGAGGCATAGCCAGCCTGAACAGGTCTTTCTGGCCAAACAGGTCATCACCTGCCGACTTGAAAATTGCGATCGGTTTTGCGCTCGCAACCATGGTCTGGCAGTAACCGGTTCCCAGAACCGTCGCCATCACAAGGATCATCGTGTCATGTCCGAATTCAGCAAGCGGAAGTGCAAGCGACGGGATGAGCACTGCTGCGCGCGCGCTTCTGGAATTGATGACCAGGTGTGCGGCGGTCGCAATGACAATCGTCACCAGGATCACAAATTCACGGTGCTGAAACAGGTCCAGTGGCAAGACAAACAGGAGCTTGTCGGCGAGCCACTTCGCTTTGCCGGTTGAAACCACCGCCTGCGCAATGACCCAGGTCGATGCCAGGAAAACCAGCAACTCGGTCTCTACGTTTTTGAACAGAGCCTTTGGTTTTTCGTCAGTGAACAGGGGAGTGACAACAAGTGCTGCCCCCACACAGCCAATAATTGCGATCCCGATGCCGTGGATGCCGGAAGTGATCCATGCCGCGATCAGGAGGCCCAATAGGCACATCAGTTTCTTGTGTTTGCCTGAGAAGTTTGCCTCTGGCACGCGATCTTTGGTGCGAAGAGGCAAGCGACGCTCCTCAGGGGGCACGAACAGCAGCAAAATCAGGACTGTCGCACCGTGCGAGGCAAGAAGGGCCACTGGCAGGGCAAGCAGGATCCATTCAAGAAAGGAGACGGTAAGACCAGTTGAGGTTTGGATGGTTTCAACCGCGATGAAATGAGCCCCTGCACCAATGAGCGATCCCCCTGCAGACAAGAGAATTGCGCTTGGAAACAGGAGCGCAAGCGCGCGGCGCAAACTGGGTGTTGGCATGACCGGCGCAAGGCTAACAAAGACCGGGAGCAGCAAAGCTGCTCGTCCCGAAGTTGAGGGGATCAAAAAAACCGTAGCGGAAACAACAAATGTCAGTGCGTGGAAGAAACCGTTGACGGTGGAAAACGGCTTAACCACGCTTTGCGCGAAACGTTCGGTCAGGCCTGAGGATTTGATTGCGGCTGCAATGACAAATGCAGAGATGAGCAGCCAGACAAGTTCGGTTCCAAGAGCCGCGTAAAAACGTTCTTCTGGTAGCGCGCCCGTCAAAACAAGGCCAAGAGCCGCGGAGATCGCCACCACCGAATCCGGTATGGGTGTCAGTGTCCAGCCGACGATTGCCAGACCGGTCAGCAGGAAGGTGATAGCGGCCGGGCGTGACAGCTCGTGCGGGGCCAAGAAGACAAATGCGAACAGTCCAACCGCAATCAGCGTTGCAGCTACAACGCTGAGGCCTGGCAGCGAAGACCTTTTGCTGGAGCGGTCAGGTTTGACGAGCTGTTGTATGTTGGCGGGTGTCGCGGCAAGGGGGTCCATCATCATCTTCCAGTGTCGTGCGTTTGGAAGATTACGAAGCTGGCTCAGGAATTATTCCCTGCCGGCGCAATGGAATTCGATGCGCCACTCGGAGCGGCGTTCAACACCGCCCCTTCTGACTGGTGATGTGGAGTTGCAAGTGGAGCATTGCCAAGGGTGCTCCGTTGCCGGGCCTAGGCGTTGCCACGCGTTTCCAATAGTCTCCTCGCGATCACCTGAGCCTGGATTTCCGCAGCACCTTCAAAAATGTTCAGGATACGGGCATCGCACAAGACACGAGAAATCGCATATTCGAGCGCAAAGCCATTGCCGCCATGGATCTGCAATGCGTTGTCTGCTGCCGCCCAGGCAACACGGGCTCCCAACAATTTGGCCATTCCAGCTTCGAGATCGCAGCGTTTGCCTGAGTCCTTCTGCCAGGATGAGAAATAGGTCAGCTGCCGCGCGATCATCAGTTCAACGGTCATCAGGGCCAGCTTGTCAGAAACCCGGGGGAAGTTGACAAGCGCCTTGCCGAACTGAATGCGCTCCTCGGCGTATTTCAAGCCGAGATCAAGGGCTGACTGTGCGACGCCAAGGGCTCGGGCGGCGGTCTGAATGCGCGCACCCTCAAATGTCTGCATAAGCTGCTTGAAGCCTTCGCCTTCAACCTGGCCCAGAAGGTTCTCAGCCTTGACCTCAAACCCGTCAAAGGCGATCTCGTATTCCTTCATGCCGCGATAGCCGAGCACTTCGATCTCACCGCCGCTCATGCCTTCGGCCGGGAAGGGATCCTCGTCTGTGCCTCTGGGTTTTTCCGCAATGAACATGGACAAACCCTTGTAGCCGGGTTCATCCGGATTGGTTCGGGCCAGCAGGGTCATGATGTCGGCGCGCACGGGGTGCGTGATCCAGGTCTTGTTTCCTGATACCTTCCAGACGTCACCGTCCTGGACGGCTCTGGTTTTCAAGGACGCAAGGTCAGAGCCCGTATTGGGCTCGGTAAAGACTGCCGTCGGCAGAATTTCCCCGGACGCAATCTTGGGCAACCAAAGCTGCTTCTGCTCCTCGGTTCCCCCGCACAGGATCAGCTCCGCCGCAATTTCAGAACGTGTTCCAAGAGAGCCAACGCCGATATAGGCGCGTGAGAGTTCCTCGGACACAACGCACATGGCCTCCTTGCCCAGCCCAAGGCCGCCGAATTCCTCCGGTATGGTCAGTCCGAAGACACCGAGTTCAGACATCTGATTGATGACGTCCAGAGGAATGTAGTCGTTCTTCAGATGCCACTCGTGTGCATTTGGAACAACAGTTCCTTCCGCAAAGCGCCGCATTTCGTTGCGGATCTGCTCCATTGTTTCGTCAAGGCCGGGATCGCCGAAGGTCGAGTGACCTGCCTGATCCCGGATCAGTTGGGTAATCTCGGCACGGATTTCCGGTGAATTTCCGTTTTCGATCAATGTCTCAATTTCGTCAGTCCGAAATTCAGCAGCTTCCTTTGCCGAAATGCCGAGATCTGCCAACCGGACGATTTCACCCTGGTTCATGGCGATGCCGCCGAAGATCTGGGCGAGATATTCCGCGAATCCGAGTTGAACGATCTTGTCTTCAAGGTTGCCGTAGCGACCTTCCCCTGTCAGGCGCTGGGCATAGGCATCCAGTTGCCGCATGGATTCCACGTAGGTCGCCAACCAGGCCAGACCGTGTGTTGCCCGTTGTTCCGCCTCCATTCGGCGTGAGGAAATCCGGCCATCCTCCAAAACCAGATCTCGTACACGCTGCGCGGCCAGATCCAACAGGTGGTCCAAAGATGCAACGGCGGCTTCCGTCAGTTGGCTTTGACTTTTCGGCAATTCCGTCGCGGTCATGGCGGCAGGTGACATTGGCGATCTCCGTTTTCATTTGTTGCGCAGCAGCGCATTTTGTTGAAGCTATGTTGCGTTGCACACACTCATTTGTCGAGCTGGAATTTCTTCATCTTTTGGAGGGGGCGGTTTTCGCGGTGGCCACTTGACGAAATGCGGCGTCAAAGGCCACATCAGAAAGCATGAGAGCACAGCAAACGATTCTGGTGACATTTGCCGTCCTGAAGGATGCGGTCGGACACTTTACCAGCGATGACGGGTTCGCCATGGCCAGTCATGTCGCCCTGTCGGGCCTGCTTGCTGTCTTTCCACTGCTTATCTTTATTGCCTCTCTGGCCGGTTTCTTCGGATTTGCCGGTGCTGCAGACACTGCTTCAGACCTTGTGTTCGATGCCTGGCCCGAGAGCGTCGCAGCGCCTGTCGTGCGTGAAATCCACAATGTGCTGACCGTTCCGCGGGGAGATCTTCTGACTTTCGGCGCCGTGGCAGCGCTTTGGTTTTCATCCAATGGTGTGGAAGCGCTCCGGACGGCCTTGAACAGGGCCTACCGTCAGCAGGAAAAGCGAAATTTCGTGCTGCTGCGCCTGCAAAGTCTTGGTCTTGTGCTTTTGGGAGCTGCTATCCTGATAGCCTACACTTTTCTTGTGGTGCTAGCGCCTCTGGCGCTCGAGACGCTCAAGATCTACGTGCCGCAGGTGGAGAGCTTCCTCCTGTCGATCAATGTTGCCCGCTTTACGCTTGCCGGGTCGCTGCTGATCATCGGCCTTTTCATTACCCACTGGCTGTTGCCGAGCGGCAAACGCAGCTTTATGGACCTTTGGCCCGGCATCCTGGCAACATTGGTTCTCTGGATCATTTCAGGCAGTGTTTTCGGAGCTTATCTGGCAAAATTCGCCAATTACGTTTCGACTTATGGCGGCCTTGCGGGGATCATGACCGCACTGATTTTCCTCTATATCTGCGCCCTGGTTTTCATTCTCGGTGGAGAACTGAATGCCGCGATCTCTCGGCAAAGACGCTTCTGGCAGAGGAAAAAGCAGCAACAGGACATGCTTGTTGCCGCGAAGTAGCTTGTCGGCCTACCGTCACGGTTTTCGCGATACGGTTCTTATCGTCAGAACCGCGCCAATAACCAGTGCCATGCCGGCGATCTGAACAAGGGACAGGGTCTCGTTGAAGAGAAAGTAACTCTCGACCGCAGTCGCCACGGGAACCAGGTAGAATAGGCTTGCAACTTGCGAGACTGCTCCCTCCCGGATCAAAAGCATCAAAAGAAGCACGGCACCGACGGACAGAACCAGGACGAGCCAGACCATCGCAAAGATGAGATCGCCGGACCAGGTTATCTGCCAACTTTCAAAGGCCGAGAGTGGGACGGTAATCAACAAAGCTCCGACATATTGCCAGATGGTGGCGGCGAGCAGGTCCGTCTGCTGGACAAATCGCTTTTGGTAGACCGTGCCGAGGCTGATGCCAGCGACAGCTGCAAAGACCACCGCGATCGTCACAGGTGTAATGCCAGATCCTCCAAGATCGAATTTGGGCCCAAGAACAAGCGCGAGGCCCGCGGCTCCAATCGCCATGGAGAGCCAGTGCTTTCTTGAGATTGATTCGTTCAGCAATGCCACTGCCATGAGAGCTGTAAGGACCGGTTGCAAACCAACAATGATCGATGACAGGCCGGCCGGCATGCCTTGCTTGATCACCCAAAAAACGCCGCCGAGATAAATTCCATGCACCAACATACCGGTGATGATGCAATGGCCAATCATGGTTGGAGCCGATGGCCAGGATTTTACCAATGGCAAGGCGAGTACGAACAAGACCGGAATAACTGCCAGAAAACGCAGCGTCAAAAATGCCATCGGCTCGATGTAGGGCGCACCGAGCTTTGAACCGACAAAGCCCGTGGACCAGAGCAGAACGAAAATAGCCGGCGCGGCTTTGGCGAGAAACTTCAATTCGGCCTCAATGGGAAGACCCTGCGCCGCTGATCGAAACGAAGCGGAGGGCAGACATGGTAACCATCACGTTAATAGTAAATCAGCTTTTATGGCCAACCATTTGCTCATCGCGTGACACTCAAAGGAAATATACCGGTGACCCTCGGTTCGCAATCACCAATTCAGATCTTGTCCCGACTGTCGGTCAAGGTTCGCATCATGGCGTTGAGCCTCTTCACAATCGTTGGCCTGTTGGCTATCGGCGCCGTTTTCTTCTGGAATCAAAGCGAACTCGATACTGCCTTCTCGCGGATGAGTGACAGTTCTCTGCTCGCAGAGGAAGTCGCCGAGTTGTCAGAATCGGGAACAGCGTTGCGCGTCATTGAAGAGCGCTATATCGGTCACCCATCTGCTGAAAAGTTCCAGGCATTCAACGAAGAGCTGGACAGGGCCAAGCAGATTATTGCCAAAGTCTCGACAAACCCGACAGCTGCTCCTTATGCGCCCCAGGTTGCCGACGTAAAAGACACGCTCGAAGGCACGATGGGTGCGTTCGAAATGCTTGACGCAGTACAGCAAAAGATCGGTTACGACAGCACGCAGGGCTATCTTGCCGTTTTGAACGAAACCACCGGAGCCGTCAAAGACCGCCTTGCTGAAGAAATGAAATTCGGTGGTGGGCCGGACTTTGAGAAGCTTGCACGCGCCATTCTCGCGGTTCAGCTGGCCGAGAAAGCGTTTACGCTGGACAATACCCAAGAGGCTGTTGAAGCGTTCGCCACTCAGTTCGCAGCGTTCGAGAAATTGCTCAAAAAGGTCTACATCTCCGACGCGATCAAGAAAGAGCTGTCGGACAACATGGCGAAGTACAAGGCCACGTTTGACGACTACACGGCCGCAAAAATCGATATGGCCGGGCATCTTGAGCTGCTTCAGAACCTATTTGAACTCGTGCCACCACATATCGCCTCATTGAACAAGGCTGCCATGGATATTCAGCGCGAAGCAGGTGCGCAGCTGACAATCGCCCGTTCAATCGCAACATTCGGAATTGGCGGCACGATTCTGGCGCTTCTCATTCTGTTGCCGGCCATTGCGCTGGTGATCGGTCAGTCCATCTCGCAGCCGCTGGCGCGACTTCAAACGGCGATGGAAGCTCTTGCCAGTGGTCAGACGGAACTCGATCTTCCCGAATTGACAGGCAAAACTGAACTCGCCTCCATGAGCCGCACCGTAACGGTTTTCCGGGACAACGCTGTTGAGAGGGCGCAACTTGCGTCCTCGCAGGCTGCAGAGAACCAGCGCCGCGAAGAACGTGTCACGCATCTCGATGAACTTATTGGCGGGTTTGAAGGCACAGTTTCTGACGCACTTAACAGTCTGGACAGGGCAAATGGGGAACTGAAGCAGACGTCTCTGTCGATGGAGCAATCGGCTGACGATGTTGCTGACCAGTCGAATGAAGCTGCAGGTGCCGTGCGTACAGCCGCGGAGAATGTAACGTCCGCGGCGCACTCGGCTGAAGAACTTGCCGCATCAATCGCAGAAATTGCCGGGCAGGCCAACAAATCCACCGAAGTCGCGCAACAGGCCGTGAACAGTGCCTCTTCAACCGTTGCGACAATGCGGGAACTTTCCGGCGCAGCAGATCGTATCGGTGAGGTCATGGGGTTGATCCGTGATATCGCGAACCAGACCAACCTTCTGGCGCTCAATGCCACAATCGAGGCGGCCAGAGCCGGGGAAGCCGGAAAAGGGTTTGCCGTTGTGGCCGCAGAGGTGAAACAGCTTGCCGATCAGACCAGCAAGGCAACCGAAGACATTACAGTTCAGATCGAGGCAATTCAGGGATCGTCCGGTCAGGCTGTGCGGGCAATCGAGGACGTGAACAAAATCATTACCGACATGGAAGGTCTCGCATCTGCTGTCGCCGCCGCCGTTGGCCAGCAGGATGAAGCTGTCCAGATTATCTCCCAGAATGTCTCTAGTGCTTCAGATCGATCCGACGAAGGCGCCAATCGCATGGAAGCGGTCGGTTCTGCAGCCGAACTTGCCCGCTCAAACGGTGCGGAAGTGGAGCAGCTTGCAGAGACGCTCGGGCGTCAGGGTGACCTTATCCGTCAGGAAGTTGCTGAATTTCTGCTAAGCGTCCGCAGCGCCTGACGCTGTTCTTACTCATAAAAGTCTTTTGAACGTCGCGACCGTCCCGTCGCGGCGTTTCGCCCGTCTGGCGGGCGGGCGTTCTTCATGCTAGGGCAAGGCAAGGTCAAAAGGCCAAGCTTGAGGAGCGTGGAACGGAATGCAGGAACAAATCGTCATCATCGGTGCAGGACAAGCCGGCGCCCAGGTTGCCCAATCTCTGCGCCAGGGCGGGTTTGAAGGGCCTTTGCGTCTGATAGGTGACGAACCGCATCCGCCTTACCAGCGTCCGCCGCTGTCAAAGAAATTTTTGGCCGGAGAAATTGGAGCGGAAGGGTTGTGGCTCAGGCCTCCTGCGTTTTTTGAAACCAACAAGATCGATCACATTCCCAACACCAAGGTTGTCGCGATCGACAGGGCCGGGAAGCGATTAACCCTGGAAAATGGTGACACGCTGCCTTACGGGAAGCTGGTGCTCGCGACCGGTACGAACGCCCGCAAACTGACCCTGGAGGGTGCGGACAAGAAAGGCGTCGTAACCCTCCGGTCCATCACTGACGTTGACGATATTCGCGAACGGATGAGCAACAGCAAGCATATTGCCATTATCGGTGCGGGTTATATCGGTCTTGAAGTGGCGGCGGTTGCAAAGTCGCTTGGCAAGGATGTTGCTGTTATCGAGGCGCAGGACCGACCGATGAAGCGTGTCGTCAGCCAAGCCGTTTCGGACTATTTCACAGCGCTCCATCGGGCGCGGGGCATTGATTTGAAGTTGGACACTGGCGTTGCAGCGCTGGAAGGCGATGATGCTGTGACCGGGGTCAAGCTGTCTTCCGGTGAAGTCGTTGCTGCCGAGCTTGTGCTCGTGGCCGTTGGTGCTGAACCGAATGACTGGCTTGCCGAACAGGCCGGATTGGAAACAGACAACGGTATTCTGGTGGATGGCACCGGGCAGACCAGCGACACTGATATATTCGCTGTGGGGGACTGCACACGTTTTTATTCCAACCGGTATCAGCGCTCGGTGCGCATGGAAAGTGTTCAAAACGCAATCGACCAGGCCAAGGCAGCGGCGCAGGCTTTGCTTGGACACGAGGTCGATTATGACCCGTTGCCCTGGTTCTGGTCCGATCAATATGACATCAAGCTGCAGATTGCCGGACTGTCAGACGGCTATGACGATACGGTTCTCACTGGATCTCCGGAAGGCAACAAGTTTTATGTTGCCTACCTCAAGGAGGGTCAGCTCATCGCCGTCGACAGCATCAATTCGCCGCGCTCGCACATGATGGCACGCCGCGTGATCGGCGACGTGTGGCGTGACGACCTGCTACCCGACGCTTGAGGACGCACGGCGTTCGGTCAAGCGTCAGGCACCGGCGTTTTGAAGGATAAGCCGGGTCACATCCTTGGGGATCTCCAGATGCACCATGTGACCGACACGCTCGAATATGTGGGTCGCCACGATGCCAGGCAGTTTGTGAGCCTGCCGGGTTGGGAGCACTCGGTCCTGGGTTCCCCAAAGCACCTTGATCGGCATTTGCAAGGCTGCAAGATCGTCCCTTGGTAACGTCCTTTGCACACGGCCATCGATGATTTCGTCGGCAATAGCCTCGAGAGTCGCAACCGCTCCCGGTCGCGCGCGGCTTTCAGCTGCCGTTGATGCGAGAAATTTCGGCAGTTTGAATTCCCAGCCGAAAAACTGTTCGAGAAGAACTTCCATTTCCGAAGCGTCTGTCGCGGTCGCATAGCGGCGCAGCAGCCGGTGATTGATTTCCGGGCCAAAGCCACCGGGTGCCAGCAAAGTCATGCTGGCAACCAGATCCGGGTTTCGCAGCGCCACCAGAGCGGCCACTGCGCCGCCCATGGAGTGGCCGACCATATGAACCTTGGGCAATTCCAGAGACTCAAGCGACTGTGTCACGGCCTTGGCAGCCACACCGGCATTGCCGATCCGCGGCCAATCAAGGGCTTCGCCATGGCCGGGCAAGTCAAAAGCGATTGAACGCTTCTTGGTGCTGAGAGCCACCTGAATATTCTGCCAGCTCAGGCGGTCGCCACCGAACCCGTGCAGGAGAACGATGGGAGCGCCGTCGTCCCGGGCGGTTGCTTCCTGATCGCGGAACGGTAGATGCGGCCGAGCTGAAGGGCTTAGGTCTGTCATGAGATCAATTTCTTTGTCTGTCCGGGAACGCGGGATACGGCCGGGTCTGTTAATTGAAATGTGTCAGGTCAACGAGAAGAGTGGTTGGTGTTCAGAAAACCCATTGAGCTCAAAAGCGCCAACCGGCTGTGATCTGGATTCTGCAAAGCGCGCAATGTCTTGGGTCATCAGAACATCGACACCGAGCTGTTTTGTCAGGCTCTCGACACGCGCCGCAGCGTGAACCGTTTGACCGATCACTGAAAATGTCAGCCGGTGCGGAACACCGATGTTGCCGAACATGACGGACCCGACGGACAGAGCAATTCCGGATTTCATTGGTCGATCCTGAGATGCGCTCAGATTGATCGACTGCAGACGTTTTCTAGTCTCGTCGGCGGCGGCGATCGCGCGGTTGACGCATTCCTCCAGATCTTGATCGCCTATCGGAAAGGCCCCAAGAACCGCGTCGCCAATGAAATCGAGAACCTCACCTCCATGCTGCAAAACAGCACCCGCGGTTGCTTCGAAATAAGTGTTCAGCCAGCCAAGATAGGCATCAGGCCCGAGGGTTTCCGCAATGGCCGTGGATTCGCGCATATCGCTGTAATAGATGACCGCGTCGATCGTTTCACCGTCGCCATGACGGATTTGTCCGTTGAGGACCTTGTCACCGGCAATCTTGCCAAGATAGGTCTCGGCAATGGTTTGGCTGATCTGCCCTTCCAAAGTTGCTCGGGCTGCGAGCGCGAGCCGTCTCTGGATATACTGAATAGCCTTCAAGGCTTCGTCGGAGAAGCCGCCCTCCTGACGTGTCGCCCAGCTGACAATGATGCCCGTCGTTGGGTATTCGCTCGGAATAGAGGGAATATTGAACTGGGTCGGCATCACCATGTAGTCGGTGTAACCCGCTTCCGACAGCGTTTTGAGCAACGGGAACTCCAACGGTGCGTTCTGGTTGGTCAATCGGCGCCGGAGCATCGGTTCACCGCTCAACAGGACAGCGCGGATCGGACTTGTCAGCCAATCGTCCGTTTCTTCGGCCGAGTGCTGGATCCGTTCGTGTTGCACCGTGCCACCGTTTTCCCAGAATGCGAGCTCAGCCTCGATGAGCGGGTGCAGCGCTGACCACACCAGCATTGACCTGTCGATGGGAACATTGCACTGGCGCAATCGCTCGCACATTTCGGCAAACATGGAGGCCATGTCCGGAGATCCGAGTGCCTGGTCAATCAGCCAGTCCTCGATGCCGTCTATTTCAGCCATACTGATCATGGCGTCAGGTTAGTGACCTTTTGTTCCGGTTTCCAGACGGGCACGGTTCCTCACAACACTATTTTGGCATTGCTTCGGAAACGGCACCAGGCGGGATGATTATCCAATTGATACGTGCATCTGGCATTGGTCCGGAAGTCTGGTAGGGAAAGGTTCTCTGGCCGTGACGAACGGCGTTCGGGTAATGGTGCAGGATCTCGTTCAAAGGTTTGTCCCGCTCGCCGCGCCAAACAATCATCAGTCCCTTCTTCTGGATATCGTCAATGTCGATCCATGGGCTCAGGACCTGATCGTGCAGATAGAACATTGATGGCCGCTCCGGTGCGAACAAGGTGACATTGGCCGCGGACCACATGTCACCGGCAACATAAGCAAGGTTGCTTCCAGTTTCTTCCTGCCATATCGCAGCAAGCTCAAGCGCAACAGCCTTTGCCGGATAGTGCATCCTGGATTGTTTGGTCTTCCAATGAGGTTCCAGAACCGCCTGTCCAAAGAGAACTGTCAGAAAGACAAACTGGATAAAGCCAGCCGACCATAGAGCTCTCTTCGGATGGGGCCATGCTGCCGGTAGCGCTAAATACCGGACGGCAAGTACACCGGACAGCACGAACATCGGCGTTCCCCACATGTGCTCAAACTCGTTTCCGCTCAAAGCCGAAGTCAGCAACACCACAGTCAACGGAACAAAGCCAAACCAAAGCAGAAATCGATCGTGTCTCCTGTCGCGCTCGTTCGATGTTTCCTCCACCTTGGACAGGAAGTGAGTCAGGCCGTGAAAGCCGAGGCCGGCAAGAACGACCACCAATAGTCCGGCATGGTTTCCGATCTGAGCTCCCAAAAAATTGAGAGGATTGAAAATGTGATCCCAGAAAAGCATCGCAGGTTTGCTGCGACTGGCTGCGTATTGAAACGTCAGAAAGTCTGTTTCCAGGAGCCAAAAACCATGTGGGACAAGCAGGATCAGGCAGGTGATGGCACACAGCCACGGTCCGGGGGTCAGCAGATGGTGCCGGGCGTCTTTGAACACAAGTGAATAGAGGCCGATGGTTCCAACCAGAAGCAGCACGAAGTATTTGACGTAAAACCCGAAGGCTGCCAGAGCACCCAAAAGCATCCAGTCAAGCAGGTGTCCTTTTTGTAAGGCCCGGTGAAACAGCAAGATCATTCCGGTCCAGACCGGGATCTGCAGAATATTCGGATTGAATTCAGGCATCGGGAGCGTGAAGTAGAAAGTCACGCTTGTCAGAACGACGGCCCAGAACGCTTGCCAATCGCTGAACCCAAGCCGTTTGCCGATTTGCCAGACGAAGACGTATCCGATCCCAGCGCAGAGCGCGCTCAGCCAATAGCCCCCGGCATATCCTCCCGTCAACTGGTAGGTCGCTTCAAGTAGCCAAGCCTGCATGGGCGGGTGCTTGGTATATCCAAGCTGAAGTTCGCGGCCCCAGGCAAAACCTTCCACAACATCCAAGGGTGGTCCGGGAAAAAACAGGCTGGGAACAAGCGCATAAAGCAGGCAGACAATGCCACCATAAAGAAGGGCGGCGCGAGAGGCGGGCATGTTGCATAAGGGCGTGGACAAGATCAGGTTTCAGCGGTTCGATGGGAGAAGGCCCAAAGACGCGCTCCCAGGAAGGTTAAGGCTGGCACGATAGCGATGGAGAACATCAACCCGATGAGATCGGGCCAGGGGGTGAATCCAAGCCAGAGTGCCAGTACGGTTGAATTGAGCGCAAAACCACTTAGAGCAATGACAAGGAACCGGGTCATGCTTTTCATTGCCGTACCCTGTTGACGCAAATGCGCAAAACTCCAGAAATAGTGCCCTCCGAAAGAAACAAAAAACGCGACCAGAAAACCGCAGATATTCGCCGGAAAAGCGGAAAGCTGACCGGTTTCCAATAGTCCGCCGGCAACAGCTGCATGGGTGAGCGTCGCAAGGATGCCGACAATTGCAAATTTTCCGGCAGCCGTAGTCTCGGTCTTCAGCGTTTGCCGAGTGCGCTCAGGCGTCATCAGAGGTCTTGTCCACGTGCGGTGCTGTCTGAGGTTCGGTGCCTTCTATAACGTCCTGCAGAACAAAAACCGGCCGCTGTTTGGCCTCGTTGAACAGCCGCGCGATATACTCTCCAATCATGCCGATCGAGAGCAATTGAACACCCGAGAAGAACAACAAAGCCACCATGAGCGAGGCGTAGCCAGGCACGTCGATGCCGTGCAAAAACACGCGAAGCGTCAGGTAGAAAGCATAGGCGAAGGCCGCCAGAGAAATGATCATGCCACCATAAAACCAGATGCGTAGAGGCAAGGTGGTAAAGCCTGTCAGACCATCAAGCGCGAAATTCCAGAGCTTCCAATAGTTGAACTTTCCATTGCCTGCCTTTCGGGGCGGTCGTTCATATGGCAGGGCCATGGACGGAAATCCGACCCAGGCAAAAAGTCCTTTCATGAATCGGTTTCGCTCCGGCAATCGAAGCAAGGCGTCGATTACCGCCCGATCGATCAGGCGGAAATCACCGGCATTCGCAGGCATGTCTATATTCGCTAACCGGTTGAAAAGCTTATAAAACAGTCCAGCGGTGGAGCGTTTCATCAGTGTGTCGGACGACCTGTCCACCCTCAGACCGTAGACGACGTCATAGCCAGCTCGCCAACCGTCGAGCATTTGAAGAATGAGCTCTGGCGGGTCTTGAAGATCTGCATCAATGATGATGGCAATGTCGCCTTTCGCAGCTTCCAGCCCAGCTGAAAGCGCTGCTTCCTTGCCGAAATTGCGAGACAGTCCCAAAAGGCGCCCGGGCAGGCCTGTTTTCAGCTCCTGTGCGAGCAGGTCTGCTGTGTTGTCGCGGCTGCCGTCGTCAATGAAGACATACTCATATTGCAGCCCAGTGCGTTCAAGTACGGGCTTCGTTGCCTCCAGGAAGTGGAGGATGACTTCTTCCTCGTTGAAAACAGGTACGAGCACGCTGAGAACAGGTGCATCTGGGCGAGTGTTTTCGCGTCGGGAAACGTAGACGGATGCTGCGGCAGTGTTTTCCATTGATGTTCTGGCCGTTTGAATTCGGCGCAACCTGCCGGAAAATCACGAAAAAGGCCAGCCCAAGAGTTCAGGCTGGCCCAAATCAGTTCAATTCCAGTGTGGTTACACCAAGGCACCGTGGCAGTGTTTGAATTTCTTGCCCGATCCGCACGGACAAGGCTCATTGCGGCCAACTTTGCCCCAGGTCGATGGATCTTCCGGATTGCGTTCGCCGCGCGGTGCCGGGTTTGTTCCTGCAAGCGCCATTTCGTCTTCCCCGGTCAATGGGTTGATGTGATGGGCGTGCATTTCCGGCTCTTCCGGCATTTGCGGGGGCTGTTCCGTTACGAGTTCGACGCGCAGCAATTGTGCCGTGGTCATTTGACGGAGTTGTGCCAGCATCGATTCAAACAGCGTGAAGGCTTCGGTCTTGTATTCCTGAAGAGGATCACGCTGTGCATAGCCACGGAAGCCGACCACTGAGCGCAAATGGTCGAGGTTCGACAGATGTTCGCGCCAGAGGTTGTCGAGTGTCTGGAGCAGGATTGCCTTTTCGACCTGACGCATCACGTCGGGCGAATATTTGGCGACTTTCTGGGCCATGGCCTCGTCCGCTGACTTGCGCAGCCGGTCCCGAACTTCTTCGTCGGCAATGCCTTCCTCGTCCGCCCAGTCCTTTACCGGGACATCGAGATTGAGGTACTTGCCCACTTCTTCCTGAAGACCTTCCGTGTCCCACTGTTCCGGGTAGGCTTTTTCGGGAATGTGTCTTGCGACCAGATCATCGATCACGTCATGCCGCATGTCCGCGACAGCGTCCTGAATGGCTTCGCTGTCCATCAATTCGATGCGCTGTTCAAAAACAACCTTGCGCTGGTCGTTCATGACGTCGTCGAATTTCAGAAGGTTCTTACGAATGTCGAAGTTGCGGGCCTCGACTTTCTGTTGTGCCTTTTCCAGCGCCTTGTTGATCCACGGGTGGATAATTGCTTCGCCTTCTTCAAGGCCGAGCTTTTGCAGCATGGTGTCCATGCGCTCCGAGCCGAAGATGCGCATCAAATCATCTTGAAGCGACAAGAAAAACTTGGAATGTCCCGGGTCGCCCTGACGACCGGAGCGGCCTCGCAGCTGGTTGTCGATCCGGCGGCTCTCATGCCGTTCCGTACCGATGACGTAAAGACCGCCGGCTTCCAGGGCCTTGGTCTTGAGTCTTTCGACTTCGTCGCGGATCTGGGTTTCCTTCGTTTCGCGCTCAGCGCCTTCCGGCATGTCACCCAATTCCATGGCAATCTGCATGTCGGCATTGCCGCCCAGCTGAATGTCGGTACCGCGACCGGCCATGTTGGTTGCAATGGTGACCGCGCCCGGAAGACCCGCCTGCGCGACAATGAACGCTTCCTGTTCATGGTAACGGGCATTGAGAACCGCAAAGACCTTGGATTTGCCGTCGTCTTTCTTCTGCGCGGCCGCGAATGCTGCCGGGTCGCTCAGATCAATCTGCTTGTAGCCATGCTGTTTCTTCAAAAGCTCGGCAAGAAGCTCGGACTTTTCGATGGACGTGGTTCCCACCAGGATCGGTTGGCCGCGCTCCTTGCAATCGTCAATCAGTTTGACAATCGCGATGAACTTCTCCTGGACGGTTCGATAGACTTCGTCGTCATCGTCAATACGTTTGACGGTCACATTGGTCGGGATCTCGACAACTTCCAGCTTGTAGATGTCCGCAAATTCGTCGGCTTCTGTCGACGCGGTGCCGGTCATGCCGGCAAGCTTGCCATACATACGGAAATAGTTCTGGAACGTGATTGACGCGAGGGTCTGGTTTTCCGGTTGAATGCGCACTTTCTCGCGAGCTTCGAGAGCCTGGTGCAAACCTTCGGAAAAGCGGCGTCCCGGCATCATGCGCCCGGTGAACTCGTCGATGATGACGACTTCGTCGTTGCGGACGATGTAGTCCTTGTCACGCTGGAACAGCTTGTGAGCTTTTAGAGCCTGCTGCAGATGGTGGACGATTGAAACGTTTTCCACGTCATAGAGCGAATCGCCCTTCAAGAGCTCCGCTTCGCTGAGCAATCCCTCGAGCTTCTCGTTGCCGGCTTCCGTAAATGTGGCGGATCGTTGCTTCTCGTCGAGCTCGTAGTCTTCGTCCGTCAGGTGCGGGATGAAGGCATCGACGGTATTGTAGAATTCCGACCGGTCCTCCAGCGGACCAGAAATGATGAGCGGCGTCCTTGCTTCATCAATCAGGATGGAATCGACTTCATCGACAATGGCATAGGCATGATCGCGCTGAACCATCGACTCGCGGTCATGTTTCATGTTGTCGCGCAGATAGTCGAAGCCGAATTCGTTGTTCGTACCGTAAGTGACATCCGCTGCGTAGGCGTCCCGGCGTTCTTCGTCTGAAAGGCCATGTGTGATGCAGCCGACCGTCAGTCCAAGAAATCTGTAAACCTGGCCCATCCATTCGCTGTCGCGCTGTGCCAGATAGTCGTTGACGGTCACCACGTGAACGCCATTGCCGGTCAGCGCGTTCAGGTAGACCGGCGCGGTTGCAACCAGTGTCTTGCCCTCACCGGTGCGCATTTCTGCAATCTGGCCAGAATTGAGAACCATGCCGCCGATCAACTGTACGTCATAGTGGCGTTGGCCGAGCGCCCTGCGGGCTGCCTCGCGCACGGTTGCAAAGGCAGGGACAAGCAGGTCTTCCACGCTGGCGCCGTTTTTCAGCTGCTCGCGGAACTCGTCCGTTCGGGCGCGCAGCGCCTCGTCCGACAGGGCCTGCACTTCAGGCTCGAGCGCGTTGATCTGCTCCACCGTTGAACGAAATGTCTTTATCTTCCGGTCGTTTGCCGAACCGAATAACTTACGTGCTAAAGCGCCAAGGCCAGCCATGTGGCGGTCCTTCCTCTGAAGGCGGCGCCAATTGGCAATCTGGCGCCTGCCCATGAAATCGTCTCAATTGCTGTCCACGTTGCCGCCGAGCGCAACGCGCTGGCCGGTGAACGCGGCCGAAAAGATGCCAATCCAGCCTGACTGCCGGAACGCTCGACAGATAAGAGGGGGCTCTAAGCTTGTCAACGTCGCTGGAATGCGCAAAGTAGCCACGCCCTCGATTAAATAGAGGGACAACGAATACCGTTCCTATACGTAAAGGACTTCATATGTTCCGAATTTCGATGCGCAGGCCTGTTCAGACGCTTGCCGTTTCCCTTATGGCTCTGTCGCTCGGATCCGTTTCGCTGTCTGCAGCCGAGCCCGGCGATGTGGTGGCAAAGGTGGGTGAAGCGGAAATCACGGAAGCGGATCTCGCGTTTGCTGCCAAAGACTTAGGCCAGGAACTGCAACGGTTTCCACCTGCGCAGTGGCGGCAGCTGTTGCTTGATGCCGTCGTTGACATGGAGCTGCTTGCCCAGGCTGCGCGGCAGGATGGACTCGATCAGGATCCCGATTTCCAGAAGCAAATGGAATTCCTGGAGCTGCAAGCGCTTCGCAATGCGTATTTGTCGCAGAAAATAGGTGATGCGATTTCCGACGAAGATCTGCAGGCTGCCTATGATAAGGAGTTCGCCGATTTCGAAGGCGCAGAAGAGGTCAATGCTCGTCACATTCTGGTGAAGGAGAAGGCCGAAGCTGAAGAATTGATCAAGGAGCTGGACGGCGGCGCTGATTTCGCCGAGTTGGCCCGGGAAAAATCCACCGGCCCGTCTGGACCCAATGGCGGTGACCTCGGTTTCTTCGGTCGTGGCCAGATGGTGCCTCCTTTTGACGAAGCCGTCTTTGCGCTTGATCCGGGCACCTACACAAAGGAACCCGTCGAAACACAGTTCGGCTGGCACGTCATCAAGCTTGAAGGAAAGCGCAAGCAGGAAAAACCTGCTCTTGAAGAGGTTGCCAACGGATTGCGGCAACAGCTCTTCCGCGATCGGTACGAAGCAAAGATGGCGGAACTCAAGGGTGCGGCCACTGTTGAAGTTCTGGACGAGAAACTTGCCAAGCCGGGCGAAGAAAAGCCGGCCACGGAATAAGTTTTAGTACCGTAATGGTGCGCTGATCACCCGGCGGCCTTGTGCCGCCGGGTTTTTTGTTGCCAAACGCCGATTGACGACGCTTGAAAGGACTTGCGCTTCGGTCAAGCTTGCGGCTAGAGCACAAGCACACTTTCTGACCGGGACCGAATTCATGTCGACGACCGTTTCCCCGCTTGCCCCAACGTCCTACCCGGACATGCCGGAACTCAAAGGCGTCAAGTTTGCGACCGCCGAAGCTGGCATCAAATATGAGGGCAGAACCGATGTGCTGCTGGCGACTGTCGCCGAGGGGACCTCTGTTGCAGGTGTCTTCACCCGCTCCAAGTGCCCGTCTGCTCCGGTTGATTGGTGCCGGTCTCGCCTTGCTGGCGGGACGGTGCGGGCATTGCTGGTGAATTCAGGAAATGCCAATGCCTTTACCGGAAGAAAGGGCATGGCTGCCGTCAAACTGTCGGCTGAAATCGTCGCGGGTGCGCTGGATGTTGCCGAAGAAGACGTTTTTTTGGCATCGACCGGTGTGATTGGTGAACCGTTGCCAGCTGAGAAGTTTTCAGTTGTTGTGGAGGGCCTCAAGACCAGCCAGGGCAAAGCAACATGGCTGGATGCTGCGAGTGCCATAATGACCACGGATACCTACCCGAAGGTCGCAACGGCCAGTGTTGATCTGGACGGAAAGACAATTGTTATCAACGGTATTGCAAAAGGGGCAGGCATGATCGCGCCTGACATGGCGACGATGTTGTCCTTCATCTTTACCGATGCCGCTATTGCCCCGGATGTGTTGCAGGCACTTCTCAGCGATGAAACGCCCGGCAGCTTCAACGCTATTACGGTCGATAGCGACACATCGACATCCGATACTGTTCTCTTGTTCGCAACCGGTGCAGCTACTGACAGCGGCGTGGATCCGGTGACATCACTTGACGACCCAAGGATCGGTATTCTCCGCACTGCGCTCGGTGATGTGATGCTCGATCTTTCACATCAGATCGTGAAGGACGGGGAAGGGGCTCGAAAATTCGTCGAAGTTCGCGTCGAAGGCGCGAAAAATGAAGCTTCGGCCAAAAAAATCGCCTTGGCCATCGCCAATTCGCCCCTCGTAAAGACGGCCATTGCGGGGGAAGACGCCAATTGGGGACGCGTCGTCATGGCGGTTGGAAAGGCAGGCGAACCTGCCGATCGGGACCGGCTGGCGATCTGGTTCGGCGACATTCGGGTGGCTGTCGAGGGCGAGCGTGATCCAGACTACAGCGAAGAAGCTGCTTCAGAGGTGATGAAGTGCGAGGAAATTCTTCTGCGGGTCGATCTTGGTCTTGGCGAAGGTGCTGCATCCGTTTGGACCTGCGACCTCACCAAGGAATATGTCGCTATCAACGGTGACTATCGCAGTTGATGGTCCTCTGGTGATATCCAGCTTCTCGTCACACTTATGCTTAATTGCGCCTTCGTCGGGCGTTTCGAATTCGGACACTTCGCCAATGACCAAAATCGTGCTCGTTGCTGCCTGCGCACTTGTGGACACCGATGGCCGGATCCTTCTGGCACAGCGTCCGGAAGGCAAATCCATGGCAGGGCTGTGGGAATTCCCCGGGGGAAAGGTTGAAACCGGCGAGCGGCCTGAGGAAACACTGATCCGGGAACTCCACGAGGAACTCGGAATTGAGGTTAACGAAGCGTGTCTCGCCCCCCTTACTTTTGCGAGCCACACTTACGAAGATTTTCATCTACTTATGCCACTTTTCATTTGCCGAAGATGGGAAGGTGTCCCGCAAGGTCAGGAACGTCAGGCACTCAAATGGGTGCGGGCTGTGAGGTTGCGGGATTATCCGATGCCGGCCGCCGACGAACCTCTCATCCCGCATCTGATGGACGCCGTATAGCGGCAGCGCAGCGAGTATCGAGGTCTGAAATGAAAAGCCGAAAATTATCTGTTTCAGACCGTCAGAGACCGTTTCGCAAGCTCCTTGCAAGGTTCGGACGTGACCAGTCGGGTGCGACACTGATCGAATACGGCCTTATCGTCGGCACGATCAGTATCGCCATTTTGCTCTCAATGACCGTGATCGGAACATCGCTGCGTGATGGTGTTTTCTCGCCAGTCTCGACCGCCATCAAGTCCGCGGACAGCAACATTAAATAACTATTGCTTGTCGTTTCATCCTATCCGGTGAGGGCTACTTGAGCTTCTGCTCTCTGGTACCCAACGCATCTGCAAGTCTTGTCTTGGCCGCGCCGGGTCTCAGGGGCTTTTGTTGGCTTTCGTGCGGAGCCCAACCGGACAGTGTCACGAAAGCAAATGTCGCCCGAATCCGTCCATCCGCGTCGGCATGGTTTTGCGCATAAAGCTCTGCTGCACGAAACAGCACCTTCCGTGACAAAGGTAATCGGCTGCGATCTCTCAGAATGGAGGTTGCGCCCATTGCGCGCAGATCCGCCATCAGTCCGAACATGGAATCGTATCTGACGGTCAGTGTGTCGAGGTCGGTTACAGGCAAAGCAAATCCCGCTCGCTGAAGCAGACTTCCAAGATCGCGCGTATCTGCAAAAGGAAGCACTCTTGCAGCTGCTCCGCCTTTGAGTTCAAGTTCTGCCCGCGTCAGGCTGTCCCGCAATTCCGCAAGGGTACCAGCGCCGGGAAGGGCCGCAAGGAACAGGCCATCAGGCCTCAGGCTTCTGCGAACCTGAATGAGAGCGCCTGGAAGATCGTTGACGAACTGCAGGCTCAAGGCTGAAATCACCAGATCAACTGACTGGTCACGCAGCGGCAACAAGCCGTCATCGCAAACCAGGTCCGGTGGTGACATATGATGATCCGCAACAAACAAGTCCGCTCTGACCAGTCTTTCAGCTTTGCCAGTGTTCCGGATCGCCTGACTTATGAGACCGGTATGACCACCCAGGTCGACTGCAATTGAGAACTGCCGGTTGACCAGATGCAGTCTGTCCTCAAGATCCTCGGCGATCGCCTGCAGAAGAAAGTCCGAGCCTGATTTCGAAGACTTGAGCGCACGCGCACGGCGGGCTCTTAAGAGAGAACGGTCAAAAAGATCAGGCTGGTCGGTCACTTGCAATTCTGTCTTCAGCTGTCGTTGAACGGGTCACATATTGTATCAAGACACCTAGGTCAAAGGTGCGACTTTCAGCCTTGAGTTTTGAGTCGCCTGGTTGAATATTTCGGACCGATGTTTCTTATTGACACGTCGGGTGGCAAGTATCGCTTTGAGGGTGTGTTGTGCGCATGGCAAGGGAACAGCTGCGAAACCTACCGGTGAAGGTTGCCGGAGTTGCCCTGGATTTTTTGTTGCCGCTTCGATGCATCAGTTGCGGTTCGCGCGTTGCCACAAAAAACACGCTGTGTGCCATTTGCTGGCAGGAAATGCCTTTCATAGACAAGCCTTGGTGCCATCGTCTCGGTTCTCCGTTTTCCTATGACGTGGGGGAAGCAGCATGGAGCCCGCGCGCGATTGCAAACCCTCCGGTTTTTGAGCGCCTCAGGGCCGCTGCGCTCTACGAGGGGCCGGCCAGGGATCTCGTTCTGGCCCTCAAATTTTCGAAAAGGCGAGAGCTTGCCGAACCCATGGCGCGCTGGATGGCCCGGAACGGCCAAGAATTCTTGTCGCCGGACAGTGTGATCGTTCCCGTTCCGCTGCATTGGCTGCGACTGGTTTCGCGTCGCTTCAACCAGTCCGCCGATCTTGCGAAGGAAATAGCCGCAGGGTGCGGTGGCTCGTTTGAACCGGAAATGCTGAAACGTCGGAAGCGGACCCGCCAGCAGGTGGGGCTGTCTGCCGAAGAGCGCAGGAAAAATGTCCGATCTGCTTTTGTGGTTGATCCTCGCCGGGGAACTCAATTGCAGGGCCGTCACGTCGTTTTGATTGACGATGTGATGACGACCGGATCGACAATTAGCGCTTGCAGCAAAACTCTGCTTTCAGCTGGGGCTCGCTCGGTGGATGTGCTCACTTTCGCACTGGCAGATCCATCACTTCGCACGTGACTTCTGCCGCTGAGCGTCCCCATTGAGAGTTGGGCTCTCTTGAGTTTTCTGAGATTGGTCGCATATAACGCCGAGATTTTCCGGCGGCAGATCGTGTTTCACGTATTAAACCGCGAAGATAGAAGGAACACTTATCCAATGTCCAAAGTGGTGATCTACACGCGTCAACTTTGTGGCTTCTGCACAGCGGCAAAGCGCTTGCTGGACAAAAAGGGCGTAGACTATCAGGAACAGGATGCGACCTTCAGCCCCTCGTTGAAGCGTGAAATGGTGCAGAAAGCAAATGGCCGTGCGACCTTTCCGCAAATCTTCATCGGCAACAAGCATGTGGGTGGCTGTGATGACCTTCATGATCTGGAGCGAGCAGGCAAACTGGACGCAATGCTTGCGTCCTGATTAACTGGCCGCTCGACGTTAAGGGTTCACGACAAAGGTGGTCTAATGACCTCATTCACGGCAGCATGTATACAGCTTCGCAGCGGTATGGATCCGAAAGCGAATTGCCAAACAGCCGAGGAGCTGATCCGGGCGGCTGCGAAACAGGGTGCGCGTTACATTCAGACACCGGAAATGTCGAATGTTCTTGTCCGGAGCCGTGAGGATCTGCTGGAGCGAATTTTCGATGCCGGTGCCGATCCATTCTTGAGCATGGCAAGATCTGTGGCGTCTGATGAGGGTGTATTTCTGCATCTTGGGTCTCTGGCGGTCTTGAACCAGACAGGAAAAGTTGCAAACCGGGCCTTCATGATTGGGCCGAATGGGTCGATACTTGCCACTTACGACAAGATACACATGTTCGATGTCGATCTGCCAAACGGTGAAAGCTGGCGGGAATCTGCAACATATGAACCGGGCCGCCAGACAGTCATCACCGACTTGCCATTTGCCAGGTTCGGCATGGCGATCTGCTATGATATCCGTTTCCCGGCAATCTTCCGGACGCAGGCCAGAAACGGCGCTGAGGTTTTGACGGGACCCGCCGCCTTTACCAAGCAGACTGGCGAAGCGCACTGGCATGTGCTACAGCGCGCCCGCGCTATCGAAAATGGCGCCTACGTCATATCTGCAGCGCAAGGCGGTCTCCATGAAGATGGACGTGAGACTTACGGTCACAGCCTTATAGTCGACCCATGGGGAGGCATCCTTGCAGAGCGCGACGATGATGAGCCAGGATACATCCTGGCGGAGATTGAAACTGAGACTGTGTCCAAGGCGCGGGGAAGGATTCCCGCGATTGCCAATGAACGGGCCTTCGATTGCCATGTTGCCGAGGGCCTGAGGGAGATACCTGCGTGATCAAATACACGCTTGTCTGCAATGCCACCCATTCATTCGAAGGCTGGTTTCGCAATTCGGATGACTTTGAAGCGCAATGCGGGCGAGGCCTGGTCACCTGTCCAATATGTGGATCGACAGAAGTCAAAAAAGGATTGATGGCACCTGCGGTTTCAACCGCGCGCAAACGCGAAACTCTTTCAGCACCCGTGATGCCAAGCGTTGGCCAAACTGACGTCAGTAAAGCGCCTTCAGCACCTGTGGCACCTGCGGACGCTACACCTGCAACACAGACCTCTGCCCTTTTGCCAGCAGACCTTCAGAAGAAGGAAATTGTCGAGGCACTGCGTGTCGTGCGTGCCCAGATCATTGAAAACTCTGAAAATGTCGGTTCGAATTTCGCCAAGGAAGCGCGCAAGATCCACTATGGTGAAGCCGAAGAGCGCAACATCTATGGCCAGACCACACCAAAGGATGCCGAGGCGTTGATGGAAGAGGGTATTGCCGTCGTTCCGCTGCCCGACCTTCCGGACGACAAGAACTGACGGCAATCCAGTTGATGTCTTTGCGCGCGCTTCGACTTCAGCTCTAAGCCTGACCGCTGCTCGCACATCGATTTCTAGGTCTTTGACGCTGCCTTACGCCTCGTGGACGTTTTTGCGGGTTTGGCCTCCTCAAGGCTTTCTTCCGCGGCCTTGCTGAGTTCGTTGACGCTTTCCAGCGCGGTTTCATTGAGCTCTTCTACGGCCGCAGCATTTTCAGAAAAGCTGTTTCGAAAAAGGGCGGCCTGCTTTTCAAAGTGTTCTTGATATTCAGTCGCCATCCTTGTGTAAAAAGCCTGCAGAGTTGCCATGGATTCTTCCGGCATCGTGCATTGGCTCAACGACTTCGCGCACTCGAAATCCTCGTGCAGGCGATGGCTGACAAACTCCATGTGATCGTCAAAAGCCTGTTCAGCATGGGTCAGGGCCGTTTTGCCCATTTTCTGGAAACTGGCGACAGCCTTAGCCTCAATCCGGTCTTCGCGTTCGGCAAAGGCCCAGTTTGAAAAGTTGGGCATTGGCCACTCGGGCATGGTGAAGCCGAAATCGAAAGCACCTGCATTGCGCTTCGTAGCCATAAAACGTCCTCCGCTTTGGTGTTGGTCGATTGCAGCTCTTTACAAACCAGTTCCGTTGACCGCTGGTCATACGTATGGTGTGGGCTGCAGGCCCTGGGCTTCAGTTCAGTTTGAATACACCAAGGTGTATTCATTATACGCCGGATCACGGGGCCATCCTTGACCCGGATCAAATGTGCCTGCTGATTTTTCGAAAAAGATGTGATCCCGGCCCAACCTGCGAACCTACACCGGCGGAACATTTCGCTAAGGCCGATCCAAAAAATTCTGGAGAGCTTTTGTCACAGCTTCGGGTGTTTCAAGTGTGGAAAGGTGACCCGATCCGGGAACCACCTCAAGTTCACTTCCTGGAATGCAATCATGAATTTCTTGGGACAGTTCAAGCGGTGTCAGTCGATCGCCATCGCCGACCAGAATCAGTGAGGGGCAAGTGATCTCGCTGAGCCTTTTTCGAGAATCCGTTCTGTGGGTGATCGCGGTCTGTTGACGAATGAAAGCGTCAGATCCCGTGTCGTTGGCCATGTCGACCACGACGGACTTCAGGTCTTCATTTTCTTCGTTTTTCTCGTGTACAAATCCGGGAAAAAGCAAATGCGGCACCTTCGTAAACCCGCGCTTGCGGGTCAGATCAATGAGAAACGTCCTCCGTTCCGACTTCTCCGGCGTGTCAGCACGCGAATTGGTGTTGAGCAAAGCCAGTTTGCTGACCCGGCCAGGTGCTTCCCTCATGATTTCCATCGCAATATAGCCACCCATGGACAGGCCAATTAAAGAGAACCGTTCAGGAGCTCTTTCCAGAATTGCAGCAGCTATGTCCGGAATGCTGTCGTGGTGACGATGATCGGCAACCATAATTGGCCGATCTGCGAATGCAGCTATTTGCGGTGCGAACAGCGCCTCCGTACACAACAAGCCTGGTATGAAGACGATCGGATCGCTCATCATGCGGTCTCAGGACGTTCCGCGAGCAGCATATAATTCACATCCATGTCGCGGGATTGTGCCCAGCTGTCAGTCAACGGGTTGTAGCTGACACCGCTGCGGTCGATGATATTGAGGCCGGCTGTGCTCAGCGGGGTTTCAATTTCGGACGGTTTCACCAGCTTGTCGTAGGAATGGGTACCTTTTGGCAGCCAGCGAAGCACGTATTCGGCACCAAAAATGGCAAGTGCATAGGCCTTCATGGTCCTGTTGATCGTTGCAACGAACATCATCCCGCCCGGTCGAACCATGTTGCTGGTCGTTTCAAGAAAGAGAGGAACATCGGCGACGTGTTCCACGACTTCCATGTTGAGTACAACATCGAATGTCTCTCCTGCCGCAGCAAGCCCCTCGGCAGTTTCGGCACGGTAGTCGATCGTCAGTCCGGAACTTTGCATATGCAGTCGCGCGATTTCGATGTTGGTTTGCGACGGATCTGCACCGACGACATCTGCGCCAAGACGTGCCATGGGTTCACTCAAAAGGCCACCGCCACACCCGATATCAAGAAATCTCAAGCCTTTGAAGGCGTCTGAAGATTTGGGGTCCCTGTCAAATCGGCGGCAGACTTCCTGTTTGATATAGGCAAGGCGTACCGGATTGAATTTGTGCAATGGCTTAAATTTGCCTGCCGGATCCCACCACTCCTGCGCCATGGCGGAAAAACGCGCGACTTCTTCGCTGTCGATCGTCCCGGACGTCTGCTGCGCTTTGCTTGTCATCGGTGTTCCTTTCATGAGCGATGCTTTTGCCGCTCCCGCTCGTCAGACCGCTGTCGTTTCAAAGTCCAAGCCTGTTTGTCAAGGTTATAGGGGGTTTGGGAAGTTGGGGAATGGTCGCAGGAGATCCTCTTTCAGTATGTGCTGTTGAGCGTTTCTCAAGACAGCTCCTGAAAATTGCAAGTCCCGGCAGCAAATGCCTGGAGATGGGCGGTTGCAGCAAGGGAATGCAGACTGTATGGATGTGCGCCGATCCATCCGGCGTAACAACGCCGACACGAAACGACAACAAGACTTACGAGTGGTATGGCCCGACTGGTATTGAAATTTGGCGGGACTTCGGTTGCTGATCTCGATCGCATCCGCAATGTGGCCCGTCATGTAAAGCGGGAAGTGGACGCCGGTCACCAGGTGGCGGTCGTGGTTTCGGCAATGGCCGGCCAGACCAACAAACTGGTCCAGTTCTGCCGAGAGGCGTCGCCGCTTCACGATGCAAGAGAATATGATGCGGTTGTTGCTTCCGGTGAACAGGTAACGTCCGGTCTGCTAGCGATCGTCCTTCAGGACATGGGCGTTAATGCCCGCTCCTGGCAGGGATGGCAGGTGCCGATCAAAACCGATGAGAACCACGGTGCAGCCCGGATCCGGGAGATCGATGCCGGTTTCCTGTGCGAGCGCCTGGAACAAGGGCAGGTTGCCGTACTGGCCGGATTTCAGGGTATCTCCCCCGACAATCGCATTGCGACACTCGGGCGTGGCGGGTCGGACACCAGTGCTGTCGCCATTGCTGCGGCCATCAAGGCTGACCGATGTGATATCTATACCGATGTCGACGGGGTCTATACGACCGACCCTCGCATCGTTCCCAAGGCGCAGCGTCTCGGCCGGGTTTCGTTCGAGGAAATGCTCGAAATGGCGTCTCTAGGGGCAAAAGTTCTTCAGGTGCGTTCCGTCGAGATGGCCATGGTCCACGGTGTTAGGACCTTTGTCCGCTCCAGCTTCGACGATCCGGAAGCATCTCAGGTCGGCGCTGACGGCCTTCCGATTGGTACTCTAATTTGCGACGAGGATGAACTCGTGGAACAGCAGGTTGTCACCGGCATTGCCTATGCCAAAGACGAAGCTCAAATTTCAATTCGTGACGTGGCTGACAAGCCGGGTGTTGCCCAGTCCGTGTTTGGTCCTCTGGCAGACGCGCACATCAATGTCGACATGATCGTCCAGAACATTTCTCCTGACGGAAAGACCACGGACATCACTTTCACGGTTCCGGAGGGTGATTTTGACCGTGCCAAGAAAGTGCTGGATGAGAACCGCGGCGAGATCGGTTTTCAGGCTCTTGAAGGGGCGACCGACGTGGTCAAAGTCTCTGTCATCGGGATTGGCATGCGTTCTCATGCCGGGATCGCTGCGCAGTGCTTCAGCGGTCTTGCGTCCAAGGGCATCAACATTCGCGCCATCACGACATCGGAAATCAAAATCTCCGTCCTGATCGATTCCGCCTATGCAGAACTTGCGGTCCGGACTCTCCATTCGCTATACGGGTTGGACGGATAGCATTTTCTGCAAGAGATCACTGATCGGGATCCTTACGGGAACTTGCAAGAAGCGGGATCAATCGGGGGCGCAATGCGCAGCAACCTAGCCGGACCGCGCCTGTTGCTCCGCCGGCTTCGTGAAGTCATGGCGGAGCCAATCACGGCGCAAGAGCGACTCGACAAGATCGTTGTGCTGATCGCGTCGAACGTGGTCGCCGAAGTCTGTTCCGTTTATATCTTGCGCGCCGACGGTGTTCTTGAACTCTATGCAACAGAAGGCTTGAACAGGTCTGCGGTCCACAATGCGTCACTGCGCGTCGGGCAAGGGCTCGTCGGGCTGATCGCTGCCGAAGCGCGCCCGCTTAATCTTCCCAATGCCAGCGCTCACCCGGGTTTTGCGTATCTGCCTGAAACGGGTGAAGAAGCCTATAATTCATTTCTTGGTGTGCCAATTCTCAGGGCAGGCCGGACCCTTGGCGTTCTCGTCGTACAGAACCAGTCCCACAGGACGTATCTGGAAGACGAGGTTGAGGCTCTTCAAACAACGGCCATGGTGATCGCCGAAATGGTTGCGGCAGGCGAGTTGGAGGCGATTGCCCAAAAAGCCACCGGGCTTGATTTGTCACGGCCGATCACTGCCAATGGTGTCGGACTTTCCGAAGGTGTCGGACTTGGACATGTGGTTCTGCATGAACCGCGTGTCGTCGTTACCAACCTGATTGCGGAAGACACGGACACGGAAAAAAGCCGCTTGGAAGCTGCCATCAATCGATTGCGGCTCTCTATCGACGATCTTTTGGCAAGTGGAGAAATCGCTGCAACGGGAGAGCATCGCGAGGTGCTCGAGGCTTACCGCATGTTTGCCTATGATCGCGGTTGGATCAGGAAAATCGAAGACGCGATCAAGAATGGCCTGACGGCAGAAGCTGCCGTCGAAAAGGTGCAAAGCGACACACGAGCCCGGATGTTGCGCCAGACGGATCCTTATCTGCGCGAACGACTTCACGATCTGGATGATCTAGCACACCGTTTGATCCGTGAGTTGATGGGGCGTGAACACGGTCCGGGCTTCGACGAGTTGCCGCAGGATGCCATTATTGTCGGGCGCAACATGGGTGCTGCGGAGCTGCTTGACTATGGTCGCGACCGCATTCGGGGCCTGGTGCTGGAAGAAGGCGGGCCGACCAGTCATGTGACCATCGTGGCGCGTGCGCTCGGTATTCCGATGGTTGGTCTGGTGGATGACATTGTCAGTCTGGCGGATGGCGGCGACGCAATCATTGTCGATGGCGATACTGGCGAAGTTCATCTGAGACCCGCTGCGGACCTGGAAAATGCATATGCGGAAAAGGTGCGGTTCCGGGCACGCCGGCAGGCCCAGTATCGCAGGCTGAGAAACAAGCCCTCGGTTACACGCGATGGTGTCGAGTTCTCATTGCAGATGAATGCCGGTCTGCTGGTCGATCTTCCGCATCTGGAAGAATCTGGAGCGGCTGGTGTCGGACTGTTTCGAACAGAGCTGCAGTTCATGGTTGCTTCATCGTTTCCGCGCATGCGCGAGCAGCAACAGCAATATTCCCAGATCCTGGACGCGGCCGGCGGCAAACCGGTGACCTTCCGGTCGCTGGATATCGGCGGCGACAAGGTGCTTCCCTATCTGCGTTCGATCCAGGAAGAAAATCCTGCCATGGGTTGGCGTGCCCTTCGGCTTGGGCTGGATCGACCAGGCTTGCTGCGAACCCAAATTCGAGCCCTCCTGCATGCAGCCGCCGGCCGGGACCTGAAACTGATGTTTCCGATGGTTGCGGTCGTTGAGGAGTTTTTGGAGGCAAAGTCGCTTGTCGACAAGGAAGTGAAACACTTGCGGCAACATGGCCATGCGACGCCGGAAAATATCCGGTTGGGTGTTATGGTCGAAGTGCCTTCGCTTCTGTATCAGCTTGAAGAACTGATGGATTGTGTCGACTTTGTCTCGGTCGGCTCCAATGACCTGTTTCAGTTTTTCTGTGCGGTTGATCGCGGCAATACGCGTGTCGCGGATCGTTTCGATACTTTGGGCGTCGGCTTCCTGCGCGCCTTGAAATCCATTGCAGACGCCGCACATAAAGCTCATGTCCCGGTGACATTGTGTGGTGAACTCGCAGGACGCCCGCTTGAGGCCATGGCCTTGCTCGCACTCGGCTTTAAAGATCTTTCGATGTCTCCAGCCTCGCTGGGGCCGGTGAAGGCGATGTTGCGAACCGTTGATGCGGGGCGCTTGTCTGCTCGGTTGTTGCCCAGGCTGGAGCCGGGCCACAATGACAGGAGCATCCGGGACGTGCTGCAGCGCTTTGCTGCCGAAACCGATGTTGCTCTTTAGCACGATCAGTCTTAACTCATTCCCGCATTGGGGTTTCAGGAGAATCAGCGCGTATGCTGGCGCGTCACAAACTTGATAATTTGCTGGATCGTTTTGCCGAAATCGAACACACGATGTCGGCGAATCCGGACCCTGCTGCCTATGTCAAACTATCCCGCGAATATGCCGGACTTGAGCCCCTTGTTTTCAAGATCCGGGCCCTGATCAAGGCGGAAGACGAATTGTCCGACGCTGAGGCATTGATGTCCGATCCGGAAACGGATGCAGAAATGCGTGAGCTGGCTGAACTGGAATGCAGTGAGCTGTCAGCAACAGTGGAAACTCTGACGCAGGATGTACGCATTGGTCTGCTGCCAAAAGACGAAGCGGACACGAATGACGCCATTCTGGAAGTTCGAGCTGGCACCGGCGGAGACGAAGCTGCTCTTTTTGCAGGCGATCTCTTTAGAATGTACCAGCGTTTTGCAGAACTCCAGGGCTGGAAGGTCGAAGTGCTTTCTGCCAGTGACGGAGAAGTTGGTGGTTACAAGGAAATCATCGCTTCCGTTTCAGGTGACAGCGTGTTCGCGAAACTTAAATTTGAATCGGGCGTGCACCGGGTGCAGCGCGTACCGGCAACGGAGTCTGGTGGCCGGATCCATACATCGGCGGCAACCGTCGCCGTGCTGCCACAGGCGGAGGATGTCGACGTCGACATTCAGGACAGCGATCTGCGGATTGATACCTTCAGGGCCTCGGGCGCAGGTGGACAGCACGTCAACACCACGGATTCTGCAGTGCGTATCACACATATGCCGACTGGTATCGTCGTGGCCGTGCAAGATGAGCGCTCTCAGCACAAGAACAAGGCTCGGGCGATGCAGTTGCTCCGGGCTCGCATATATGATGAAGAGCGGGAACGGGCTGCTAGCGAACGTACTGAGGCTCGCCGTCTTCAGGTCGGGTCCGGCGACCGCTCGGAGCGAATTCGGACTTACAACTATCCCCAGGGGCGTGTCACCGATCACCGCATCGGCTTGACCCTCTATAAGCTGGATCAGATCGTTGCGGGTGAAGGCCTTGGCGAAGTGATCGATGCGTTGATCGTGGATCATCAGGCAAATCTGCTGGCATCGGAAGAAGCCTGACCATGACAGTCGGCCAGCTTTATCGGCAGGTGCGCGACATGTTTCGGGATGCAGAACTGGACCTGCCTGCACTCGACGCGAAACTGCTGGTGAGCGCTGCACTGGGAATCTCGATCTCTGATTTGATGCTGCGTGGCGACGATCCGGTAAGCGATACGAATTCTGCTACAGCGCAATCTCATGCCGCAAAGCGCCTTGCCGGCATGCCGGTCGGGCGGATCCTGGGGGAAAGAGAGTTCTACGGCAGGCGGTTTCTCATGAACCCGGCAACGCTGGAACCGCGGCCTGACACAGAAGTTCTGATCGATGCGGTGATCACACTGAGCGTTCCCAGCGAGGAGCTGTTGATTTGCGATATCGGTACCGGAACCGGGGCCATTGCGGTGACGCTTCTTGCGGAAATGACAAGATCCAGGACGGTTGCCGTCGATCTATCCCTTGAAGCGCTCTTATGTGCTTCGGAAAATGCAGAGCTGCATGAGGTATCTGATCGGTTTTTGCCACTTTGTTCAGATTATGCATCCGCGCTTGAAGGTGCGAAATCCGGCGTCTTCGATTGGGTGGTGAGCAACCCGCCCTATATCCGTACTGAAGATCTTGTAAGGTTAAGTCCGGAAGTCACAAAGCACGATCCTGTCTTGGCTCTTGATGGCGGCGAATCCGGATTGGAAGGATATGTGCGAATCATCGCGCAAGCCGAAATGCTTCTCAGGTCAGGAGGGCGAATCGCACTCGAAATTGGCTTCGATCAAGCCGACGCCGTTGAAAAACGGTTGCGTCATCATAGCTTTGGAGCAATTGAAATCGTTAAGGATCTTTCTGGAAACGACCGAGTGCTGCTGGCCTGCAGGCGATAATTCTACGGTTTTGATCCAATAGCGAAAAAGCACTTGGAAAACTCGACGGAAACGGTTAGGTTCCAGTTGCCGAGACCGGAGATGTGATCAGCGTTCAGCGGGGCATAACGCATCCGGCAGCGTGGGGACTGACGCAAATTTAGCGCCAAGGAATCCGTTGCGTATCGGACTATCCGGTGTTTTCGGACTGTCGAGGAAAAAGACAATCGCGTTGGCCAGTGGCCTTTAACGCGCTGCGTATGTTTTCAATGACAGCCGCTAACCAGCATTGTTGGTTTCGGTGATGTATTTCGTGTCGGTTTTAAACAATTCCGATGTTGGGTCAGCGACAGTTGACCGCCGTTCCGCAAGAGAAAACGGCAGGATGAGACCAGGAAATCAAAGCAATAAGCGTATGCGCGGAAGGGGCCGCAAAGGTCCTAATCCGTTAACCCGGACTTATGAGTCTAACGGTCCAGATGTGAAAATCCGTGGCACAGCGATGCATATTGCGGAGAAGTACCAGCAGCTTGCACGCGATGCTCAGGCATCCGGCGACCGTGTGATGTTCGAGAACTACAATCAACACGCCGAGCACTATCAGCGTATCGTGGCTGCAGCGCAGCCGCAGCAGCAACCTGCCGCACAACAGCAGCAACAAGCTCGCAACGAAAACGAAGATGCGCCTGATGCCACTCAGGCCAATGGTTCCGGCCCTGCAAACGGGTCGGAAAGACCGGCGCAGCAGGAACGAGCTTCTGCTGATGGTGACGTTGTCGATGCAAACAGCCCGCAGCCCTTTATCGAGGACATGCCGGTGATCGACCAGGAAGGCAAAGTCAATGGTGCCGGTCAGAAGGCCGAAGCCGACGATGCCGACTCGGAAGAAAAGCCGCGCCGACGTGCCCGTACGCCTAGGTCGCGCGCTCCTCGCCGGAGTGCTGGCGATGACGCGACTGCCGAAGCTTCAGCTGACGCCAGCGCGGACGCGCCACAGGCAACTGCAGAGGGTGCTGAAGAAGAGCAGCCGAAGCCACGGCGACGGACAACGCGCACTCGCCGGCCCAAAGCGACGGAAGAAACTTCTGCAGAAGCCGGTGCTGGCGAATAGACCACTGACGACAATAGAACTCTTGGAACGGCGCTTCATTGGAGCGCCGTTTTTCTTTTGTCTGCGGATTTTGTCACAGGGGACTTTTGTGATGAAAATGCAACACTATATATGAGTGGCAGTTCGAAAATAACTGTGCGGATGCCTGATTGCAGGGTCCGGATCCCAAGACGCTCTCCACGCTTCGGGTGGTGCGGGCGGATAGGAGGTTGAATATGAACTTTGAAAAATACACTGAGCGTGCCCGTGGCTTCGTCCAGTCCGCTCAGACATTTGCGTTGGGGCGCGGTCATCAGCAGTTTACTCCCGAACACATACTAAAAGTGCTTCTGGACGATCCGGAAGGTATGGCAAGCGGACTGATCGATCGGGCAGGCGGTCAGTCAAAGGCGCTGAAAGGTGACCTTGAAGGCGTGCTTGAAAAAATGCCCAAGGTTTCAGGCGGCTCAGGTCAGCTTTACATGGGCCAGGCGACGGCGCGCCTGTTTGAACAGGCTGAACAGATTGCCGAAAAAGCTGGTGACAGCTTTGTTACCGTAGAGCGATTGTTGCTGGCGCTTGCCATGGACAGTGGCAGTGAAGCCGGCAAGCTGTTGAAACGTCACGGCGTTACGCCCAACGGTCTGAATGAAGCGATCAATCAGCTGCGTCAGGGTCGGACCGCGGACAGCGCAACGGCAGAAAACCAGTATGACGCTCTTAAGAAATATGCCCGAGATCTGACGGCGGTTGCCCGGGACGGTAAGCTTGATCCTGTTATTGGGCGCGATGAGGAAATTCGTCGCACGATCCAGGTGTTGTCTCGACGGACCAAAAACAACCCCGTTCTGATCGGTGAGCCAGGCGTAGGCAAGACGGCAATCGCTGAAGGGCTCGCATTGCGTATTGTCAATGGAGATGTGCCCGAATCGCTTAAGGACAAGCAACTTCTCGCGCTCGACATGGGCGCTCTTATTGCCGGGGCCAAATATCGCGGTGAGTTCGAAGAGCGCCTGAAAGCGGTGCTGTCGGAAGTTGAGGCAGCCGCTGGCAATATCATCTTGTTCATTGACGAAATGCACACGCTGGTCGGAGCCGGAAAGGCCGATGGCGCGATGGACGCTTCGAACCTGCTCAAACCTGCGCTGGCGCGAGGCGAGCTTCACTGTGTGGGTGCGACGACGCTCGACGAGTATCGCAAGCATGTTGAAAAGGATGCAGCGCTTGCCCGTCGTTTTCAGCCCGTCTTTGTCAGCGAGCCAACCGTTGAAGACACTGTCTCGATACTGCGTGGCATCAAGGAGAAGTACGAACTCCATCATGGTGTTCGGATCACTGATTCTGCCGTTGTTTCAGCAGCATCGCTTTCCAACCGCTACATCACTGACCGGTTTTTGCCCGACAAGGCAATTGATCTGATGGATGAAGCTGCAAGCCGGTTGCGTATGCAGGTCGACTCCAAGCCTGAAGAACTGGACGAATTGGACCGCCGGATCATTCAGCTGAAGATCGAGCGTGAAGCCTTGAAAGTTGAAAGCGACGAGGCGTCCAAGGATCGGCTCGCCAAGCTGGAAAGAGAGCTGACGGAACTTGAGGAACAGTCGCAGTCACTTACGAACCGCTGGCTCGGCGAAAAGGAAAAACTGAACCTTGAGCAGAAAATCAAGGAGCAACTCGAACAGGCGCGTATCGACCTGGAAATTGCACAGCGAAGTGGTGATCTGTCGCGGGCCGGTGAGCTTGCCTATGGCGTGGTCCCGGATCTTGAGAAGAAGCTGAGCGATGCCGAAGCGTCCGAAGACAAGGACGCCATGGTGGATGAGGCCGTTACGCCCTCGCATATTGCGCAGGTTGTTTCCAAATGGACCGGCATTCCAGTCGATAAGATGCTGGAAGGCGAGCGGGAAAAGCTGCTGAGGATGGAAGATGTTCTTGCCGGGAGAGTGATCGGTCAGGCAGAAGCCATTCATGCGGTCTCGACAGCCGTGCGCCGCGCGCGGGCTGGTCTTCAGGATCCCAACCGGCCGATCGGTTCTTTCATGTTCCTCGGGCCGACCGGCGTCGGCAAAACGGAACTTACCAAGGCATTGGCGAGTTTCCTGTTCGACGATGACAGCGCGATGGTTCGCATCGACATGTCGGAATATATGGAGAAGCACTCCGTGTCTCGGTTGATCGGTGCGCCTCCGGGATATGTCGGTTACGAGGAAGGCGGTGCTTTGACCGAAGCCGTGCGACGACGCCCGTATCAGGTCGTCCTTTTCGACGAAATCGAAAAGGCGCATGGAGATGTCTTCAATGTGCTGCTTCAGGTGCTTGATGATGGGCGGTTGACTGACGGCCAGGGACGCACAGTCGACTTCCGCAACACGCTGATCATCATGACGTCGAACCTTGGCGCTGAGTATCTTGTGAACCAGCCGGAGGGCCAGGATACGGATGCGGTGCGCGATGAAGTCATGGGCGCAGTCCGATCTCATTTCCGACCCGAGTTTTTGAACCGGTTGGATGAGATCGTCCTGTTCCACCGTCTGCAGAGGTCGCAGATGGCTGATATTGTCACGATCCAGCTTGAGCGGCTTCGCAGTCTGCTCAGCGATCGCAAGATCACGCTGAATCTGGACGATAGCGCCCTCGGCTGGCTGGCGCAGAAGGGGTACGACCCGGCATACGGAGCCCGGCCGCTGAAGCGTATTATCCAAAAGGACGTTCAGGATCCTCTGGCAGAAAAACTGTTGTCCGGAGATGTCATGGATGGGCAGACTGTAGATGTTTCAGCAGGTGCGGACCGTCTCCTGTTTCAGGTCGCCGGTTCTGAAATCGTCGCTGCCTGACGGAGGTTTCGTTTCGAGCTGAAATGAACAAAGCCCGCGGAAGCAATCCGCGGGCTTTTTTTGATCAAAGCAGACTTTCCGGATTTAGTTGACCGCAGCAACGCGGGAAGGTTTGCGGGCGCGATCAATCAAAGTGTCGACACGGTAGCGCTCAGCTTCGAATGCTGTGCGCATTTCGCCATCGAGGGTACGGCCCTTGGGAAGTTTGATCCGCATCGGGTCCATGTAACGCCCGTTGACAAGAACTTCGTAGTGCAGGTGAGGCCCGGTCGAAAGACCTGTTGAGCCGACATACCCGATAATCTGACCCTGGGTCACGCGCGCACCTTCGCGCACGCCCTTGGCAAAGCCGGTCATGTGATTGTAGGTGGTGGTATAGCCGTTAGTGTGACGCAGCTCGATCCGGCGTCCGTAACCTGAACTCCAGCCGGCCTTTTGGACCGTCCCATTGCCTGCTGCCATAATCGGCGTGCCGCGCGGTGCAGACCAGTCCACGCCACGGTGCATTTTGGTGTATTTATGGATCGGGTGACGGCGCATGCCGAAACCGGACCGGAACTTGCCGCCATTGAGCGGCTTGCGGATCAGGAATTTCTTTGCGCTCTGACCCGAGCTGTCATAAAAGTCCATGATGCCGTCGTCGGGTGTGCGGTAGCGATAGAATTCTCGCTTGGTGTTGCCAGTATTCAAAGCAGCGTAGAGGATCTTTGGCGCCGCATTTGCGTCGGACTGGGTGAAGAACAGTTCCAGCGCATCGCCTGGCTGCACTCTGGCGTTGAAATCGACGTCGAAAGAGAACATCCGCACCAGATCGTTGATGATTTCCTCCGGCAGCTCTTGTTCGAGCGCAGTCTGATAGAGACTGTCATAAATGGCCGGTGTCGGACCGCCGTATGAAACGCGGTCCGCTTCCTCGAACGCGCCAGCCAAAAAGGTGCTCGGCTCCTTGGCCTTGATGTAGCTTCCGCTATCGGACCGGGCAA